>NZ_JBDWVM010000035.1:0-20099 GCF_039984035.1 Planktotalea sp. | reverse complement strand
TTCACGCCTTCAATCTTCTGTTGCGCGATCCCCTTTGCGGCCAGCTTTTCAGCAAGGCTCGCAAACTTGCGCGCACTCCCGACAAAGGCCGTATGCAGCACATCAAGCGCCAAAGAGCTTTCTAACGCATCCATATCGCCCTGCCCTTGCGTGGCAATCACGATCACACGTTGTTGCACATCGCTCGCACCAACTTCGGGCAGCGATTGCACGACGGACCAATGAAACTGCGGGGCCAACGCGACCAGCGCCAACGCCACAGGCGATGCGCCCAAAACCACCAATTGCGGCATGGGCAAACAGGGCTCAATGAAGATATCAACGCTGCCTTTTGACGGGCATCCATTGCGCGCAAACCGCGTGCCATCGACCTCGTCGCCAGCGCTGACGCCCTTCTCGGCCAGCAGTTCTTCAGGTGCGACAGACACCAGTTGCGGCGCACCGCTGCGCAGCGCCTCAATCGCCGCCTTTTTCACCGCACCGCGCGTGCATCCACCGCCAAGCCAGCCATGAACAATCGCGCCCTCACTGTTCAACACCGCCTTCGCACCGGGTTTCGCAGCCGTCGATCCCGCCGTGCGCACGATCGTCGCAAAGGCAAATGGCTCATCATTGCGGCGCAGGTTTTCTGCGACGTCGGCCAAATCTTCGGACAGGAATTCAGCAGGGGTCATAGCGCATGCACCTCATTTTCTAGGGATGCCAGATCGGCCAAAGTGTTCGCCGCTTTGAACAGATCAAGATGCGGCAGCGCGGCTGCCATGCCAGAAGCCACAGGCGCATAATCGCGCCAGCCTTTCAGCGGGTTGAGCCAAATGATCTTGCAGCCACGCTTCTTAAGCGCGCGCAAAGCCTCGTCCATCACGTCGGGCGGCGCCGTGTCGTAACCATCCGACAGGATCATCACCACAGTGCGCCCATCAACGAACCGTTTGGCATAGGTATTCGCAAACCGCGCAATCGACGGTCCGATTTCAGAACCACCCCCAAAACCATCCGCCATCAGTGACATCCGCCCTATCGCGCGCATCGCATCTTTGTCGCGCAGCGCTTCGGTAATGCGCACAAGGCGCGTGTGAAACAGATAGGCATCAGCCGTAGGCTCGCTCCGCATCAACCCTGCGAGGAACGACAGAAACACCTGCGCATAAACAGTCATCGAGCCGGACACATCGCAGAGCGCAACCATCTTCATTGGGCGATCAGGGCGTTTCTTGCGGATCAGGCGCACAGGTTCACCGCCCGTGGCGAGGCTGGCGCGGATCGTCTTGCGAAAGTGCAACCGATCCCCTTTGCGCGCAGCAATGCGGCGGCGCGAACGCCGATCCCGCATGGCAACGCCCAAACGTCGCGCAACGGCTTCCGCCTCTGCAATATCCTCAGGGCGCACCAACTCGCGCAGATCATTGCGCATCGTGTTGCGTACCTGCGTCGCAATCAGGCGACCTTCGCCATCGCTCTCGGCTTCGCCGTCACCCCCATCAGGCGCGTTAGCCGTGCCAGCGCCGCCCGCAACATCTTCGCCCTTTGCATCGCGCGAGGAATGCATGTTATCGTTGCTCTTGCTCGACTTGGTCGGAATGATCTTCTGTTTCACGCGCCCCGCATCCAGCCAAAAGCTGTCAAACAAGGCATCGAAACGCTCCACCTCTTCTTTGCACCCCGTGCAAATCGGGCGGAGCGCTTGTCGCGTTTGCTCTGGCCAACTGGCATCGACTTCACACAAAGCCGCCAGCGCCAGATCGGTTTCAGATACCCCCAAACGCATCCCATTTTCCCGCAAATGCCCAATGAACCCCGCCACGCGTGCAGCAGGACCAGGGTCGCGGCCAGCAAAGCGTGTGACACGGCTCATGCGGCGCGTCCTGCAATCCGGCCCGCCACTTCCACAGTGACTTGCGCGCGATCATTTTGCGTCTTGAGGAGCGTGCTGAGCGTATGCTGAAGCGCCGCTGGATCATCTGTCAGATCCGCAATGCCCAGCCCCATGAGGGCCGCCGCGAAATCAAGCGTTTCAGCAATGCCCGGAACCTTGTCCAAATCCTCTTCGCGCAGCTTCTGAACGAAGCCAACAATCTGCGCACCCAATCGCGCAGGCACATCAGGGCAGCGCGCCTGCAAAATCGCCAATTCCGTCTCGCGATCTGGATAGTTCACATAAGAATACAAACACCGACGACGCAGCGCATCCGACAGATCGCGCGTGCCATTGGAGGTCAAAATCACAATCGGGCGTGTCGTGGCCTCAACCGTGCCAAGCTCTGGAATTGTCACTTGGAATTCGGACAGGATTTCCAGCAGATAGGCTTCAAATTCCTCATCCGCGCGATCAATCTCATCGATGAGCAACACAGGCGCAACGTCCTGCGTAATTGCGGCCAACAACGGGCGCTCCAGCAAAAAATCGCGCGAGAAAATGCGCGCCTCAACCGATTGACCGGTCTCACCATCTTCCGCAGCCGCACGAATGGTCAGCAATTGGCGTTGATAGTTCCACTCGTAAATCGCTTGTGCCGCATCAAGGCCTTCGTAGCACTGCAAACGGATCAGCTTGGTATTGCGCTCTGCCGCCAAAGAGCTAGCTAGCTGCGTTTTGCCAACGCCCGCCGCACCCTCAAGCAACAAAGGTCGCCCAAGCGTCAGGGACAAATGCATCGCGACCGCTAGGTCGTCAGATGCAACATATCCGCTGCCCGCCAAGGCAGTTTGTAGATCATTCCAACTCATCATGAATTCCTGCAAGATGGACCCCCGACAAAATCGGGGGCCACATTTTTACGTTCAGTCGTGCAGACCCAGCTCATTCGCGGTCTTCCAGATCCGCCAATGGTCATGCGGCATGTTCGTATGCGTGTTGCCAAAGGCACGGAACGCATCCTGAACAGCATTGGAGAAGCACGGCACACCGCCAACATGTGGGCTTTCGCCCACACCTTTTGCACCAATCGGGTGATGCGGGCTTGGGGTCACTGTGTAATCGGTTTCGTAGTTAGGAACTTCCCATGCCGTCGGCAAGAAGAAGTCCATCAACGTCCCCGTTTTACAGTTGCCCATGTCGTCATAAGCAATCTCTTGCCCCAATGCGACAGCCAAGGCTTCGGTCAAACCACCGTGGATTTGTCCCTCAATGATCATCGGGTTGATCCGCGTGCCACAGTCATCCAGCGCATAGAAGCGGCGAATTTCCGGAACACCCGTATCCACATCAATGTCCATGACGCAGACATAGGCGCCAAACGGATAGGTCATGTTGGGTGGATCATAATAGCTGACCGCTTCCAGACCTGGCTCAATGCCGGGGATTGCCTGATTATAAGCAGCAAAGGCGATTTCTTTCATCGTCTTGAACTTCTCAGGCGCACCTTTGACCACGAAACGATCCACATCGAATTCCACGTCATCGTCGTGAACTTCTAGCAGATAGGCCGCAATCATCTGTGCCTTGGCACGAATTTTACGCCCCGCCATGGCCGTCGCCGCACCCGCAACTGGGGTTGAACGCGATCCATAGGTGCCCAAACCATAAGGCGCGGTATCTGTGTCGCCTTCTTCAATGGTAATGCTATCCGCAGACAGACCAATCTCAGTTGCAAGGATTTGCGCGAATGTCGTCGCATGCCCCTGCCCTTGTGAAATCGTCCCTAATCGCGCAATCGCAGAACCCGTCGGGTGAATACGAATTTCACAGCTATCGAACATACCAAGCCCAAGAATATCGCAATTCTTAACGGGACCCGCGCCGACAATCTCGGTGAAGAAGCTCAGACCAATGCCCATCAATTTGCGGGTTTTGCCAGCCTTAAAATCCTCAACGCGTTGCGCTTGCTCTGCACGCAGCCCTTCATAATCAACCGTTTTGAGCGCCTTGTCCCAAGCCGTTTGATAATCGCCGCTGTCATATTCCCATCCGAGAGCAGCCGTATACGGGAATTGCTCTTTCTTGATAAAGTTGAGACTGCGCAGCTCGGCCGCATCCATGTTCAACTTGATCGCGAGAACCTCGATCATGCGTTCGATGAAATACACCGCCTCCGTCACACGGAACGAGCAACGATAGCTCACGCCGCCGGGGGCTTTGTTAGTGTAGACACCATCAACCTCAAGATAGGCAGTTGGGATATCGTAAGAACCCGTGCAGATGTTCATGAAACCCGCTGGGAATTTCGTCGGATCGGCGCAGGCGTCAAAGCCACCATGATCCGCCGTCACATGGCAGTGCAGCCCTGTGATTTTACCCTCTTTAGTCGCAGAAATCTTACCCGTCATGTGATAATCACGCGCGAATGCGGTGGTCATCAGGTTGTCCATGCGATCTTCGATCCATTTAACAGGCTTGCCTGTCACGATGGACGCGACGACCGAACACACATATCCAGGATAGGCGCCAACCTTGTTCCCAAAACCGCCGCCGATATCTGGGGAAATCACACGGATGTTGTGCTCTTCTATACCAGAAATCAGGGAAACAATGGTCCGGATCGCGTGCGGCGCTTGGAACGTACCCCAAAGCGTCAGCTTGCCGTTGACCTTGTCCATCGACGCAACAGAGCCGCATGTCTCAAGCGGGCAAGGGTGCGTGCGGTGGTAATACATGCTCTCTTCCGCAACGACTTCTGCGTTGGCGATAACTTCTTCTGTTGGCTCCTTGTCGCCTGCATCCCATGTAAAGATATGGTTGTGATGCTTGCGCGGACCATGCGCGCCATCGGTGGGCGATCCATCTTCGCCAACCGTATCTTCGCGCAGAACAACGTCAGATTTGAGCGCTTCAAACGGGTTCACAAGAACAGGCAGTTCTTCGTATTCCACTTCAACCAGCTCAATACCGTCCGCCGCGATAAAGCGATCCTCAGCGACAACAAAGGCAACTTCCTGTCCTTGGAATAGCACCTTGCCATCGGCCAGAACCATCTGCTTGTCACCCGCAAGCGTCGGCATCCAGTGCAGACCCAGTGGCTCCAAATCAGCGGCGGTCAAAACGGCGATCACGCCAGGCAATGCCATCGCAGCGGATGTATCAATGCTCTTGATGCGCGCATGTGCGTAAGGGGAGCGTACAAAATCACCAAAGATCATACCGTCCAGCTTTACGTCATCAACGTAATTGCCTTTGCCCTGCGTGAAACGTGCGTCCTCAACCCGCTTGCGCGAGCAACCCATACCCTTAAGATTGGCGACGCGATCTTCGCGGTTGTCTACTTCGTCCTTCATTCTGCGGCCTCCTTGGCTGCATTCATTTCTGTGGCCGCAGCCTGAATGGATTTCACGATGTTCTGATAGCCCGTGCAGCGGCAAATATTGCCAGCCATGCCAAAGCGGATTTCTTCCTCAGTCGGCGTTGGGTTCTCTTCGAGAAGTTTTGTCGCCCGCGTGATCATCCCCGGTGTGCAATATCCGCACTGAAGACCGTGATGCTCTTTGAACGCTTCTTGCAACGGATGCAGGCTATCAGGATCACCAAGACCCTCAATCGTCGTCACCGACTTGCCGCTCGCTTGCGCCGCAAAGACAGTACAGGACTTCACGGACTTGCCGTCAATCGTCACCGTGCACGCACCGCAATGGGATGTTTCGCACCCAATATGCGGGCCCGTGATGTTCAGGCGTTCGCGCAATGTGTAAATCAACAGCTCGCGTGGCTCTGCAAGGAACTCTTCATCCTTGCCGTTCACGTTCAGCTTGATGTGCATTTTATCTGACATGTTTCTAGCTCCTTACGCCCGCGCCCAAGCGCTCTCGATGGCGCGGCGCAAAATGACGCCAGCCACGTGTTTCTTGAATGCGACCGGACCTTTGTTGTCCTCTGATGGGTCGATGTCTTCGAGCATCGCAGCAACCGCCGCCTTAAGCGCCGCATCATCAACCGCAGTGCCAACCAGAGCCGCACCAGCAGCTTCGGAATAAATCGGCGTATCACTAAGGTTCGTCATCGCGACAGACACCGCAGAACAGGTTCCACCATCCTTCTCGATCTGGATCGCAGCCGCAGCTGTCGCATAATCGCCAATCTTGCGCTTTTGCTTTTCGTAGCAATATCCACCGCGCGGCACGGCAAAGCTCACCGCGACCAAGACTTCATCATCTTCGCGCTCGGTCATATAGGCCGCTTCGTAAAAGTCGCGCGCCGCAACATCGCGTTCCCCGTCCGGACCAACCAACGTAAACGTCGCGTCCAAACATTGCATCAACCCCGGCATATCGTTGCCCGGATCGCCATTGGCTACATTGCCGCCAACAGTGCCCATGTAGCGCACTTGCGGATCAGCAATCTGCAGCGCTGCTTCGCGCAGGATCGGCGCGACTTTCGTCAGTTCCGCGTTGTCGATAATGTCCGCTTGCGTAACCAACGCGCCAATACGAATGCTGTCGCTGCCGATCTCGATGTCGGACAAGCCGCCAACGTCTTGCAGGTCAATCAAATGCGGGACATCTGCCATGCGCAGTTTCATCATCGGGATCAGGCTGTGGCCACCTGCCATGACGCGTGCGTCATCCCCGTGCTCCTCCAATATGGCAAGAACACCTGCCATATCTGTAGGTCTATAATACTCAAATGCCGCTGGAATCATCGGCTCTCCTCCCTAAAAGCGATTAATCTGGCTAGGGAGAATAAGTGCATACCAACGTATGCGAAGGCTTTAGAAAACCCTTGAAATGCTGACCTTTTGCACGAAATGCGCCTTATCCAGCATGAACTGCGCCGGTCTTTCCACCAAGTGCATCCTGAATTTGCTTCAGCTTTGACCGACTCACAGGTGCGGGCGGCAAATCACTCGCTTCGAACATGACGCGCCCTTTGTCCTTGCTGCGTTCAAACCGGCTCACCTTCTCCGGGTTCACCAAATAACTGCGGTGCGTCTGCAAGAAACCCGTCGGCAACAGCCGCTTGGACGCTTCGGTAATCGGCCACACACAGAACAGTCGATCCTGATCCGTATAGACCTGCGTGTAATGCCCATCCGCGCGCATCAAGGCCACATCATGCGCCGCCACAAACACCCGCGTGCCATCGCGCTCACAAGGGATCTGCTGAACCTCTGCCAGCTCTTCAACAACAGGCGTAGCAACGACAGCGTCCACAGGCTCCCCCACTGGACGCGCCACCAAATAGGTCACACTCACCCAAAGGAACGTACCGAACAGAACAAAGCTGGAAAAGATCACGCCAAGCGCCAGAACCTCATTGCTCATCGTCGGGCCAAATTCGCTCAGGCTCGGCACTTCAACAAATTGCGTGCCCGCCATGGCAAGGAAATGCACAGAACACACAGCAACGGCAAAACAGGCAGAGCCCAGTAAAATATTACGCTTCGTGCGCTCGCCGTAAGCGATCCAGAACGCAAGCATACACAATCCAACCGCCACAACCGAGGACGTGACAATCCCAAAGGGCGTATAAATCGCGCGGCACAGCTGCAAACCGGCCATGCCAATGTAGTGCATGCCCAAAATACCAATGCCAACAATCGCGCCCGCAATCGCAATCGCCAGCGGGGTGCGCTCGGCAAAATGCAACATCACAAGGGCCGCGCCCACGAGCAAAATCGCAATCAGCGCAGAGACCAGCGTGATCGCCGCATCATAGTAAAACAGGGTCGGCAGTTGGAGCCCCAGCATCGCCACAAAATGCATCGACCAAATGCCACCGCCCAAGGCGATCGAGGCCAAAGCAACAGCAACCTGTCTCTGAAACAACGGCTTATGGGACAGCTCCCGCGTCAGCGACAAGCCGGTAAACCCTGCAACCAAGGCAACAACACAGGACATGAACACAAGGAACATGTTGTGATCTGATTCAAGAACTCCCATTGGCGCCAAACTGACCGAAAAATAATTTGAAGGCAAATCAAGAGACCGCGCATTTCGTGAATCAAGTCTTGAAACGCCGCCAAGCGGGACAATGCTACCTGTCTTATTGAAGGCCTGCGTATCTGTTTTTTTGAATCCGCATTCGGGTTCAATCAAGATGGCGTCATGACCCAGAACAGTCTTGTTCTGTCGCAAGGGGCTATCTTTGAGGGCCAATTGCAACTAGGTGAAGGTGCTAAATCAGCGCCCTCACCCAATTGGCATTGGTCCGCGCTTTGACACATTTTCGCTAAAGAAACTCAAATGCTCTATCGATCCGCCGGCAAATTTATCGACAGCGTCTTAAGCTTGCCGTCTTTCACCGAAGTCCGCGAAACTGTCGAGCCAGACATTTGTGTGCGATTTGGCCACGTGCCCCAAGATGATTGGCAGGACTCTCTGGCGATCCAAGGGTGGCACCGCATCGATGACGGGCTGCAATTCAAAGCGTCGGGCATCGGTGCTTTTCGCGTAGACAAAAACGGCGCGCGCATCGTTTTGGATTGTCCCGTCGAAAAACGGTCCGAGGCCAGTGCCTATGTGACAGGGAGCGCCTTGGGTGCTGCGCTGCATCTCAGTGGCTCGGTTGTTCTGCATGCTAGCGCCATTGCAACAGAGCATGGAGCGGTCTTATTCTGCGGGCCTTCTGGCGCGGGCAAGTCCACGTTAGCGGCGAGCTTCGTGCAGCGGGGCTACTCCATGCTAAGCGACGACATCTGCGCTTTGCAGATCGTGGGTGATCAAGTCCAAGTCCAGCCTGACGGCCGGTTTCTAAAACTTTGGCAGCCCGCTATCCACGCTTTGGGCGCTGATGCCGTGCAACGGGATCGAGTTCTGGGTAATCGAGACAAATTTCATGTGGATTTTGCGAGCACACATCTGACACCACTTCCGGTTCGTGCCCTTTACGATTTGGCTTGGGCAACCGATGGCCCGCCACGCGTGCGTCCACTTAGTCCAGGTCAGGCATTTGCCACTTTTGTCGGCCACGCCTACCGCCCCGGTCTTGTGGCTGCATTAGGCGCCCAACCTGCCTATTTTGACACCGTCACGGCATTACAACAAACAGCCCCCATTCAATGCCTCACGCGTCCAGTTTCGCTTGCTGAACTAGACTTTGTCGTCGACACGATTGAAAATGACCTCAGGGATTTGGGCCCAAAGTTTCACTCTCTTTAAAACAAGACCCCCGTTAGGAGCGGCGATGAACCATCAACATATCCGACAAAAACAAAGTGGTGTCATGGCAGCGACGATGGACGATCAGGCCGTGGTCATGGAACTCGCCAGCGGACGCTTCTTTGACTTGGATGCTATGGGCGTCGTTATTTGGGCGATGCTAGAGCAACCGACGACCTTGAATGCGATAGTTTCGGCGCTTTTGACCAAGTATGAGATTGATGAAGCCACTTGCACCTCAGAAGTAACAACCTTTCTAACCCAAATGGAAAGCCTTAGCCTGATCGAAACGCAGTCAGCGCCTTGGTAAGATTAACGCATCGCGCTAGAACTTTGGTGATCTGCCTGGAAGCTGTGGTGTGTTTGATCCTGTGTGACCTCATTCTAAAATTCGCACCTCGCAAAATCTCGCGCGCGGTCATTGACCGGCCCCACAAAGCGGATCAAAACGCCCCCTCTTTGGACGCGCTTGTTCAACGTCCTGCGCTTTCGTCGGGCTATCTGCTTGCCCTCCGAGTACTGCCATGGCGGATCGTGTGTTTACCCCAAGCTCTTGCAGCACGCTCGATGCTGAGTCGAAGAGGGATCGCCAACACACTTTTGGTCGGCGTGAAGCGAGATGACCCAGAAGGCACGACAGACCTACATGCGTGGCTGAGTATTGGCGATCACGTGATCATCGGAGGAAATGTGAGTAGTTATACACCGATGTACCAGCTAGGCAGTGCGGAACACGCCACATCTAAGCAGTAAAGAGATATGGAATGAGCGCACTTACAGGCATTTTTCACAGAAGCGGGGCGCCTGCCGACGAGGAACAGACCCAACGCATGTTGCGCACTCTGTCGGACTATGCTCCGGGCAAGCCGCATAGCTATGCGGTTGGGCCCGCGTCGGTTGGTGCAGCTCAATTCATTTCAACACCCGAAGCACGGCATGCCAAACAGCCTCTCGTGTCGCGGGACCATCGCTTTATTGCTGTATTCGATCTCAGGCTAGACAATCGCGGTGACATCATTGCTGCGCTAAACCTCGGGCCAGAAAGCAAGCAGATGTCTGACGAATTCCTTGCCCTGCACGCATGGGAGAAATGGGGCGATGCAGCGCTTTTAAAAATGGTTGGACCGCTGGCCATGGTTCTTTGGGACACAAATACCCAAACGCTTGTCTTGGCGCGCGACCCATCCGGTCAACGGATGTTGCACTACCATATGAGCAAAGACCGCGTGACTGTCGCCAGCTTGCCGCGCGCTATTCACACCCTTGGCGACATTCCGCGCCAAGTGGATGAACTAAAGATCATTGATGCGCTGACACAGCATAACGTCGATGTCGAACGCACCTATTTTGTCGGCATACATCAGGTCGCGCCGGGCGCGCTGGTGCGGGTAAGCCGGGATCGCGTGCAAAAGGAAAAGTGGTACAGCCTGCGGCGCCAGATCAAACCGATCACGTATGCGCGTGATGACGATTATGTGGAGGCCGCCAAAGACCTTTTGGACACTTGCGTCGCGGCGCATATGCGATCTGTTGGCACGGTAGGTTCGTTTATGTCCGGCGGCCTCGATTCATCGACGATTGCTGCAACTGCCGCACTAAAACTGCAATCCAGCGGGAAACGTTTGCCAGTCTATACATCCGTTCCGGACCCTGATTGGACGCCAGTCAAAATGCGCGGTTCCTACACCGATGAAACACCGCACGTACAAGCCATCGCAGCAATGTATCCCAACATGGACCTCACATTGGTGAACAATGCAGGCCGCAGTGTGTTTGAAGTACAAGAAGCAATGCTCCAAGCAATCGAACAACCTATACGCAACGCTTTGAACGTCCATTGGATCCATGAAATTCTGAGACAAGCCTCCAATACCGGAGTGACCACAATGCTTGAGGGTGGGATTGGCAATCTAACGCTTTCGTATAGCGGTGTTGGTATCTACGCCAAAGCTCTGAGCCACGGACATCTCAAAACGCTTGCACGTCTGGTCTATCAAGGGGCACCTTCTTGGCCCAAACGGGCGCGCCTTTTAGCAAGACAAGGCATTTCACCGTTGTTGCCAAATTGGGTTAGGCAGATCAGGCGCGCAATGCCTGGCACGGTGAGAAGGCCAAGCATCGCCGATCTTCCTGTCCTTGTTTCTGCCATGGAACGTCGCGGTTCAATAGAACGCGCTGCACAAGACGGTTTCGATCTTTTTGCGGCCCGCCCTCGGGACTATCGCGGGTTTCTTATGGAAGTGAATGAACGCTACTATGCAGGAACCGCCACCGCTTTTCTCTCGGCGGCGCGGTCTCTCTATGGGATCGAGATGCGGGACCCATTGGCAGATCGACGCATGCAAGAATGGTGCTTCGGAGTCCCGCATGAACAATTTATCTTGGACGGCGAATCTCGGTCTTTGATGAAGCGTCTTTCAAAAGGTATGTTGCCGGATGATATCCGTCTCCAACAGCATGGCAAAGGGCGGCAGAGCCCTGACGCGCACTTCCGGCTGTCGCGCGACTTGGAGCGTATCAACGAAGAATTGGCCCGGCTCTCCGACGATAGCGACATCAATACGCTTGTTGATGTGGAGCGCTTGAAAGAGTGGGTCGAACATTGGCCCGATGAGGCAAACATGACAAACCACAACGCAGCATCTGGGAGATTCTCAGTTATGCTGCCACTTGGGCTCCATATCGCGCGCTTTATTCAGCGCGAAAACGGCCGGAACTAATGAACAAATGCGCGCAGATTTCAACACCAAGATAGCGTACCAATTGAAAGTCTGATATCGGACAAACTGTGTTGTATCGAGTAGCCAAAATCAGTTTTGATGAACAAAGAGGCCAAAACGTGAAATTTGAAGATACAAACAAGCCCAGCAAGGCAACTTGGACGACCCCAACGGTAAGCGAGGCGAAACCGCTAGAAACGGCTCAAGCTACCCCGAATGGGTTTACTCCTGACGGCACAACGTGTGACAGCTAACTAAAGTCGCTCGTGTTATACGGGTTGCTCCTGATCATCGTTACACTTTTCATTGGTAGACTTAAACACGCGGGCTGAACTTGCAGTCTGCTGGCTGGGCGCAGGTATCGACGACAGCCTTCATTGCCGCACTCGTCTACCAAGTTAATCAACAAGGCTTCGCGACCAAAAATTAAAGACTAGAAAAGGTCCCTCGGTTGATTTTTCCGCCTGAACTGACAGCGCAGCACAGCTTTTCAATGTCTGTCCCAGGTCGGGAAGGTATTGAGCATTTCTCACAAGATCGTCTTGTCGCAACCGCCCAATCTGTGGCGGCATATGTCGCGGCAACATGTCCTGAAAAGTCATCAATTGTGCTGGCATTCGGCTCTGGAGCTGCTTTCACAGCAGCCTTTTTGGGATGCGTTCAGGCAAAAATGCTGCCCTTTGCGATCAAACCAACAACAGGCCCGCGACCGTCCGAAATGCTGAGCGCACAGATCAAAGATGCAGCGCCTCGGCTCGTGGTCACCGAACGCCATCGGGTTGATGACATGCGTCAACAGACGGGCCACCAGATCCCCGTGATCGCCGTCGAAGACATCCCGCCAGCGACACTTCAATCCACTGTGGCCGCCAATGATGATGTGGCGTTTTTGCAGTATAGCTCAGGTTCGACAGCAAACCCAAAAGGCATTGCTGTCACACATGGGAACCTACGGGCGAACCTAACAATGCTCGCTGACTGCGTTGGTGCCAAAGAGGGTGAAACGCATGTGTCTTGGCTACCTCATTACCACGACATGGGATTGGTCGCGACGCAGCTATTGTCTGTCTTTGTTGGGATGCACCTTGTTCAGCTGGACTCCAAACACTTCCTGACCCACCCCTTAAATTGGCTCAAGACGATCTCAGACCACAAGGCCGTTCTCTCCGGGGTTCCCAATTTTGCTTTTGACGTCTGCGCGCAGAAAGCAGACCCAAAAGCGCTAAATGGTCTCGATCTTTCCTGTATTCGAACCTTGTATGCAGGCGCAGATAACGTTCAGGCGAAAAGCCTGAGACAGTTTGAGGCGGCTTTCAAACCCTATGGCTTGTCCGACACCGCGCTGCTGCCCGGCTACGGATTGGCAGAGGCAACCGTTTTCGTGTCCGGCATAGGACATGCCGCAAGATGGAGCCGGGTTTTTGTCGACGATGCGGCGCTGCAAGCAGGTGACGTGGTCATCACGCCGAACGTGGATACCTCAATGGAGGTTGTGGCGTGTGGAAAGGTGCCCGCGGATCAAGGCATTTGCATCGCGGATCCAGAAACAGGCAAACGGGCCGCGCCGGATAGGGTTGGCGAAATTTGGGTTCGGGGCGACCATACCGTTCAAGCATACCTCAACAAACCGGAACTATCCGCAAGCCAACTGTCCACAACATTGTATCCCGATGGCGGGTCGGGTTGGCTTCGAACAGGTGACCTTGGATTTATCCACGCGGGACTCTTGTACCCAACAGGCAGGATCAAGGACCTAATTGTTCTGAATGGTCGCAATATTTCAGCATCTGAAGTTGAACTACCAGCATCAGCCCTCTTTCCCATTCCCGCGAGCGCCGCGTTTGTCACAACAACATCTCTGGGCGATGCACAGATCGAGTTAGTCGCCGGATGTTCCGAGCCCGCGAAAGCATCCGAAATCGGAGAAGCACTATGGGAAGAAACCAACGCTCTGCTTCAAAAACGGTTTAACACCCATCTTGGCGCGCTAAGCCTCGTGCCACGCAGGCAAGTTCCCAAAACATCCAGCGGAAAAGTCCAACGTGATTTATGCCGTCGCCGCTTAAAAGCGGGAACACTTGATGTCCTCTGGCGTAAAGAGCGGCCAGTAACTCCCCCTATCACGGATGCAATCCCGTCTACAGGCGCACCGCCGTCGGACTACCTGCCCGTACTTCGGCAGCTCGTCGCTCCCTTTCTAGCCAACCCAGATATCCCCGACACACAGGATCTCACGGCCGCAGGCATGGATTCCCTGCTTATGGTGCGGTTTGTGTTGAGCGTGGAGCAGACCGTGGGTCACAACTCCTTTGTACGGTCGTTTCTCGCAACGCCAACGCTGTCTCATCTCGCGACATTGCTTGCAAATTCGCCCTCTTCCGCAACAAAACTGGACACTAAGCTAACACGTGAACGTCCAATTACAGTTTACCGCAAGATCAACCGCACTCTTCGAACTCTTGCCATCGCTACAATCCCTTATGGTATCGCTTCTCGGGCCTTGCATTTGGGGTTTCTTACGCACTTCCCAGCTGGGCCGTATATGCGAACCGTTGCCAAAAACACGACGCAACTGTTGTCAGAAGCAGGGTCTAAGACAGATTTGGCAGCCGCAAAGCGCCACAACCAAATCGCCAACTTCGCCCCAGATTGGCGTCTGAAGAGCCTGAAAAAAACACGCAATTCCGAAAAATTCATAAAGGTTCAGGGCTTAGACGCGATCCGGGAAAAGGCCGATGGTCGCGGCATTGTCTTTGTTGGCACGCACAGCCGCCTACTCAGGGCCCTCCCCTTCGCGCCAGAGCTACGTTCAAAGCCGTGGGCAGCCATTGGGAATTATGAACCAGAAGGCGAACGGACGCTCGTCGCCCCCGATGAAGCCACTCGCCCAAAGGCGAGGGCCGAACAAATTTGGCGCGCAACACAAACGCTTAATGCCGGCGGGTACGCTATGATTTTCGCAGATGGCAATGAAGGCCAAGGCGGAATCAAGGTCAACCTGCACGGTCGAGAGCGTTTATTTCGCCAAGGCTTCGCAGAGCTTGCCTTTGCTGGCAACGCCCTGATTGTGCATGTTGCCAGTTCGATCTCTGGCACTGGTTTGGTCACGTTTCACCTCAGTTCACCAATTGATTTGAACGGAAAACGCGACCTCATTGAACCCGCTCTGCGCCTATATATCCACAACTTGAATACAATCTGGGAACAGGAAATTTCCAGCCTCAATGGATACGGTCAAAACTTACACCTCAGCGCTTCCAAATGGTGATATAAACTCAGGCCACACGGACAGTCAGCTGGCCACTGCTAACTCTCCTTTGTGTATATGTATCGATGTCCGCAATGCGGACTTTGCCGCCGTTCGCTGCGGTTGCGCCAATGTCCGGTTTGATGGATCGACAGCAATGGAGGGCTTTAAGCGTGTGGGGCTAGGTTTTTCCTAGTAGCTGATACTTGATGTGATCAGCTTCACCGGGGTCCGCGTAGAGATTTATGAGCGTTTCAAACACCTCAGCGGCTTTTGTAGGGTTGGTTGGTGCAATTGCCATGATCAATATACGTCCGAACACCGCGTTGCTATCAATCGCAATATCATAGCAGGCACCGTCTTCAATCATTCGGTCATACGCCGCTTCTAACGCTTCAGGATCGGCGAGGCTGGCATTCCAAAGAAATCTATATTGTGCGGATCGGAAACCGTCGCCGAAATCACCCGACCGACATAGTTTTATGAGGTCATCTACGCTCCCCAAGAGTTGGGAAACGACAAAGTCACGGGTGATATTCTTTCCCTCGGCAGACTTGTTCATGGCCTTTTCTTTCATGTCGTTAAGGCGAAACCCTGCCACCTTTTAGGCTGTGCGGCAACGCAGCTGGTCGCGTATTGTTGCCACCGTAACGGTCATTCGTGCTCGGTGCAGCATTTAACACCTTGGGCTCAAAGCGGACTTTAGCCGCAACGCGCTAAGCGTAGGGTTTCGGCCTCCTTATGACGGTCGTTTCAAAGCCACCCAAACCCCGTACTTCCACATCAGCCCGCATTATCCGTCCGCCGCACCGCAGGCGCTAAAACAACGATCAGAACGGCCAATACCGCCAGCACCACAAACGCGCTGCGAATGGACGTCGCCTCTGCCATGAACCCGATCAACGGCGGGCCTAGCAATATGCCCCCGTACCCAAGCGTCGAAACGCTCGCAATCGCCGCCCCTGGCGACATCACCGGATCATTCGCCGCGCGCGAGAAGGCAAGCGGGATGATCACCGCATACCCAATGCCCATTAGAACGAACCCGAACAGCGACATCCCATAGGTGCCAAAACCAACCGCGCACAGCACACCAACCGCTGCAATCGTGCCTGCAAAACGCGCCGTGCTGACAGGGCCAAACCTTTGGGTGACGCGATCCCCCATTAATCGCATCGCCACCATTGCCAGCGAATAGATGGAATAGCCAAGCGCGGCATTCGCCTCGCTCGCGCCCGTTGTTTCAATCAGGAAAATCGCGCTCCAATCCGCCATGCCCCCTTCACCAATGGATGCACAAAACGCAAAGAAACCCACAGCCAGCAAAGGCCCCTTCGGAAACACAAAGAACGGCCCTTTCTGCACCCTCGCTTGCGTATCAGACCGCCAATCAACCCGCGCAATGTAGAGCGTGATCACCGCGACCAAGGCCCCGGCCAGCACAAAGTGCAGCCCAATGCCCACATCCGCCCGCGCCGCCAAGAACCCCGTGCCAGCGCCAATGCCTGCGCCAAGGCTCCACATTGCGTGAAACGACGACATCACAGGGCGCGCGATATATTTCTCCGCTTCCCCCGCCCATGTGTTCATCGACACATCCATGCCCCCATGGGTCGCGCCAAACAGAAACAGCGACACCGCCAAGGTCCAATAACTGGGCGAGCCTGCAATCAGGAACAAGGACAGTGCATAAAGCACCGCCAACACGCGCGTGACCCTCACCGCGCCAAACCGATCCGACCAACGCCCTGAAAACGGAAAGGCCACGATCGCCCCCGCCGCCATCAGCAACAACAACAGGCCCAGATTTCCGCTGCTCAGCTCATGTCGATCCGCAACCGTCGGAATGCGCGACGCCCAGATGCCAAACAGCGCGCCGTTCAGCACGAACATGGCCGCAACAGCCAGCCAAGCAGATCTATGCGTCATCGGTTTGAAAGTCCTTCACAGGGCCAAATGCCCTTATTAGTGTCTAAATCGATTTGCTTTAATGCTCATGCTCACACAGACCATGATCGCTCAACGAGGCCAAAACATAGCAGTCCTCAGCAACCCCATCACCGTCACAGCCTTTGGAAATTCGCGCAAGCTCTTTTTCCAACGTCCTCAAACGTTTCATTTTCGCGCGCACATCCGCGAGCTGGGCCGACGCAATCTCTTGCGCCGCATCGCAAGACCGGTCCGGGTTCTGCTGCAACTCAATCAGTGCTGAAATCGCGTCAATCGAAAACCCAAGATCGCGTGCATGACGGATGAAACTCAACCGCTCCAACCCGTCTTTGCCGTAACGCCGCTGGTTCCCCGCAGTGCGCTCCGCCTCGTCCAAAAGGCCCATCTCTTCATAATACCGGATCGTCGGCACCTTCACATTCGTGCGCTTGGACAGCTGACCAATGGAATACATAAAAAAACCTCTTGAACCTCTAGTGACTAGAGACATTATATAAACTGCAACTCAGTTTGAAAGGGATATTACCATGGCGGGTTGCTGCGATCACAAGACAACATTTGACGGAGTTTCGGACGATTACAAAAGACGCCTCTGGATCGTCATCGCGCTCAATGCGGTGATGTTCTTCGTCGAAATGACCGCGGGCCATGTGGCCCAGTCCCAAGCCTTGCAAGCGGACGCTCTCGACTTTGCCGGCGATGCCCTCACCTACGGCATTTCGCTCGCTGTGATCGGTGCCTCTATCACCGTGCGCACCAACGCCGCCCTGTTCAAGGCTGTCAGCCTGCTGGCGATGGGCCTCTGGGTCGTCGGCTCCACCGTTTACCGCGTGTTCTACATCGGTGTGCCGTCCGCTAATATCATGGGCACCATTGGCGTGCTTGCATTGCTCACCAATCTCGCCAGCGTCGCCCTGCTGGTGCGATACAAGGACGGCGATGCCAACGTTCGCTCTGTCTGGCTCTGCTCGCGCAACGATGCCATCGGCAACGTCGCCGTCATCTTCGCCGCCCTCGGCGTCTGGGGCACGACCAGCGGCTGGCCCGACCTGATCGTCGCTGGCATTATGGGCAGCCTCTTCCTCTCCTCTGCCTTCCAGATCATGCAACAGGCCCTCGCAGAACGGCGCGCAGCCCATGGTCACGCCCTGCACGAAAGCCTATAATGCGGCGAACAGACAGGAGCGTTCGACAATGCCCAAAACTATCTCCCTCACGCATCACTACACCTCCCCTGCTGATCTCGTTTGGCAGGTCGCCACGGACCTCGATCACCTGAAGGAAGTCACCAAATCCCTGCTCAGCTACAAAAACATGCCAAGCCGCCAGATTTACGAGGGCCAGCACCTCACTGTTGATGTCTCGCTCTTTGGGAAAATGCCCTATCAACCCTACGAAATGACCGTCGAAAAACTGGATCACGAGACGCGCAGCTTTGCCTCCTTCGAAAAGGGCGCTGGCGTGAAATCGTGGCAGCATCGTCTACAGGTTATCGAGGATGCCGCAGGCTCCCGCATCGAAGAATCTATCGAGATCGACGCAGGCGTGCTAACCCCCGTCTTCGCGATGTGGGCCAAGTTCATGTATAACAAACGCCACGCACCGCGCCTCGAAATCCTCAAACGGCTCGAGGCTCGGCTCTAACCGTCAAACGCCTCGGGAAAGAGATCGCGCCAAAACTGCTCAATCTCCGCGCGGTTCAGCGCAGACATCCAGCCGTGTTTTTCAAAATCATCGCGCGCGGCGTTTTCTGTCAGCGATGACATAAAGAGCCGCTTATCTGCATCCCTTTGAGTCGGGCTGCGCGATTTGACCAGCTCTTGCACCACCGCCAGCACCTGCGCGCGCGCGCTCTTTGGCGCCTCAGGTTTCGCCGCGAGACCATAATCATCTTTCAGCGCCGCCGTCAGATAGCCGACGGGCGAGCGCACATCATCCTGCCCTTCTACATAGGCCAGCTTCTGCGCCACGACCACCTCACCGTGCTGGGTGATCCATTGTCGCGCCAGCCGGTCACTCACCCCCATCGCGCGCAAACGGTCATAAACGGGCGCGCGGCGCAGCCCCGTGCCATCGTCCAGATCAAGGATCGCCAATTGCGGGTTCGGCTCAATCACAAACCGAATGTCCGTCACCGCCCTACCCCGCTTGCGCGTCTCTGGCGTAACGATGATGTTGCTCGATTTGTTCACCTCCGCCACCGCGGGTTTGATGATCTTCGCATTCAAGTGTTTAAACGACTGATAATAGGCGCTGTCCTCAACCCCCATCAAACGGCGAAACGTATCGAGCGGCCACCATCCCGTGCTGCCTGTGCGGTGAAAGCGATAGCAGTTTTCATAAAGCGCCAGTGCATGGCCACTGGTAAACCGTCGTTGGATATTGAGGTTGATCAGCGCAAAGACTTTCGGGTCCGCCAGCTTCTCTGCCAACGCGGGCGAATAGGCATATTCGCACACCCCGCCCTTCAGCTTGGCGTAGCTGAGCAAGCTCGACACCCCCCATTCTTGCGCGCCATCCGCGCCGAGCATATCCCATTCCGCCACCGTCTCTGCCAGCCCGCGCAGCGATGCCTTGAGCGTGTCAAAATCGTTGGAGTTATATCCGACCATCATACAGAGCGTGCGCGCGTCCATTTCAAACATCTGCGCTGAGCCAAGCCGATCATAAGCATTGAGCAAAAGCACATTAGATAGTTTGCGTTGCAGCAGTGACAGTTTGCCCGACACATGGATCGCCGCGACGTGTTTTTTCACCGACCCACGTTTCAACGCGCCAGTGAGTTTTTCCTTTGGGATATCATCTTGCATGATTAAGGTGCCTTTGCTCGTGGCTCTCTTTGGAACCTTTGTTGTACAGAGTTTACCCCAAAAGGAACCTCCCGACAATCACCCCATTGGTACCTATTTACGGTGTTCAAGCGATCTCTGTTTTCACTCAAAGGTACCCAGTTACGGGACAGCCTTCGCAGGGCGATTCATCAATTGACCCAGTTTAGACCCTAAAACACCCATTAGACCCTATGTCCCGCGAATCGGTACCTTTCTTCCCGATCTATGGCACCTTTCATCCCGTGTATTGGTACCTTTCGTCCTGTTGTTTGGCACCCAAACTCACCTAAAGCTTTGTACTTAGGTTATTTTTTGAACCCAAAG
>NZ_JBDWVM010000034.1:0-13479 GCF_039984035.1 Planktotalea sp. | reverse complement strand
TTCTGGGCTTTTCAGGCAGCATTCCCATTCGAGCACCGCCCAGCCGTCAAAGCCGTATTGGGACATGCGCGAGAAGATACCTTTGAAGTCCACCTGACCATCGCCGAGCGAGCGGAAGCGCCCTGCCCGATCGGTCCAACCAGCATAGCCAGAATAAACGCCCTGCTTTGCGGTCGGGTTGAATTCCGCGTCTTTGACGTGGAAGGCGGAAATGCGGTCATGGTATTCGTCAATGAAGCCGAGATAGTCGAGCTGTTGCAGCAAGAAATGCGATGGATCGTAGTTGATCATGCAACGCTTGTGGCCGTCGAGAGCGTCGAGAAAACGATCAAAGGTGGTGCCGTCAAACACGTCTTCACCCGGGTGGATTTCATAGCCCATATCGACGCCGTTTTCGTCATAGACATCCAAGATCGGCTTCCAACGACGTGCGAGTTCAGCAAAGGCCTCTTCGACCAAACCTGCTGGGCGTTGCGGCCAAGGGTAAAGGTACGGAAATGCCAGCGCACCGGTGAAGCCAACCGCGCCCGTGAGGCCGAGGTTTTTGGAGGCAATCGCCACCTTCTTGGTTTGATCCACGGCCCATTCTTGGCGCGCCTTGGGATTGCCGTGCAGATGTGCAGGGGCAAACCCATCGAAGGCTTCGTCGTAAGCGGGATGAACAGCGACCAGCTGACTTTGCAAATGGCAGGACAATTCGGTGATCGTCACGCCATGCTCTGCACAAACCCCTGCGATTTCATCGCAATAGGTTTGGCTGCTGGCCGCTTTTTCCAGATCGAACAGCTTTTCATCCCATGTGGGAATCTGTACGCCCTTATAGCCCAGATCAGCCGCCCATTTCACGATAGACGGGAGCGAATTAAACGGGGCCTCGTCGCCGATGAATTGGGCCAGAAAAAGTGCTGGCCCTTTGATAGAAGTCGTCATGGAAATCTCCGTTTTTAGCCGATGTTAGGCAAGCAAGGCTTGCGCTTCTTCCGGTCCTAGTTCTTGCGGTCGCTCGCATGTGGTTTTCATGGTCATCACTTGCCCCGCTTCGCCTGCGTCCAAAATGGATGTCATGACCTCAACAACATGCGTGGCATAGGCGTCGTTGCAGCGATGTGCGCGCCCTTCGGTGATTGCCAGTGCCATGTCGGCAAGGCCCGCACCGCGGTAGTTTGCGTGCACGTCTTCAAAGTTCACAACACCGAATGGATGCTCCGTGTCCCATTCTTTGGCAACCGCGTCGCCCTTGCGTTCAGTGACGCTCACTGTGCCGCCAAAGAAGTTGGGATCAGGCACATCCATCATGCCCTCAGTGCCATAAAGCTCCATCGTCGGGTGCTTGTGCGCCCAGACATCCCAGCTGGCCAGCAGGGTCACGATCGCGCCGCTTTCAAACGACAGGACCGAGTGGATGGTCGTTGGCGTTTCCACAGGAACCGTTTCGCCAAGGCGTGGACCATTGGCAATCGTGCGCTCGGAATGCGCAGCGCCTGTGACGCTGGTGACCTTCGCTACGGGTCCAAGAAGCTGGACCAAGTTGGAAATGTAGTAAGGCCCCATATCAAGGATCGGCCCCGCCCCTTTAAGGAAGAAGAAATCAGGGTTCGGGTGCCAATTCTCCATGCCGTGCCCCATGATCACGGCTGTGCCAGATGTGACACGGCCAATCGTGCCATCATCGACAAGCTTGCGCGCCAACTGGTGGCTTGCACCCATGAAAGTGTCAGGCGCTGTGCCAATGCGCAGGCCTTTGGATTTGGCCAAATCGCCCAGCTCTTGTGCCTCTTCTAAGCTCAGAACAAAGGGCTTTTCTGAATAAACGTGCTTGCCCGCTTCCAAGATGGCGCGTGACACTTCCACGTGCGCGGCTGGGATGGTGAGGTTGATCACGAGATCAACATCATCCGCAGCTAAGAGGTCCTCGACCGTGTGCGCACGCACGCCAAATTCAGCTGCGCGGGCCTCCGCGTTGTCCATGTTAATGTCGGCCACTGCGACGATCTTGTAGCCTTTGAACAAAGGCGCCAATTGCAGGTAAGCCGCAGAAATGTTGCCGCATCCGATGATGCCGACGCCGAGCAATTTAGTCATTGCTTGCCTCCCAGAGAGTTTCGAACGCCGCCGCAGAGCGCTGCGCATAGGCGGATGGGTCTGTGGGTTTGTCGTGTTCAAGGATGTAGATCAAACCAGTCGATTGCGCGCGGCATGCCTTGAGCAACGCAGTCCAATCCAATGTGCCAGCGCTCAGATCAGCCCAGCCATCTTCTTCAAGATTGGAGCCTGCTTCAGCAATGTCCTTGACGTGGATTGCGGACAGACGGCTACCGAAACGCTGCACATATTCCAACGGATCGCTGTTGCCGCGCACGATCCATGCAAGGTCTGCTTCCCACAGAACATCAGGCGCATTTTCAAGCAGGATATCCATCGGGATGGAGCCATCTTCGAGCGCTACGAATTCAAAGTCGTGGTTGTGCCAGCCAAATGCGATGCCCTCAGCTGCGTAGAGTTTAGCTGCTGCATTCAAGCGCTCGGCCAATTCCACGTAGCCAGCTTTGGTCGTGGGGCGGTCCTTTTCTTCGAGGTAGGGCGCATAGACGCGCTGCATGCCCATTGTTTTCACGATCTCCATCGTCGCTGCGAAATCAGCTTCGATGTCCGCAAGGCCCATGTGACCCGTTGGCATTGTGATGCCATTGGCATCCATTGCCGCGCGGTAGGCTGCTGGATCGCCGTAAACGCCGCCATATCCTTCGACCATGGAAATGCCCATTGCTGGAAGTTCAGCCAGAAGCGCGATTTGATCCGTGTGCTCACGCATTGAATAGAGTTGGAGTGATACTGCCATGTTCTTACTTTCAGATTTAGAGACGTGTCTCAGTTGTCATGTCAAAGAGGTGGAGACGCGCTGCGTCGAACCCGATGTTGATGGTTTCGCCCGACTTGAGGCCGGATTGGCCCTCTGTACGCACGCGAACGGATTGTCCTGCGAAATCGATCCAGACCAATGTGTCAGAGCCCATTGGCTCAACAATATCGATCTCGGCGGTGCCGCTGAATGTCATGCCCTTCGCCCCGTCGCCCGTGACGATGTGCTCTGGGCGAATGCCGAGCCATGCTTTGCTATCGCGGCGCGCGCCTGGCATGAATTCATAGCCCTTTACGTTCACGTCAAAGCCTGCACCGGTAAAGATGTCATCGACGATCTTGCCCTCAAAGAGGTTCATCGCAGGTGAGCCGATAAAGTCCGCCACGTATTTATTGCAGGGCTTTTCATAGATGACTTCAGGCGCGTCCAATTGCTGGATCATGCCGTCCTTCATAATGGAAATGCGATCCGCCAATGTCATCGCTTCGACCTGATCGTGCGTCACGTAGATCATCGTGTTCTTGAGCTTCTTGTGCAATCGCTTGAGTTCCACGCGCAAGTCGGTACGCAGTTTGGCATCAAGGTTGGACAGAGGTTCATCAAAGAGGAACACGTCCACTTCACGCACGAGAGCACGGCCAATGGCGACACGCTGGCGTTGACCACCAGACAATGCGCCGGGCTTGCGATCCAAGAGCGGTTCGATCTGCAAAATCTCGGCCACACGCGCGACACGTTCCTCGATTTCGGCCTTTGGCACCTTGGCGTTCTTGAGACCGAACGACAGGTTCCCCTTCACCGTCATCTGCGGATAGAGCGCGTAGGATTGGAACACCATGCCGATACCGCGATCAGAGGGTTCCGCCCAAGTGACGTTCTTGCCCTTGATGAAGATCTGACCGTCGGTGACTTCCAGAAGGCCCGCGATACAGTTCAGAAGCGTGGATTTACCGCAACCGGACGAGCCGAGAAGAACAAGGAATTCGCCCTCTTTGATGTCGATATTGAGTTGTTTCAGGACTTGGACCGCGCCGAAGCTCAAATCCAGATTTTTGATTTCTACTGAGTTTGCCATTTGATTGATCAGCCTTTGACTGCGCCTGCGGCAATGCCGCGGACAAAGAGTTTGCCGGAGGCAAAGTAAATGATGAGTGGAACCATGCCCGTCAGAAGCGTTGCCGCCATGTTGACGTTGTATTCTTTGATCCCTTGGACCGAGTTCACGATGTTATTGAGCTGCACCGTCATCGGGTAAGTTGCGGGTTTGGTGTAGATCACACCGAAGAGGAAATCGTTCCAGATGCCTGTGACCTGCAAAATGATCGCAACCACGAAGATCGGCAGCGCCATGGGCAACATGATCTGGAAATAGATCTGCCAGAACCCTGCCCCATCCACACGCGCCGCTTTGAACAGCTCTTCCGGGATGGAGGCGAAATAGTTGCGAAACAGGAGCGTCAGGATCGGCATGCCGAAGATCGTATGCACCAGCACCAAGCCACCTATATCGCCCATCAGGCCGATTTCACGCAGCAGGATCACGATGGGATAGAGCATCGTTTGGTAGGGAATAAAGGCGCCGATGATGAGGATCGTAAAGAAAACCTCGGAGCCTTTAAATTTCCAATTCGACAGCGCGTAGCCGTTGATCGACGCAATCGCGATGGAAAGCGTGATGGACGGGATCAAAATGCGCACCGAATTGCCAAAGCCGCGCGACAGACCATCGCAGTTGATGCCAGTGCAGGCCTCTGCCCATGCTTTGACCCAAGGCTCGAACGTCACCTCCATAGGCGGGCTAAAGACATTGCCCATGCGGATTTCTGGCATGCCTTTCAGCGATGTAACGATCATCACATAGAGGGGCAGAAGATAGTAAACAGAGACAACAATCAGCGTCCCATAGAGGAAGATGTTGCCGCGAGAGAAGGTTTTCTTCGGCTTCGGACCGCGGGGGCCATCAGCGAGAGTTACAGAAGTATCAGCCACGTTTCCGGCCTCCAAATTCTAGGTAGGCCCAAGGGATCAAGATCACCATCACTGAGCACAGCATCATGGTGGATGCGGCGAAACCTTGGCCCAGGTTCTGAGCGCGGAACATATATTCGATCACGTATTTTGCAGGCACTTCGGACGACAGGCCCGGCCCGCCGCCTGTTTGTGCAACGACGAGATCATAGAGTTTGATAATGCCTGACGCGATCAGAACCAGCGCGGTCACGAACACCGGGCGCATCATCGGGATGATGACCGTGACGTAGGTTTTCACGGTGCCGATGCCATCGACACGGGCTGCTTTCCAGATGTCTTCATCAATGCCGCGCAGACCAGCGAGCATGATACACATGATCAGACCCGAGCCCTGCCAGATACCGGCAATCAAAAGGCCGTAGATCACTGTGTTTGGATCGTTGAGCGGGTTGAAAGCAAAGCTTTCCCAGCCCCAACCACGCACCACTTTTTCGATACCGAAGTCGGGGTTCAAGATCCACTGCCACGCAAGACCCGTCACAACAAAGGATAGCGCGAAGGGATAGAGAAAGATCGTGCGGAACGCGCCTTCAAAACGGATTTTCCGGTCGAGACATGCTGCAAGGCAAAAGCCGATCAGCAGCGTGAGCACCATGGAACAAAAACCATAGATCGCGAGGTTTTTGACGGAGATGATCCAGCGATCCGTGTCCCACAGGCGCTCGTATTGATCAAAGCCGACCCATTTGGTTTTGGGCAACATACGAGAGCCGGTGAAGGAATAAACGACGGTCCAAGCTGTGCCACCAACAAAAACCACCAGCGCCGTCAAGATCATCGGGATCGAGGCAATCTTGGCCATTAGGTTTTTGAATAGGCGACTTGGCCGCTTAACTTTTTGCGGTTGGGGGTCCGAGGCCACGGTCATCGTGTCGGCTCCAATATAAGGGGGTTAAGTGAGAGATGGCCCAGCGAACATGCCGCTGGGCGAAGAAAACTGCTTAGTCAGCAGCTTCGATCAAGTCTGCATAAGCAGCTTGAGCGTCTGCAGCGGACATGTCGCTGGACCAGAACTGCGCCATCAGATCTTCGATCTGTGTTTGCGTGTCTGCAGAGAAGGAAATGTCTGCGGATGGCAGAACGCCGCCTTCAGCCAAGATGCCGAGACCTTTTTGCATGCAGCCGTTTGCAGCGGACAAATCGATGTCGCCGCGTACTGGCAAAGAGCCTTTTGCGAGGTTGAAGTTAACCTGCGCTTCAGGTGAAATCAGCAGGGCTGCCAATTCTTTCTGTGCCGCTGTGATTTCTGCATCGTCGTTCACTGGGAAGTAGAACGCGTCACCACCTGTATCCAGAACGTTGTTCAGGCCAAGACCTGGGAGGCAGGAGTAGTCCTGACCTTCAACTTGCTCTGCAACAGCGAATTCGCCTTGCGCCCAGTCACCCATGATCTGACCACCAGCTGCGCCGGTGATGACCATGTTTGTCGCAAGGTTCCAATCCTGAACGTTTGAGTCCTTTGCAAGTGCACGTGCGCTTGCAACCGCTTCGAACGCTGCTGTGTACTCAGGGCCGCGCGCGGCATCTGCGCTCTTTTCAACGTTTACAGCTTTCCAAGCGTCAAGACCTGCAACCGCCAGCGTGATCGCACCGAACGCGATGCTTTGCTGCCAGCCCTGCTGGCCCATGGCCAAAGGCAGAACGCCCGCGTCTGTCAGCGCAGGTGCGCTTGCTACGAATTCATTCCAATCGGATGGAACGTCTACGCCTGCTTTTTCATAAGCAGCGTGGGACAACCAGATCCACTGTGCGGAGTGGATGTTCACTGGAACACAGTAAATTTTGCCGTCCAATGTGCATGATTCAAGAAGGGAAGATGGGTTAACCAGATCGGCCCAACCGCCCGCTTCAGCAACGTCTGTCAGATCAAGAAGCAAGCCTGCTTCGATCAGCTCTTCAGCTTGACGACCGTGGTTCAGCTGTGTCGCTGCCATCGGGTCACCGCCGAGAATACGTGAAATAATGATTGGGCGCGCTGTGCCGCCTGAGCCCGCGATCGCGCCGTCGACCCATGTGTTGCCTGTCGCATTCCATGCGTCAGCAAATGTTTTTACAGCTTTAGCTTCGCCGCCGGATGTCCACCAATGTGTGACTTCCAATTCAACCGCATGTGCAACCGTTGCACATGACAGTGCTGTCCCTACCAACAGGGACTTCAATGTTTTAGACATATTTTTCCTCCCAGAAAACGCAAATTCTTGCGTGTCATTTCGTAATTGCAAACTCTGCAATCGATTACATTATTGCTTTATGCTTGATCTCCTTGTCAACAAGCAATGTAATCGATTACAGAAATTACAAACGAAAGGACGCGCGACAATGTCAAAAACCTCGACTCTTCAAGACGTTGCTCGCGTGGCTGGTGTATCGACTGCGACGGTCTCTCGTACGTTGTCAAACCCAAACGTCGTTTCCGAATCGACAAGAAAGCGTGTTGCGGAGGCTGTGAAAGTCAGCGGCTATCGCGTGAATCGGGCTGCGCGCAATCTGCGAACGCAACGTTCTCAGTCCATTCTGGTGCTGCTACCGGACCTCGGAAATCCGTTCTTCTCGACGATCCTCGAAGGCATCTCTTCACACCTTGCGCCTAAGGGCTATTCGATGTTGATCGCCAGCACGAGCCAGATCAAAAACACCGGTGAGCGATTGATCGACTATCTCGACGATGTGCGTGCAGACGGGATCATTATTCTGGATGGGGGCTTGCCCGACGATGTAGTCAAATCACTGGAACAGGGGCAATCTTCACGCACCATCATCTATGCCTGCGAATGGACTGAAGCTGGCGAATTTCCCTCTGTGCGCAGTGAAAACCGACGCGGCACGCAAACGGCCGTGCGTTACCTGCATGAACTTGGCCACCGAAAGATCGCCCATGTGACAGGGCCAGAGGACAATGTACTCACCCATGCGCGCAAAGAGGCGTTCGAGGCAGAAATCGCAGCGCTAAATCTGGAGAACCCATCTGAATGGATCATGTCCGGCGATTTCAATTTGGAAGCCGGTTGCAAAACAGCGCAGGACTGGATCGCCATGAAAAACCGCCCAACGGCGGTTTTCTGTGCCTCTGATATGCTGGCGCTTGGCTTTATTTCTGAACTCTCGCGTAATGGGATCAAAGTGCCGGAAGACGTGTCTGTCATGGGCTTTGATGACGTTGTCCTTGCAGGGCAATTCATTCCACCGCTGACAACGATCCGGCAGGACCGAACGCAGCTGGGTGAACGGGCGGCAAGCATCCTGCTTTCGACGCTAGATAACGACAATCAAGAAGACGGGCTTTGCAAAGTGGTCATTCCCGTCTCGCTGGTTGAGCGCCAAAGCACAGCAGCGCCCAAACTTTAGTTAAACGTCCTCAAAGCCTGCGGTGAATTGCAAACGTGCAAGGCGTGCGTAAAGCCCATCTTCAGCGACCAAGGCGTCATGTGTGCCGCTCGCAACGATACGGCCCTCTTCCATGACCACGATGCGGTCCGCCTTTTTGACCGTGGCCAAACGGTGCGCAACGATCAGTGTGGTGCGCCCCTCAGCCAACTCATCAACGGCCTTTTGCACCGCGCGTTCGCTTTCGGCGTCCAGCGCGCTGGTCGCTTCATCCAGCAGCAAAACAGGCGCATCGCGCAGGATCGCGCGCGCAATGGCGATCCGTTGCTTCTGCCCACCTGAGAGCATCACACCCCGCTCGCCCACATAACTGTTGTACCCTTCAGGCAGCGCAGCGATGAACTCATGCGCAGCGGCGGCCTTGGCCGCGGCATAGACATCTTCGTCGCTCGCATCAGGGCGACCAAAACGGATGTTCTCCAGCGCAGAATCGGCAAAGATGACCGGATCTTGCGGCACCATAGAAATGAACTGGCGGAAGGCATCGCGCTCCATCTTTGGCAGCTCGATACCATCCAAACGAATGCTGCCAGTGGCGGGATCATAGAAGCGTTGGATCATCTGAATGATCGTCGTCTTCCCTGCCCCGCTTGGCCCGACAAAGGCGACCGTTTCGCCAGCCGCAATATCGAGCGAGACCTCATTAAGAGCGATGGTGTCTGGGCGCGTTGGGTAGCGGAACGTCACATTATCAAAGGTGATTTCACCGCGCACAGGGGTTGCCAAGGCAACAGGCGTCGCTGGATCGTTTACAGTGTCTTCCGCATCAAGCAGCTCAACCAAACGTTCGGTTGCGCCGGCCGCGCGCTGCAGTTCGCTCCAGATTTCAGACAGGGCCGCAACAGCGCCGGCAACCATGACCGCATAGATTACGAATTGCACCAGGGCGCCCGTTGTCATCAAACCAGAGCGCACATCATGTGCGCCGATCCAAAGCACGCCGACTACGCCAGAGAACACAAGGAAGATCACGATCATCGTCAGCAGCGCGCGCACTGTAATGCGGCGGCGGGCGGCGTCGTAGCTCTTTTCAGTGAAATCAGCGAAGGCGTCTTGGCTTTGCGCCTCATGGGTGAAGGCCTGAACGGTTTGGACCGAGCCAAGTGTTTCAGACGCGTTGCCTGAGGAGGCCGCGATCCAGTCTTGGTTTTCGCGGCTGAGTACCCGAAGTTTGCGCCCTAACACCAAGATCGGGATCAAAACCGCAGGCACCAAAAGCAAAACAAGACCAGTCAATTTGGCCGAGGTGAACAGCATCAACGTAAGACCGCCCAAGAAGATCAGCACATTGCGCAGCGCGATAGAAACGGATGAGCCAATCACAGAAAGGATCAACGTCGTGTCCGTCGTGATGCGGCTGAGCACCTCGCCGGTCATAATATTCTCATAAAACGCAGGGCTGAGGCCAATCACGCGATCAAAGACCGCTTTGCGAATGTCGGCCACCACACGTTCACCAAGTCGCGTCACCAGCGCATATCGCAGCGCCGTGCCAACCGCGAGCAAGGCCGCAATGCCCAGCGCTGCGGCGAAGTATTGATCCAGCAAGCTGCCTTCCGCGACCTCAAAATTATCAACGACGCGCCGCACCGCCATCGGAAGTATCAACGAAATACATGCAGTTAAGGTGAGTGCGCATCCCGCCAGCACCACCAACAGGCGATAAGGGGATAGAAAAGGCCACAGTCTTGAGAGCGTGCCAATTTTTTTCGATTTTTCTCGCTCGGCTTCCCCGACATTCGGGGCCACTTGGCTGGGTCGCGTAGTTGAATCAGAAGCCATGAGAGGTCCTTAGCCGTCGGTATTGAACGTCTAAATGACCACGACGAGCGGGCGGGTCAAGGGCGTCACATGCGCGCGGTTGGTCAAAGGTGATGGGATATTGTGGGAGATTTGGAGCGGGCGACGGGAATCGAACCCGTGTCTCTTGCTTGGAAGGCAAGGGTCTTACCATTACACAACGCCCGCACTCTGTGATCGGACATAAATCAGGCCCCACCGAGGGTCAAGCGGCTCTTGGCCAAGAATATCACCAGAGCGCCGTTTCAATGCGAAAATCGACGCAGGTTAACCAACCGTTAAGATATTGGACCTGAACAAGTGGAAAAGAGCGACGCAAGCTTTGCCCAATTTTGCCTTAATTTTGCCTTGGGCGCTGACTATCCCCACTCCAACCGCGCGTGAATCAATGCGCAAAGGAGCGAAACCATGTTCAAAAAAGCCTTTCTAGCCCTCGCAGTAGCGGCCTCAAGCATTGCCTCAACGGCATCTGCAGACAACTTCAACATTATCTTTGTTGACGGTGGCTTCTTCCCTGAGATTACATATCTCTTCCCGGGCGATACCGTTACATTCATCAATGAAACGGAAGACACAATTACAGCAGAAGCGACAGACGAAAGCTGGTCAACAGGCCCACTAGGTCTTAACCAAAGCTACCTGCTGCCAATCGCATCCGATACTGTGCTGACCTATGGTGATCCTAACAACATCAGCAAAACAGGCCTTTTGTCGTTCGATCTTGCACCGCTCGCTGACTTCAGCCCAGAAGGTTCAGAAGGCGCAGAAGAAACAACCGATACATCGACAGACTAATCAGCGAATGGTTCGATCAGTTCCGGGCCCGTCACCCGATTGGAATTAACCGCACGATCGACGCGATAAAAGTCGAGAAAATCATTAGGGGCAGCACGCATAAGCGGCGCTGCTCCTTTTCCTTTTTCCCCAAGCCAAAGCGCCCAATCATCCTGCTGTAATATCACAGGCATTCTGTGGTGAATTTGCGATATTGCTTCGTTCGCGCCAGTTGTTACGACACTGCACGTGCGAAATTGGTCGTCCCCATTGCTCCAATCCTGCCAAATGCCTGCAAAGGCCAGCATACTTTTGTCCTGAGCATGGATGTACCACGGGTCGCGCGCGCCGTTTTCGTCCTTTGTCCATTCGTAAAAGCCGCTTGCTGGGATCAGGCACCGACGTTCGCGGCATGCCGCTTTGAAGGCGGGTTTTTCCGCAATCGTTTCAGCGCGCGCATTGATCAGCAACGGGCCATCGTTGGGCTTTTTGTACCAATGGGGGATGAACCCCCAGCGCATTTGCCCCAACTGCCGCGTGCCAGTTTCATTCCAGATCACATGCACCTGCGTCGTGGGGCAAACATTGTAGTTGGGCACCTCCGGCAAATTATTCGCAGGCTGCGCCGCAAAAAGCTGAGCCATAGCATCATTGGGAAGGGTAACTGCAAGACGTCCACACATGCCTCAACTCTAACGCAATTCTAGTGCCTTGCAAAAGGTCTGCGCAGGCGCTCTTTATGCGGCATTCATTTTATTAACCCGAAAGCTCCCATGACATTTTGCATCGTTTACTATTCTCCCGAAGGCCACACCAAAGCATTGGCAGAGGCCATCGCCGCTGGCGGAGACGCAACGCTGTTTGATGTCACGACCTTGACCGAGGCCGATTGGACCATTCTCGACAACGCGGGCGCAATCGTCATGGGCGCACCGACCTATATGGGAGGGCTCCCATCGGTCTTCACCGCCTTCATTGAAAAAGCGGCTGCGCGTTGGGAACATGGGTTATGGCGGGACAAGCTGGCGGGCGGATTTTCGACAGCGCTGCACCCCGCAGGTGACAAATTGAACGCGCTCATGAGCATGTTTGTCTTCGCCGCGCAGATGGGCATGGTCTGGATCGGCGCGACAGAAACAGGTGCGCCTGTGGTACCTGAGAACGAAGGCATAAACACCGATGGTTCATGGGTCGGCGTCACCGCAAGCGTTTCATCGAAAGACGGGGAATTGTTGAAAGAGGGCGATCTGGAAACAGGGCACCGCTACGGTGCGCGCATGCGCCAATCCCTTGATAGATGGGAAAAGGGCGCGATCCCTTAAGACCGCGCCCCTTCTAAACTAAGCTTTAAGCACGTAGCTTACTTAACGGTGATACGACCGTCTGTGTAAGGCGTGTATGGGCCTGTTTTTGCCAAGAACTCTGCCGTCACATCAGCAAGGTCTGGGCCGTAGTCATAGGCATCCACTGCGTCGCGGAACATTTTGTAGCCATCGCCACCGTTACGCACATAGTTGTTGGACACAGCGCCGTACATTTTCGCCAGATCGATTGGCGCGCCGCCAACCATCACGTTTGAAACGCGGCTACCGACTTCGGCAGCTGGATCAACTGTGTAGCTCATGCCCGCAACCTGTGGGAAACGACCAGCAACTTCTTCAATCTCGCTCACGCCATTTTCCAAAGCCGCCAGCAAGGTCGCGCCGGAAATGCTAAAGGTTGAGAGCGTGTTCTGGAATGGAAGAACCGTCAGCACTTCGCCCATCGTCACATCGCCTGCATCGATTGAGGCACGCAAACCGCCAGAGTTCGCAATCGCGATCTGGATGCCCTGATCGGCAACACGCGCCAACATCGCATCGGCCACAAGGTTACCCATCGGGCATTCCTGCACGCGGCAGATAGAGCGATCACCTTCAATCGCTTCGGCGGCGCTTGCCACGACTTTGTTGCGGATTTCTTCCAGCGGCGCGGCTGCTTCTGCGATACGCGCTATTGTTGCGTCATCTTCAGCAACTGCAGCGTCCATGATGATCGGCTCGCCCGCGGCTTCGGTGATTTCGCCCGCGTCGTTAAAGGTCACATTCAGCTCACCAAGGAATTTACCATAGGCATAGGCCTGAACAATCGCCGTATCGTTCACCATCGTTGGATACGGACCAGAGGCACGTTCATTCGTGTTAGACAGCAACGTGTTAGAGTGGCCTCCAACGATCACATCAACACCCGTTGTGCCCGCTGCAACCGCTTGGTCGACGCCGTAACCAGAGTGCGACAGAACGATGATCTTGTTCACGCCCATTTCGGTCAGCTTGTCGACCTCGCCCTGCACCGCGCCAACAGGCTCTGTGAAGGTTACATTTGGACCGGGGCTGGCCAGCTCATCGGTGTTTTGCGGTGTCAGACCGATCAAGCCGATCTTTTCGCCGCCGCGCTCAATCACAGTGGATTTCGCCAGCTTGTCTGCAAGCAAAGGCTCGCGGCTCACATCGGCATTGGACATCAGAACGGGGAAATCGACGCCATCCATAAAGCCGCGCAGAACTTCGGGGCCATCGTCGAATTCGTGGTTGCCCACGGTCATCGCATCATAGCCCATCTTGTTCATCATTTCCGCCGCGAGCTTCGGC
>NZ_JBDWVM010000033.1:0-14321 GCF_039984035.1 Planktotalea sp. | reverse complement strand
TTTTTAGCGGCTGGTTTCTTGGCGGCCGGTTTTTTCGCTTTTTTCGGCTTTGGTGTTTCCGCAACAGCTTCTGCGGCCTCTGCCTTGGCTTCAGCTGCGCGTGCAGCCTGTGCAGCAAGGCGCTCTTCGGCCTTCTTCGCTGAAACCTCATGGATTTTCTTGGCATCGGCTGCACGCTTGGCAGCCAGCTCACCAGTTTTGCTGTCAGGGTCGTACCCCTTCAAGCCCTTGGTGGCGTCTTCCCAACCATCCAGCCCCATGTTTTTGGAGCTGGTTATGTCTTTAAAGCTCGACGTTGCTTCTTTCACGCCGCTTTCATCAGCGGCCTGATCCATCGCACGAGAAAACTCGCGCGCCATGCCCTTCGCTTTGCCGACAAATTGTCCAACCTTGCGGAACAACATAGGCAAATCTTTGGGCCCTATGACAATCAACGCGACAACGCCGATTACCAAAAGCTCCGTCCAGCCAAGATCAAACATTGTCTATTAGACCTTGTCTGTCTCTTTGGGTGTCACGTCTTTTGCAGCTTCCGCAGCTTCTTCTTCCAGCTCAGCTGCGCCTTCGTTCACGCCCTTTTTGAAGGATGTGATGCCTTTGCCAACTTCGCCCATGAGCGAGCTGATTTTGCCGCGGCCAAATAGAACCAAAACGACGACGGCGATAAGCAGAAGGCCGGGAAGGCCGATGTTATTAAGCATGAGTGTCTCCCAAAAGTCTTTAACCAGACGCGTATCTACGCCCGTGTTCACATCGTATCTATTGATTCAACGCGCACGTTAAAAGGGACAAACTTAGAAATTCCGTAATTTGCATTCGAAAAACACGCTTAGGCGCAGCAATTCTTGGCAAAGTTGGAAAATTATGCACGTCTCGCGTGCGTTATGCGGCGAAGATAAAGCAGCGGTCGCGGCGCACAGTCAGCCACAAAGGCGTGCCAGCTTTGGGCAAAAACACATTCGGAATCGTCGCGCGGATGATCGTTTCATCATCATCCATCAAAAATTCCACGAGACTTTCTGACCCCATGAAACGCGCACGTTGCACCCTGCCCCTTGCCGCGACACCGTCACGCACTGTGGGCAGCGGCCCCTTGCCGCCACGATCAAAATCGATGCCGACATGCTGTGGTCGAAACACGATGTTAACATCCGCGCCATCCTCAACGCCGGGCGCAAGGAACTGCCCAAACGGGCTATCGGCCAAGGCGCCATGGGCTGTGCTTTGTATAATGTTGATATCGCTGAAAAATCCGACAGCCTCGAGATCAGCAGGCGCGTTATAGATGTTATAAGGCGCGCCGCGCTGAACGATCTTGCCACCGCGCATCAGCGCGATTTCATCTGCCATACGCATCGCTTCTTCAGGCTCATGTGTGACCAGCAGAACCGCTGTCTCTTCTTCCTTCAAAAGCGCGAGGGTTTCGTCGCGAATGCCATCGCGCAGGCGATTATCAAGACCGGAAAACGGCTCATCCATGAGCATAATCTTCGGTCTCGGCGCGAGCGCACGGGCCAAAGCAACACGTTGTTGCTCGCCCCCTGACAATTGATGCGGATAGGCATCGATCAGCCGCATTAGCCCGACCTTGCCGAGCAGCTCCTCAACACGAGCACGTTTTTCACCGCGCGCGCCTTTAAGACCAAAAGCGACGTTGTCGGCCACGCTCAAATGAGGAAAGAGCGCAAAGTCCTGAAACATTAGACCAATGCCGCGTTGCTCCGCTGGCAGCGTCTCATGTGGGCCGCAAATCAACGTGCCATCGACCCAGATTTCACCCGTGTCTTGGCGATCAACGCCGGCAATCATCCGCAGCGTCGTGGATTTCCCGCAGCCGGAGGGACCTAAAAGACAGGTCACCTGCCCCGGTTGAATGCTCAAGCTGACATCATCGACAACTTTCGCGCCCCCGAAGAGGCGCGTTAGATTTCGAATTTCCAAGCGTGGCGTGGTGCCCTGCATGAATGAACCTTTGATTGGCTAATGAACGTCATTCTTGATAAATTTCATCAAGATAGCGACGTCCTAACAGCCTCAAACGGCTGGTTCAACCCGCCGCGCACCTGCAAACACTGCGACAAAGCCAACGATCAGAACAACAATGCAAATCGCGAGCAGCTGTTCGTACTTGTGACCTTCTGGCAAAAGTGCTTCCGCCCAGTCAGCGGCACGGGCAAAATAGAGCACCGCGCCGATCAGAGCCGCGGCAAAGGCCACCAGATACGACCAAAGCGCAACCGATCGGTTCATGACCAAGCCGACAATCAAGACGGGCGTAAGGAACATGGACGCCGTGCCACTGACCGCCACCGCATCAAAGAGCGTCGCATTACCCCACAGCGTGAGCGCGGCGCCCGCCACCATAAAGACGACCATGACCGCGCGGCCCCCGTTTAGGCTGCGCGGCGCAAGCTTGAGTTCCTCAACACACAAGCGCGACGCAGAAGAGAGCGCGCTATCAAGCGTGCTGAGGGCAGACACGAGCAATGAAATCAGCAGCGCGCCAAAGATCCATGCAGGGAACATACCGGCCCACGTGCCGATCAACTGCCCCTCATATTCTGCGCCGACAAGGCTGGCTTGAATACCGAACATCCCAAACGCAATGATGCAAAGCGCAGAGAGCCAGAACGCGTGCAAGAATGAGCGTTGTGTTGTTTTCGGATCAGCAAGAAAGCCGCGGTCCATCATGACAGGATCATGCACGGGATAAGAGAAAACCTGCAAAGCCGCGACCGCCATCAAGACCCATCCATTGTAGCTCCCCGATGTACCGGAAGCCGTCAAAACTGCCCCAAAATCAAAGCCTGGGCTCAGGACCATAGCGCCAAAGGCAACCGCGAAAACCACGAGGAAAACAGACATCTGCAAAACATCTGTACGCAAAGCCGCGCTGAGGCCACCCCAAGCGGAATAGGCCAAGCCAAGCAGCGCAACCAAGATGATCGACGCCTCTTTGGCAATTGCCATTTCAGGCAAAACTGCGGAGAAAATCAAACCGACAACGATCAGGTTGGCAAAGACTTCGGACAGCAATCTCAGTGCGATAACAAAGTTATAACACCCGTTGCCGACTGTGCCGAACCGCGCGCCGATGAAATCCTGAACCGATCCTGCGCCCCCTGCCCGCAACCGCGCAACGACAAAACCACCAGTCAGGAAAGAGCCATAGTAAGCCGCATAAGCCAAGGTGCCCGCCATCCCGTAGAAATATCCTAGGATCGCCGCATTCATCAGCGAGCGTGCAAAAATCCAAGTTGTCACTTGGCTCAGAACCAGTGTTATCAAACTCGGCACAGTGCCGTTTTCTGTTTGTCCGCCGAAAAAGCCTTCAATCGAAACGCGGCGCGGCGCGACAATAAGGCTGGCCAAGATAATGGCTGCGAAGATGGCAGCGATGCTGGTGGCGGTCATAACGAGTCCTTTGATTTACGTGCTTTGTCCCTGCTGCCAGATGTCAGGGCGCAAAGAAACCCATTGGCACATTCGGTGACGCGTTTGTGAGGTCGATTTATCATCGATTGAACGCCCAGCTGAGGCCTGCAACATTTTAACTGCATCATTAACCATACGGTAACTCTGATGAGGCAATCGTAAAGAATGATGAAACCCGTATCGAAACGTAACGCCTCTCCCGCGCTTCTTGCTCTGCTCGCTTGGCTTTCGCTTGGCGCGTGTGACAATTCGCAGACAGCTCAAAGCGATACGTTGATTAACGGAACGCCGACAGATGCGGAACTGGCCGATCTGGACGCAAACATTTCCCTCTCAACACATTTTGCAACGCCCAACGCGGATGGCAAATTCAGCACCACCATTGATACGATCTTCAACGGCTCTTTTGAGGACGATAGCGGCAATGGCTACGCTGTTGAAATCAGCCGCAAAGACACCGCATTCAATGCCAAAGTCGGCGTAATTCAAAGCTCTGATCCCGGTGATTTCCCGATCAACGGCGGCGCGAATATGCAAGGCAGCTACCAAGTGGCAGAGGTTGGGAAATCAGATGGCGACTTTCGCGAATTCGGCGAGGTCGCTGTCACCGAGGGGCGCATTTCGCTTTATGCTGACTTTGAACATGGCACGCTGCACGGCGATAGCGATGATCTGATCATCGACGGCTTGTTCACCAGTAACACATTGACAGGTAACGCCTATTTCAAACAACGCGAGGCCGATTTAACCGGCCTCGTGGGCGAAGATCGCGCCATCGGAGTGTTTCATGGCTCAGATGCCGCGACCGCCTTTGTCGGTGGTTTTTTGGTCGAACGTTAAAGCGTCGCGTTCACCGCGCCGCCATCATGCAGGATGTTTTGCCCAACGATAAACGCCGCATGTTGCGAGCAAAGAAATGCGCAAGTTGCGCCAAATTCCGCAGCCGTGCCGTAACGGCCCGATGGAATAGTCTTGCTGCGCTGCTCTTTCATTTCATCGATAGAAATACCCTGCGCCGCCGCCGCGCCGGTATCCAAGGACACAGCACGATCCGTGGCATGAATGCCCGGCAAAAGGTTGTTGATGTTCACGCCAGACCCAGCCACTTGACGCGATGTACCCGCGACATACCCGGTCAAACCAGCACGCGCCGAATTAGACAGGCCCAACACGCCAATCGGGGATTTCACGGATTGCGACGTGATATTCACAACGCGCCCCCAGCCATTGTCGATCATCTTGGGCAGCAGTGCTTTCATCATCGCAATCGGCGCTAGCATGTTGGCATCCAGCGCCTTGATGAAATCCTCGCGATCCCAATCAGACCACATTCCAGGAGGCGGGCCACCTGCATTGTTCACAAGGATATCAATGTCGCCCGCCGCTTCAAGAACCGCCGCGCGTCCCTCTTCCGTCGTAATGTCAGCCGCAACTGTCACGACCTCCACACCGAATTTCTCGCGAATCTCTTTGCCTGTTTGCTCAAGCGCCTCAGAGCCGCGCGCATTCAGGACCAAATCACATCCAGCTCCTGCCAAAGCCTCGGCACATCCGCGCCCTAGACCTTTGCTCGACGCACAAACAATCGCGCGTTTCCCTTTAATTCCTAAATCCATCGTGATTTCCCTGTTTGATAAACGCAACGTCGCGTTCAGTTTCGTAGCTATCCCAGACGAAGCCCTATAAAGTGCCGTAAATTCATGACATGACAGCACATCAGTGCATAGTTAGACGAGTGTTTCAAATGAATGCAAGCAGCAACACAGCCAGCGTATTGGCACAGAGCATTCCGGTTTTCAGCGCCGACGATTTCCTGATCGTCGATGGCGCCAATATTGACGATTCGCTCAGTTTTGCCGCCGAAGCCACGCTCGATGATGTCTATGAATTCGGTCAACACGCGGAGCGTAAACGCCTGTCCTTGCTCGCGCAAACCGATGGCACCTATGTGATCGGCCAAGATACGCAAACAGGCGAACCAAATGCCCGCGTGATCGTCGACAGCTGCTTAACAGTCATGAACACACAAGGTGTGACGCTTGAACTCCTGCTGCTGGTGGAACTGGACGAAGAAGAATTGGTCGCCAACCTGCATGTTTTGCCCCTCGCGCCGCTGACGCCAACCGCGCAGTACCGTTTGGTCGGGATCGAGATCGGAAATGCGGCCCGTAAACTGGCGCAAGTCGCTTGCGTGTCCTTCTCGCGCGGCACGAAGATCACCATGAGCTCTGGCGCGCAGAAATCCATTGAAGAGCTGAAAGTCGGCGACAAAGTCCTCACCCGCGACGATGGCGGTCAGGAAATTCGCTGGATCGGCCAAAATACCGTGCGCGCCGTGGGCGATTTCGCCCCGATCGTGATCAAAGCCGGCGCGCTCAACAACACCAATGATCTGATCGTCAGCCCGGATCACCGCCTGTTCATCTACCAACGCCGCGACGCGCTGGGGGCGGGACGCTCAGAGGTTCTGGTCAAAGCCCGCCATCTGGTAAACGACGATACGGTCACGCAGCAGGACGGTGGATTTATTGAATATTTCCAACTGCTCTTTGATCAACACGAAATCATCTACGCCGAAGGCATCGCCGCCGAAACATTGCTCGTGGACACACGCACCCGCCCCGCCCTGACGGACAACGTGAGCGAGGAAGTTCTGGAAACATTGAACGGCCATTCCGGCTGGCTACACCAAGAATTCGAGGTCGGCGCTGACCTACTCGGCCCCGACGCGGCGGAAAAACTGCGCAAAGCGTCGAAACGCTAAGGTTCACTTCTGCCAGAAACGTTTCTTCTTGGGCTTGAGCGATTTGATGTGCTTTTTCAGATCGGAAAGCCCGCCGATCTTGACCCCATCAATAAAGATGAGCGGGGTCGTCGTCACATGATGCTTATCCTTAAACGCATCCGTCTCCGCGCGCGTGCGCAGGATGTGTTCCTCAATCTCGAACTTTTCACGCTTGAGCAAACCCAGCGCGGCCGTGCCATAACCGCAAGTGTAATTGGGTAGGTCCATCCGATAAAGTACAGCCTTTGGCATAGGGTTCAGTCCTTTTGAGCGCGCCCCAAAATCCAACGTTTCCCGCCCCTGCGCAAGACACGTTCAGTCACGTTGTCGTGGGAGATGCATGCAACTATGGGTATATTTTTGCATTAACCCTGATTAGACTATGTTTGGAGAGAGTGAGGCAAGGTACCCATGGCAAATCCCCTGCACGTTGGATGGCTGCAAGATGGCGTTGAGGCATGGAATAAAAGACGCCGTAAAGCACCATTTTTTCCAGATTTTCAGGGAGCGAACCTGCGAGGAGCAGACCTTCGAGGGGTAGATCTGCTTGGCGCGGACCTGCTAGGCGCCGACGTATCCACCATCACAATATCCGCGAAAGGAACAAATGACGAAAGCTCAGCGAAATATACCGACCTGAGTTTAACAATTGGGCTAAGCCCAAAACAGCTTCAAAGCATGATCGGGGATAATGGAACCATTCTGCCGAACGGGTTCGATCATCCTAAGCATTGGCCGACGATTGACTTGCCAAAAGATCATCCGAATTATGAGCCAATTCAAGAGCATCAAGAGCATCAAGAGCATCAAGAGCTTGACCAGCCCGCTCAATCTATATCGTCAACACCTTTTGTTTTCTTGAGCTACGCCTCAAACGACCGTTCAACGGTTGACGAGATTAGACAGCTGTTTGAACAGTCATATATTTCACATTGGTGGGATCAAGACATTCCGACCGGTGGCATTTGGCGGGACGAAATCGCAAACCATCTCAACACGGCATCTGCTGTCGTGACCTTCTGGACCGCAACCAGCGTCGATTCACAAGCTGTAATCGAGGAGGCATCACAAGCACAGCAAGCCCGCAAACTGATACCTGTGCGCCTTGACGACAGCCCCCTGCCCTATGGTTTTTCAGAGACACAATATATCGATTTGAAAGACTGGGACGGCACAGAAACCGATCCTGTCTTTCAGCGACTTATTCAAACGTTACAGGATAAGTTGGATCCGCCCTCGATCGAAAGTTTGGGATCACGCATGAGCGCGGCCAGTCCCGCGGCATTCGTGCGCGCGGGAAAACAGCTTGGCGTCAAAGACACGCCCGCGAACATCCCGCCCGCCATCGATGACGCAAGGGAACGCGCAGCTAAGATCGATGAAGTTTTTCGATTGGCCGCTCGCATTTCCAGAGCTTTAGAGCAGCAGTTGTACAACGTACCGCACGATTTTTCATTTAGACTAAATGAGCTGCTCGTTTTGCAAGAAAATGAGACCCTTCGTTGGGATACATTATCAACAGAGCGCGATTCAGTATGCACTCGCTTTTTAGGGTCTGCTGATGATTGGAACGAGGGTTTCGTAGGCGACATTCGCGCGCTCAACGGAGCAGTTGAAGCATGCCGCGATTATTTGCAACCTGAACAACCAGCTGAGGACAGCCCGAACGCGAAACCTATTGTCACTGACCCTGATCTTTCGCAACGCAGCGATGTTGTGCTGCAAGTTCAACAGGATTTTGATGAGTTGCTCTCTGCTCCAGAAGCAGAAGAGTTGCTTAACGACGACGCGCGCGAGGTTTTCCGCCGCGAAATCAATGAATTGAAACGCGCCGACAGCATTGACACCCCACCTGAAGAAAAAGCCCCCGCAAGAATTCGCACCCTGAAACGCACAACTCTTTTAGTTTCAAGTCTCGCCGCCGCAATATCGTCAAGCGTCATTGCCAATTTGCTAAGTTCACCAGGCTCCGTTGCTCTATTCAGCGAACGTGTTTTTGCGCTGCGCGATTTGCTTCTTTCGTTATTCCTATAACCCTTGCATTGCCCATTGGCGCGACCACAGCTATATCGCTGGCATGTTAGATACCGCCACAAACCGCCCTGAGCTTCCTGCTGAAATTGCGCGTCGTCGCACGTTTGCGATTATTTCGCACCCTGATGCGGGTAAGACCACGCTCACTGAAAAATTCCTGCTCTTTGGCGGGGCGATTCAGATGGCGGGGCAAGTGCGTGCCAAGGGTGAAGCGCGGCGCACGCGCTCTGACTTTATGCAAATGGAAAAGGATCGTGGTATTTCCGTCTCGGCCTCTGCCATGTCCTTTGATTTCAAACACTTCCGCTACAATCTGGTGGATACCCCCGGTCACTCTGATTTCTCCGAGGATACTTACCGCACGCTCACTGCCGTGGACGCGGCGGTCATGGTGATTGACGGTGCGAAGGGTGTGGAAAGCCAGACGCAAAAGCTCTTTGAGGTTTGCCGCATGCGCGACCTGCCGATCCTGACCTTCTGTAACAAGATGGACCGCGAGAGCCGCGATACGTTTGATATCATTGACGAAATCCAAGAAAACCTTGCGATTGACGTCACCCCCGCGAGCTGGCCCATCGGGATCGGCTCTGAATTTATGGGCTGTTATGACATCCTGCGCGACCGTCTCGAATTGATGGACCGCGCGGATCGCAACAAGGTGGCGGAAAGCATCGAAATCAACGGGCTTGATGATCCTGCTTTGGCGGAACATGTCCCTGCACATCTGCTGGAAAAACTGATTGAAGAGGTCGAAATGGCGCGCGAATTGTTGCCAACGCTCGACCCGCAATCGGTGCTTGAGGGGCATATGACCCCGATCTGGTTCGGCTCTGCGATCAACTCCTTCGGCGTCAAGGAATTGATGGACGGCATCGGCGCTTACGGGCCAGAGCCGCAGGTGCAAGTCGCCTCCCCCCGCGAAATCGCGCCCGAGGAAAAGAAGGTCACTGGCTTTGTCTTCAAAGTACAGGCCAACATGGACCCCAAGCACCGCGACCGCGTGGCCTTTGTCCGGCTGTCGTCTGGCCATTTCAAACGCGGTATGAAGCTTACCCATGTGCGCACGAAAAAGCCAATGGCGATTTCCAACCCTGTACTCTTCCTCGCCTCGGACCGCGAATTGGCCGAAGAAGGCTGGGCTGGCGATATCATCGGCATCCCGAACCACGGCCAATTGCGCATCGGCGATACGCTGACCGAGGGCGAAGCGCTGCGCGTCACAGGAATTCCATCCTTCGCACCAGAACTGTTGCAAGGCGTGCGCGCGGGTGATCCGCTCAAATCCAAGCACCTTGAAAAAGCGCTAATGCAGTTCGCTGAGGAAGGCGCAGCAAAGGTCTTCAAACCCACCTTCGGCTCTGGCTTTATCGTCGGCGTTGTTGGCGCGCTTCAGTTCGAAGTGCTCGCCAGCCGGATCGAGCTGGAATACGGCCTGCCCGTGCGTTTCGATCAAAGTCAGTTCACCTCTGCCCGTTGGGTCTTGGGTGAAAAAGCGGCAGTTGAAAAATTCGCAGAGGCCAACAAAGCCCATATCGCGCAAGACAATGACGGCGACGTTGTGTATCTGACGCGCCTCCAGTGGGACATTGATCGCGTCGCACGCGACTACCCTGATGTCACACTGAGCGCGACAAAGGAAATGATGCTGCAATAGCGCTTGCTGGTTTGACCGCCGACAGGCATTTTGCCTGACATGAGCGAGACAGACGATCCCAACCCCAGCGGTTTGACCTACGAAGAGGGCTTTGAAGCCGTCGTCGCGCGCATGCAAGCGCGCCAAGAGCCGTTGAGCTTTGACACCGGCGAAGCCCTGCCCGCGTTGGATGTCGATTTTGCGCCGCTCAAACGCAATGTCGTGCAAAAACTCGATCTCACAAAATATCCACGTGTTAAGGATCGATCGGGAAACACCCGTAAGATCATAGAACTCAACGAAGAGTTTTTGGGCAAGCCCGAGCTGTGCTTGCTACATGCGCTCCTGATCTCTCATCTACGAAAAAGCGCGCAGCCAGAGCATACGATGGCCCTGTTCACGCGGATTTGGGTGGAAGAAAGCACCTTCCTCTTTGAGCATCTCGACCCACGCTGGCTGGTCTCCGCGCTCACGACCTTTGGGGATCATGGCCAAACAGAGGTGCAGCGCCGTGTCGGTCAATCGATGACCGTCCTCTTCGCAAGCATGAAGCTGTATGAAACAGAACGGCTTTATTCAGGGTTCCGACCTGATCAGGAATTCAAACTGAAAAGACTCGTTCGACACAAACTGCCGCTCAACATGGATCGCTTCGTTCTGAGCGGAGGCGGTCTCGATGTGAACACGCTCGCGCGGTTATGGCTCGACGCGAAAGAAGACGCGGTCATCGCCCCCCTTGCCCATCGCCTGCTCGATTTGCTCAACCGTGATCCGCACACGATGTTCCGCCGTCTCAAAATCCTACGCGGTCGCCAAGAACGCCAACAAAACCAACGGCGCAACGCGTTGCTAGGCGCGCTTGATCCGCGACCGGCAGATGCGACTCCTGTGGCGGGATCTTGGGGCATTGTTGCCACCGTCAAAGCCCCCATAGAAGTCCTGGTTCAGTTTATCGAACACCACTTGGCGCTTGGCGCGTCCCAGATATTCCTCTTTTTGGATGAAGCGATGTCGCCTGAAGATATGGCTAAAATGTCCAATCCAGAGGTGGTTCTGATCACCTGTGACGCAGAATACTGGAAACTGTCTGAAACCCCGCGCATGAAAGCGCATCAGCACCGTCAGGCATATAATGCCACGCGTGCGTACCTCGCGGCGCAGACCGAGTGGATCGCGCATATAGATTGCGACGAATTCCTGCATAGCGATAAACCAATCGACGAGTTTCTGCGCAGCACCGACACGGCAACAGAGGCATTGATAATGCCGCCTGCTCAAGAAATTTCGCGCACATCGCCAAGCTCCGAGCTGCTTTTCCGTCGAACTTATTTCGATGCAGGGCGCGAAAAATCTGTAATCCGCGAGCTGTTCCCAACCTTTGGCGAATACCTCAAGTCTGGGTTTATCAGCCATACCGCTGGAAAAACGATGGCGCGCACAGGATTGCCGGACGTCACCTTCGGCATTCATCAGCTTAGGTACAAAGGCGACGAAGAACTCAAGACAACCCGCGTCCAGACAATCAATGTGCTGCATCGCCATGCATCGGATTGGCCAACGTTCCAGCGGCACATGAAATACCGCATTGCCAATGGGTCCTATCGAAATCCAGGGCAGTCCCTGCTCCCCTTGAAGGACATCATTGAGGCGCTGAACGAAGAACATGGCGACGAGGGCGCAAAGCGCCTTTTTGATGAAATCTGCCTAGAAAACCCTGCGCAGATCAAACGACTTGAGCAGGAAGAGATGTTGATCCGCACGACGCTGAAGGCGCGCAAAGATGGCTGAGCCAAAATGGGGACTCGTCAGCACGATCAAAGCGCCCCTGCCAGACATTCTCGGCTTTGCGGCCTATCATCTGCAACAAGGCGTACATCGGCTCTACCTCTATTTAGATGCGCCCGACGAGACCACATATAACGCGCTCAAAGCGCATCCCAAAATTCGTGTCACCCAAACCGATGCTGCCTATTGGGCAAAAAAGGGCAAGCGCCCCGACAAACATCAGCCCCGCCAAACCATCAATGCGGCCGACGCCTATGCCAAGCGCGTTGAAGTGGATTGGCTCGTCCATATCGATCACGACGAATTTCTGGTCTGGGACGAACCTTTGGGCGCGCAGCTCGCGCAATTGCCACAGGATTTGCTCTGCGCACGCATTCGACCCATTGAGGCCCTCACATGGGATGGCCCCCAAACGGAGCCGCGCCCTTTCAAGGGCTTCGCGCTGCCCATGCCAGAACGCCGCCGCATCTCCGAGGCGCTCTACCCAACTTTTGGGCCCTATGTGAACGGTGGTTTTCTAAGCCATGTCGCAGGGAAAATGATCTACCGAACGGGGGTTGAAGGGTTATCAGTCAAAATTCACAGGGCCTTTCTGAACGGCAAAGCACTGGATGACGAACAGGAGTTGGATCAAACCAAGCTCTGCCATTTGCATGGCGACGATTGGGACAGCTGGCGCGCGCAGTACGAGTATCGCAAAGAAAAAGGCGCCTATCGCGCCGAACTTTGCGCGCCCTTTGACAAGGACAAGGGCGCATTGAACATGCACAGCTTGCTTGAAAAGATCGAGGCGGATGATCCTGTCGATGGGCTACGGCGCTTTCACACAGAGCTCTGCGCTTCGCGCGCAGAATTGCTAGACGGGCTCAAACAACATGGCTTGCTTCACTGGCATACGCTCGATCTGGAACAGGCAATCGCCGAACAATTCCCAGATATCGGCTGATCGTCTCTGAATCGGTCACAATCTGCGACAGATTCATCATCATCTTTAACAGAACCTGCTGAAATCTCGTGTTGATTTGACCAACGGCCCCTTTTTCGCTATGCCCTCCGCCAAGGCCCACGGGGTGCATGACACTCAATCACTCGGATTTGGCCTGACGCAGATGTGCGGGCCAAGTCGTGTCCGTAAACCACGGATACAAATGACAAAGTTCTCTGATCTGAAACTGGACCCTAAGGTCCTAAAGGCCATCGACGACGCTGGCTACGAATCCCCGACACCTATTCAAGAAGGTGCGATTCCCTCCGCTCTCGAAGGTCGTGACGTTCTCGGCATCGCGCAAACAGGTACAGGTAAAACCGCTAGCTTCACGCTGCCGATGATCACCCTGCTCGCCAAAGGTCGCGCCCGCGCACGCATGCCGCGCTCACTGGTGCTCTGCCCTACACGCGAACTCGCAGCGCAAGTTGCGGAAAACTTCGACACTTACACAAAATACCACAAACTGACCAAAGCGCTGCTGATTGGCGGCGTTTCGTTCAAAGAACAGGACCGCCTTATCGACAAAGGCGTTGACGTTCTGATCGCGACGCCTGGTCGTCTGCTCGATCATTTTGAGCGTGGTAAACTCCTGCTCACAGGCGTTCAGGTGATGGTTGTGGATGAAGCGGACCGCATGCTCGACATGGGGTTCATCCCCGATATCGAACGCATCTTCTCTTTGACGCCGTTCACCCGCCAGACCTTGTTCTTCTCGGCCACGATGGCACCTGAGATTGAGCGCATCACCAACACTTTCCTGTCCAACCCTGCCCGCGTTGAAGTTGCGCGTCAGGCGACAGCCTCTGAGAACATCGAACAAGTCGTGATGATGTTCAAAGGCTCTCGCAAGGACCGTGAAGCGAGCGAAAAGCGCAAAGCGTTGCGCATGCTCATCGATTCAGAGGGCGATAAATGCACCAACGCGATCATCTTCTGTAACCGCAAGATGGACGTAGATATCGTTGCTAAGTCTCTGAAAAAATACGGCTATGACGCTGCGCCAATCCACGGCGATCTCGATCAAAGCCAACGGACCAAGACCCTTGATGGTTTCCGTGAAGGCGATCTTCGGTTCCTCGTCGCTTCTGACGTTGCCGCGCGCGGACTTGATGTTCCTTCCGTCAGCCACGTCTTTAACTTCGACGTGCCAAGCCATGCAGAAGATTACGTGCACCGCATTGGCCGCACGGGTCGCGCAGGTCGTGATGGCAAGGCCGTGATGATCTGCGTAGGCCGCGATGAAAAGAACTTCGATGCAATTGAAAAGCTGATCCAAAAGCAGATCACCCGTATCGACAATCCTTTGAAAAAAGACGCCGCTCCTGCGCAGGCTGATGATGCATCCCCAACCGATGCTGCTACGCCGGAAAACACGTCAGACAAGCCCAAGCGCACACGCACCCGTTCGCGCAGCCGCAAATCTGCAGAGCCAAAGGTGGACGCGGAAGCCGCCGTGCAAGAGGTCGCCGCTGTGGAAAACACACCGCAGCCAGCACCGCAAAAGCAAGAGCGCAAAGACAATTCACGCTCGCGTTCTAACCGTGGCCGCGGTGGACATGACAATAAAGTGGTTGGCATGGGCGATCATCTCCCCGGCTTTATCGCGATGAGCTTTGAAGAACGCCGCGCGGGTTAACATTTTATAACAAAACGACAAAAGG
>NZ_JBDWVM010000032.1:0-3691 GCF_039984035.1 Planktotalea sp. | reverse complement strand
TCGCCCGCTTCTGGCTTGTAGGTGATCTGACCCTTGCGCTCGAACATGAAACCAACAGAACCGGTTTCGCCCAAGTTGCCGCCATTCTTCGTGAAGGTCGACCGCACAGTGGACGCCGTACGATTGCGGTTGTCGGTCATAGTTTCGACGATAATCGCAACGCCGTTTGGACCGTAGCCCTCATAACGGATTTCTTCGTAATCATCACCTTCGCCGCCAATCGCCTTCTTGATTGCGCGCTCGATGTTGTCCTTCGGCATGGATTGCGATTTGGCTTCTTTCACCGCAAGGCGCAAACGCGGGTTCTTTTCCGGATCAGGGTCGCCCATCTTCGCGGCAACCGTGATCTCTTTCGAGAACTTGGAAAACAGTTTCGAACGCAGTTTATCCTGACGTCCCTTACGGTGTTGAATATTTGCCCATTTTGAGTGGCCGGCCATATCTCTCTCCAAGTGAGAATTCTTAAAAGTTAAGCCCATATACGACGCAGCGCCCCTGCCCCGCAAGTCGGTTGCATATCACGCCCTTTTGCTGTGAAGCTGTCGGCAATACGAAAGGCCTGTCATGACCCAAGATCAAATCATTCTGTTTTCCTTGTTCGGCGCTGTTTTCGCCCTCTTGCTCTGGGGTCGGTTCCGCTATGATATCGTTGCATTTACCGCTCTTATGGTCGGTGTTTTACTTGGCGTTGTTGAGGGCAAAGATGCCTTTGCCGGCTTTGGACATCCTGCGACGCTTGTTGTTGCGCTTGTCCTTGTGGTCTCTGCCGGACTGGTGCGCTCTGGCGCGGTCTTTCTGATCACGCGCACCTTGGTGGACAGTTCTCGCTCGCTCGGCGGGCATATTGCGCTCATGGGCGGTATTGGCGGCGTATTGTCTGCATTTATGAATAACGTGGCCGCGCTGGCGCTTTTGATGCCTGTGGATATCCAAACAGCGCGCAAAGCGGGCCGCAAACCCGGCCTTTCCTTGATGCCGCTGAGTTTTGCGACGATCCTTGGTGGTATGGTGACCTTGATCGGCACGCCCCCGAACATCATCATCGCATCGATCCGCGAAGAGAGCCTTGGTGAGCCCTTCAAGATGTTCGACTTTGCCCCTGTTGGCGGGATCGCAGCGATAGCAGGCCTGACCTTCGTTGCGCTGATTGGCTGGCGTTTCATTCCCGCGCGCGGTGACGAAAACGGCAGTGCATCAGACTTTTCGGACTACATTGCTGAATTGACCATTCCAGCAGAAAGCAAATTGATCGGCAAACGCCTGTCTGAACTCGAGGAAGACGCCGAAAAGGCCGACGTCGCCATCTTAGGCCTTATTCGTGACGGCAAACGCCGATATGGCAATGCGCGCAACTCGATCTTGCAGGGCGCGGATACTTTGGTTCTGGAAGCTTCGCCTGATGCATTGGACGAATTTCGCGCCGCTCTTTCGCTGGCATTCTCTGACGCCAAACGCGAAGAGCACCTCAAGGCGGCAGGTGATGGTCTGGATGTCATTGAGGTCGTGGTCACAGAAACCGCGCGCATTGCAGGCAAGACCGCGCAAGCACTTGGTCTTGCATGGCGTCAATGCACTGTTTTGATGGGCATTTCCCGCGAGGGCAAATCCATCCGTACCCATGTGCGCCGCACCGAAGTGCGCGCAGGTGATATTCTCTTGCTGCTCGTTCCCAAGGATCGCGGCCCTGATGTGACCGAATGGCTCGGCTGTCTGCCGCTGGCGCAACGTGGCCTCGCAGTGACGCAAGACAGCAAGGTCTGGCTTGCGATTGGCCTGTTCGCTGGCGCTGTTGCTGCGGCGAGCTTTGGCTTGGTTTACCTACCAATCGCGCTGGGTTTGGTCGTCATTGCCTACGTCTTGGCAAAGATCATTCCCCTATCGGAACTCTACAGCCATATCGAATGGCCGGTGGTTGTCTTGCTAGGGTCGATGATCCCACTTGGCGCCGCTTTGGAAAAAGCAGGCGGTACGGAATTGATCGCAGGGGCGCTGGTTGGCTTGACCGAAGGCATGCCAGCTTGGGCAATCCTTACGGTTTTGATGGTTGTGACGATGACATTGTCGGATGTGCTTAACAACACCGCCACGACTATCGTTGCTGCGCCCGTCGGCATACAGATGGCGCATTCACTGAATGTCTCGCCTGATCCGTTCCTGATGGCAGTTGCAATTGCGGCTTCATCTGCGTTCCTGACGCCAATTGGTCACAAGAACAATACTTTGATTCTCGGCCCGGGAGGTTATCAATTTGGGGATTATTGGAAGATTGGACTGCCGCTAGAGATCATCATCGTAGCTGTATCGATTCCTGCGATTCTGGTGTTCTGGCCGCTTTAAAAGCTCAGGACTTGGGCGCAAAGCTGCTTTTGAACGCGAATTGCGGCCAAGTAACGCTGGCATTTCGCAACGGCGCGCTTGCGCCGCGCGCGCACCATGGTACTCCAAGGGTATGAAAACACTATTCTTAGGCGATGTGATGGGCCGCGCGGGACGCCGTGCCATTACCGAAGAGCTTCCTAAATTGCGCGAAGATCTTCGTGCGGATTTCGTCGTCGTGAACGGCGAAAATGCCTCTAACGGCATGGGATTAAATGCAGAGCACGCGAACGCGATTTTTGCAGCAGGCGCAGATTGCATCACGCTTGGGGATCACGCCTTTGATCAAAAAGAAATGCTCCAGCATATCGAAAAAGATGCGCGTATTCTGCGCCCTCTCAATTTCGCCAAAACGGCACCGGGGCGCGGTCATAAATTATTTACGGCGCGCGGCGGTCAGAAAGTCCTTGTTCTTCAGGTTCTTGGTCAGGTCTTTATGAAACGCGCCTTTGATGACCCCTTCTCAGCTGTTGATGCGGTTTTGCGGGCCCATCCTCTGGGCGGATTGGCGCAAATGATCCTTGTGGATGTTCACTGCGAAGCGACATCGGAAAAAATGGGCATGGGCCATTTCTGCGATGGGCGCGCCACGATTGTTGTGGGAACGCACACGCATGTTCCTACGGCCGATGCGCAAATTTTGCCGGGTGGCACTGCGTTCCAAAGCGATGCAGGCATGTGCGGTGACTATAATTCAGTCATTGGCATGGAAAAAGAAGAACCCATGCGCCGCTTTATCACCGGCATGACCAAATCCCGCTTTACCCCAGCCAATGGCGCAGCAACCCTGTCAGGGCTGTTCGTTGTCAGCGATGATCGCACGGGCAAAGCAACCTCGGTTTCAATGATCCGTCATGGTGGCCGCCTCGAGCAAAGCGCGCCGTGAGTTTGATTGGCAGCGTGCGAAGACAGATGGCGCTAGAAAAGGTATAACGATGGAGCTGTTCGACCTTTCAGAAACTCAAAGCGCGATTGCAGCTTTGGTCACTGTCCTCGGCATGTTCGTGCTTTTCGTACGTGAAAGCTACCCAACCGAAGTAGTCGCAATCGCTGGCGTCGCGTTTTTGCTGCTTTTGGGCGTTCTGCCCTACGAAAACGCGTTGGCGGTCCTGTCCAATCCGGCCCCGTGGACGATTGCCGCGATGTTTATCGTTATGGGCGCGCTTGTCAGAACTGGTGCGCTTGAGGCGTTTACCAAACTCGCGGACCGTCAGGCCAAGACCCGCCCTGGGCTCGCGATTGGCATGTTGCTGGCTTTTGTCATCGTCGCATCGGCCTTTGTCTCTAACACGCCCGTAGTTGTCGTAATGATCCC
>NZ_JBDWVM010000031.1:0-2873 GCF_039984035.1 Planktotalea sp. | reverse complement strand
GTTTCAGCGCATGATGCTGAACAGCGCGCGCGCGCACTACTGAGCAAGGTGAATATCCCCGAACGTTTGTGGTCGCTGTCACCCACAACCTTTTCGGGAGGTGAGCAACAACGTGTGAACATAGCACGCGGTTTTGCCCATACCTACCCTGCGATGCTGCTGGATGAACCGACTGCCAGCTTAGATGCCGCGAACCGCGAAGTGGTGCTGACTCTGATTGAGGAAGCCAAAGAGCGCGGCGCTTCGATCATCGGAATTTTCCATGATGAGGCAGCACGCGCGCGGGTGTGCGATCGTGAGATCGATATGACCTTGTTTACCCCCGGTGTCGCGGCATGACGTCCGGGCGGCTCATTGCGGTTGTTGGGGCTTCTGGAGTCGGCAAGGACAGTGTTTTGGCAGGTATCCATGCGGCGATGCCACACCTCCACCTCGCGCAGAGGGTGATCACTCGTGCACCTGAGCTTGGCGGTGAAGACTATGTCGCAGTGTCTGTTCCCGAATTCGACACCATGGCAGAGAAAGGTGCATTTGCCATGCATTGGCGAGCCCATGGGTTGCGGTATGGCGTACCGATCGCTGTTAAGAAACGTTTGGAAGACGGTGAGGATTGCCTCGCGAACTTTTCCCGTAAAGCGCTTGCACAGGCGAACGAACTTTTCCCGCATCTATTGGTTTTGAACATCACGGCGCAGCCGGAAACCTTAGCGCGTAGATTGGCGGAGCGTGGTCGAGAGTCTGAAAGCGAAATTGCCAAACGCCTTGCTGAAGCGGAAAAACCTTTGCCAGAAAACCTAGAGGTGATTCATCTTTCAAATGACGGTCCCTTGGAAGAGACGATTGAACATGCTGTTACCTTGCTTCAGCCGGTGAGCGTGTAGCGATGGATCAATTCGAAACATCCATCGCTGCGTTCTCCGCACAATGCGATCTGATCAAAAACAAAAGCATCAGACACATCTGGCAGATGGGCCAGAACGCGGTCACGCCAAAGAGGAATGTCGTCTTTGTGCAAACGACCCGAGAGCGTCAGATGAAAGCGAAACTCTTCTATCACGTAGGGATACCCCCATTGGCGCAACAGCGTCTCTTGTCGCGCGCTAAGCCCAGCAGCACGTCGCCGCGCGAGTTCGTTATCAGTGGCGGGCGCGCGGAAGTGATCGAGTTCACGCACGCAGGTTTGCGCTATGTGCTGCAAACCCTTCAAATCGCCCTTTGGCGTCAACGCGAGGAACTGACCTATGGTCGTCAATTCCCAACCATCGCAGGTGGTCGGGACAAGCGATGCCGCTATGCGAGCCGTCGCAGCGTCCAGCCCAGCGAGGCCTTCACCTTGCGACAATCGAAAGGGCGGTTTCAGCGTTCCATGAAACCCGTACTTGCCCGGTGTCATCGTGATGTCATGCAAATCGGGCACATTCAGCTGAGTAGCGGCACATCCCCGTGCAACGTCCCATCCCAACCATGCCGCGCCGAACGCCGACAACGGGCCGTCGGGCGGCAGATAGTAAACTGCAAATCGAGAGTATGACATGAATTCCCCTTTCAACGCGTCTTCTTTGACAACACTTTGTGACAGCGACATGTCAGCCGATCTGCATCTTGCGAACGCGCGGTTGGTCTTGCCTGATCAGGTTTTGACGGGTGCGATTGTAATCGAGAATGGTAGTATCACCGAGATATTAGAAGGTGATCAGGTCCCAGTCGGCGCGATTGATTGTAGGGGCGATTTGATTACCCCGGGTTTAGTTGAGCTGCACACAGATAATGTTGAGCGTCATATTGAACCGCGCCCTGAAGTGGATTGGCCGCATTTACCCGCTCTCATCGCGCATGATGCGGAGCTTGCATCGACAGGCATCACGACTGTTTTCGATGCGATGCGTGTTGGCTCCATTCACAGCGGTAAAGGTCGATACATCGACTATGCACGTAAGCTTGCGGACGAGTTGTTGGCCGCTCGCGCGCAAGGGTTCTTCAAGATTAGTCATTTCCTACATTTGCGAGCCGAGATTTGTTCCGAAACTCTGCTGCAAGAGCTGGCGACCTTTGGCACAGAAGATCGTGTCGGCATTGTGAGCCTGATGGACCATACGCCCGGACAAAGACAGTTCCGAGATCTATCTGCGCTGAAAACCTATGTGGCCAAGAAACGTGGAATGACGGACGACGAATTTGAGGCCCATGTAGAAAATCTATTGGGTTTGCAAAAGCGTTTTGGCGCCAAGCATGAGGCAGGCACAGTTGTCGAAGCGACACGTTTGGGCGCCGTATTGGCAAGCCATGATGATACAACGGCTGAACACGTGGCAACTTCAGCTTCAAATCGGGTGGGGTTTGCAGAATTTCCAACAACGTTGGAAGCCGCGCAGGCCTGCCGGAGCCATGGTATTTCGGTCATGATGGGCGCGCCGAATTTGATCAGGGGTGGCTCACACTCTGGTAATGTTGCTGCAGAAGAGTTGGCAAAAGCTGACTTATTGGACATCGTTTCATCAGACTACGTGCCATCCGCCTTGCTGTTGTCTGCATTTCGACTGGCGCAGATTTGGGATGATCTGCCGCGTGCGATTGCGACAGTTACCAGCAATCCAGCAATAGCGACGCATCTCAAGGATCGCGGTGCACTAAAGGTTGGTTTGCGCGGTGATGTTTTGCGGGTTCAACTTGTCGATCAAATGCCTTTGCTGCGCGGTGTTTGGAGCCAGGGCAAAAAGGTCGGGTAGCTAAAATCATAACCCGCGAATAGCAGGGGCACAGGCAAAACCTGTACCCCTTCTTCCGACCGAGGTGTCTGCGTGAGTGGGTAACCGGACGGAAGATGCTTTAAGCGGTGTTATTCGCCGAGGTTTGGCAAAACACCTGCTTGTGTC
>NZ_JBDWVM010000030.1:0-3565 GCF_039984035.1 Planktotalea sp. | reverse complement strand
ATATGGTTGATACTGTGCTCTATTTTGAGGGTGAGCGCGGCCATCAGTTCCGTATCCTGCGCGCGGTGAAGAACCGTTTTGGGGCTTCGGACGAAATCGGTGTCTTTGAAATGACAGGCGGCGGTTTGGCCCAAGTGGTGAACCCATCAGCACTGTTCTTGTCTGAGCGTGGCACCCCTTCGCCCGGTTCTGTTGTTTTCGCGGGCGTTGAGGGTACGCGCCCCGTCCTCGTCGAGCTGCAAGCGCTTGTCGCGCCCTCACCGCACAGCCAACCGCGCCGCACTGTTGTTGGCTGGGACGGCGGACGCCTCGCGATGATTCTCGCCGTGCTCGAAGCACGCGTCGGAATCCCCTTCACGGGGCTTGATGTGTATCTCAATGTCGCCGGCGGGATGAAGATTTCCGAGCCCGCCGCTGATCTCGCCGTCGCAGCCGCACTTTTAAGTGCGCGTGAAGATGCCGCTTTACCCGCGGAAACTGTGGTATTTGGGGAAATTAGCCTCTCTGGTGCCTTAAGACCTGCGCCTCAAACCGAAAATAGGTTGAAGGAAGCTCAAAAACTTGGTTTTACAGGCGCACTGGCACCTGCTGGTGGTAAAGGTGTCAAAGTCGATGGAATCAAGCTCACGCAAATGAGCGATCTCACAGGCTTTGTCGGTGACGTATTCGGTGCGGGATAAATCCTAGCCAAAAGAAGAGAAAGCGAGCGAACCCATGGAAGGTTTCACCCTTATTGACGGCATAGTTGCGTTAATTATCGTGCTCTCTGCTTTGTTGGCCTATTCGCGTGGCTTTGTACGCGAGGCAATGGCTATCGCTGGTTGGTTCGCAGCAACCATCCTTGCCTTTATGTTCGCGCCGCAAGTTGAACCAATCGTCAAAGAAATCCCATTCATTGGCGAATTCCTCGCAGACAGCTGTGAACTCGCCATTATCGCGGCCTTTGCTGTCGTCTTTGCAATTGCATTGATCGTCACATCGCTCTTCACCCCGCTCTTTTCTTCGCTCGTACAGCGCTCTGCGCTTGGCGGGCTTGATCAAGGCTTTGGGTTCCTGTTCGGCGTGCTGCGCGGCATCCTCTTGGTCGCGGTCGCCTTCTTTGTCTACGAGACAGTCATCACACAGCAAGACATCACAATGGTAGACGAAAGCCGCTCCGCCAAAGTCTTTGCCCGTATGACCGGACAAATCGAAGAGCAAAACCCAGAGCAAGCCCTCGGCTGGATCACAACACAGTACGAACAGCTCGTTGGTACATGCGGTGCACCTGAGTAAGTTCTTCGCTCGCAGCCAGATCAAAATCGATTGATAGAGAAACCGGCGAATGCGCCGGTTTTTTTGTTGGGGCCGCCTAATTTTTAGACTTAAACCTAGCCGAACTGACCCCAGAAAACGACGTACAAAAAGGCGGAATTTGGCGCAATTGCAAAGTAACAAAACCGTAGGTTGCTTTTTCTTTTCGCCGCGCTAGCTTTTTGAGTGAACGTTCAAATAAAGGGATAACGCTCATGAAAATTACCCGCCGCCAAACACTTTTCGCAGGCGCAGCCCTGCCCCTCGCAGCTGCACCAACTTTGATCCGCGCCGATGGACATGCTGCAAAGTCCACGCCAACCCACCGCGATTTCAGCTTGGGTGACTTCAAGGTTACCACATTGCTCGTCGGCAGCCGCGCCGTCGAAAACCCCCATTCGATTTTTGGCCTTAACGTCGACGACGAAACATTTAGCGATGTCAGTGCCGCGAACTTCATCGGCACAGATGCGGCTCAGTTCTTCTTTACGCCAACAGTTGTGAACACCGGCTCTGAAGTCATACTGTTCGACACAGGTCTAAATGCAGAAGGCACAACAGCAGCCCTGTCCGCAGCAGGCTACGCAGCGACTGACGTAACCCACGTTGTCATCACGCACATGCACGGCGACCACATCGGTGGCCTTACGGACGCAGAGGGCAACGCCACCTTCGCGAACGCGGCCTATGTCACAGGTCAGGTTGAGTTTGATCACTGGGCAAAAGCCGAGAACAAGAACTTTGAAGCCAAAGTGCGCCCACTCGCAGAAAAGATGAGCTTTATCGGCGGCGGCGACGATGTGCGCAGCGGCGTAACAGCGGTCGAAGCCTTCGGCCACACACCAGGTCACATGGGCTATATGCTCGAAAGCGGCGGCAAGCAGCTTTTGCTCATGGCGGACACAGCCAACCACTATGTTTGGTCAGTTGCTTATCCAGAGTGGGAAGTGAAGTTCGACATGGACAAAGCCGCAGCTGCTACGACGCGTAAAAAGCTGATGGATATGGCCTCTGCGGATCGTTTCCCATTGATTGGCTATCACATGCCGTTCCCTGGCATGGGCTTTATCGAAACACGCGGTGAAGGCGGGTATCGCTATGTGCCTCATTCCTACCAATTGATCTAAATCAACGATCTAGCGCGGCGTCTCATGGGCGCCGCGCTTATCAAATTACGGCGTTTACTAGCGCTATACGCGACCAAGCGTTTCAACACTTGCAAGCAACTCCTGCGCTTGACGCATTCCCGCCCCTGTCACGATACAAAGCTGCGAGAGCGCGAGCCATTCAAGCGTCCATGCCTGACCCGATCGAAACCCCTCATGTCGGGCTGCCTGCGTGAGACTTAGCTGCAAAGAACCCGCATAATTCGCAAGACTGATCAGCGTTTCGGCCAGTACTGGGTTGTTCTTATGCGCCATCGCAGAGGAGCTGCCGCCAGTCATTGTGATCTGTTCCGCGCCAATCGCCGCCATGAGCGCGATGTCTTCGCCGATCTTCCCTGTCGCAACAGTGACCCCCATCAGAACATTCACCACCTGCGTGATCCTGCTTCGATCCGTGTGCCAAGACAGGCCCGAATCGCTTAACCCCAGATTAGCTGCGAAGGCTGGGCCAAGCGTCTCGGCATTCGGATGATCACGGGTGCCAATGGGGCCGCCCCATTGAAGAACAGCGATGTCCTGCGCCGCGCGCGCAAGATCGCTCTGCAAACGCGGTAAGGGTTGGCGCCAACGATCCACGGCAACAGCGACTGTTGTCTCCAACGCCGGCTGCATCCGCGTGAAGGCCATCAACCGCGCTGCGCCGAATTTGAGCTTTAACGCCTCAAGCTGTTGATCAAGCAGAACAACACGCTCGCTCACTACGTTCAGCACCTCACTCAATGCCAGCACGAGGCTCGTGTCCATCACATCTTGCGACGTTAGCCCAGCGTGGACCAACGGGTGCGACGCGCTTTCGATGTCCGCTTTGAGTAGCTTAACTAGTGCGGGAATGGGCACGCCGTCCACCGCGAAACCGTCTTTCAAAGACTCGGGCGCGATGACTGCCGTTTCAATCAAACGCGCGACCTTTTCCGCATGCTTTTGGTCCGAAAAAGCACCCAACGCGCGCGACCATGCGGCTTCTATTTTCAGAAACCTCTGGAGTTCCGCCTGTGGATCAAAAATCGCTGCAATCTCTGGATCACCGAAAAGGCCCGACATCCAAGGATGAGTGCTTATGTCAATCATGGAGATCACCCATTCCTATTACGCAAGTTGTTAGGTCT
>NZ_JBDWVM010000029.1:0-10249 GCF_039984035.1 Planktotalea sp. | reverse complement strand
CACTTCGACGGATGGTTTGATGTTGTCCAATGCTTCGTGGAACACTTCGATTGGCGCGCGTTTGATCTTGTCTTCAACGCGAGTCATTGCGCTGTAAACGATACGCTCAGCGACCGATTTCTTACCATCGATCATCAAGTTGTTCATGAATTTTGTGAGAACGCGGTCACCAAACTTTGCGTCTGGTAGAACTTCGCGTTTTTCTGCGGCGTGACGACGTGACATATCAGCCTCTCCTTACTTAGGACGCTTCGCGCCGTATTTCGAACGACGTTGCTTACGATCTTTGACGCCCTGAGTATCCAGAACACCGCGAAGAATGTGGTAACGCACACCGGGCAAATCTTTTACACGACCGCCGCGGATCAGAACCACAGAGTGTTCCTGAAGGTTGTGGCTTTCACCGGGAATGTACGAAATCACTTCGAAACCGTTTGTCAGGCGCACTTTGGCAACCTTACGCATAGCGGAGTTCGGCTTTTTCGGAGTTGTTGTATAAACGCGTGTGCAAACACCGCGTTTCTGTGGGCACTGCTCTAGGTGCTGCGACTTAGAGCGCTTGATTTTAGGCTGACGCGGTTTGCGGATCAGCTGTTGGATCGTTGGCATAGAAGGTGTCTTCCCCATCTCTCAACTTAGTTTTGCCGCGTGCATGTAACATGCGCGTGACGCGAAATCTGCCGTGCCGTGGAGCACAATCGCCTGAAAACAAGCGAAAAAACCGCAAGCGTTCCCATTCCGAGGTGAACGTCGCGGTTTGGTTTCAGAGGTCGCTGGCTATAGGTGCCAAGGACTTGACCACAGTCGATATGATATCGGCAAATAGAGTTCCCCCTAGAGCCGGATAGCGCGCGTATAGGGGGAGTCGCTTTAGCTGTCAACAGTTGCAGGCATTCGCCTTAATCTCTTGCTGCTTATAGCCCAGAGTGACATGTTGTGAGACATTGCAAATAGTCATTGGAACACCACGTGCAAGTCATCGGATTATGCCGCTTTTCATACCCCGCAATCGGCGGTTTTCAAGTCGAACATGACAGCATCGAAGAACGCATTGCCTATCTCTACGATGAAACCCGCCTTGCGCAGCGTTTCGCCCTTTTCCAAAACGTCGCCCTGCCCTGCCTTCGCGCGCAAACGGATCAGGATTTCACCTTTATCATCGTGATCGGAGAAAGCCTGCCAGAACAGCACATCGCGCGTCTGCTTCAGATCACCAAAGACATCCCGCAAATTCAGATCCAAGCGCATCCGCCACTGCCTCAGCGCCAGATCATGAAACGGGTTTTGCAGGACGCACGCATCTCGCCGCATGAGCCATGCTTGCAATTTCGCCATGACGATGACGATGCCGTCGCCGTAAACTTCATAGAGCGGTTACGAAAGGCGCAGCGGGACAGCGCGACGCTCTGCGCGCAACACCGCGCCGTCGCCTTTGATTTCAACATGGGATACATCGCTGAGTTTAACGCATCCGGCATCGCCGCGTCAGAAATTTATCGCCCCTTCAACGTCGCCGCCCTTGGCATGTATGTGAAAGGGAACGATCCTCTGACAATCATGAACTTCGCACATGATAAATTGCCGCGTTTCATGCCTGCGGTGAGTTTTCCAGATGAGCGGATGTTCGTGCGCGCGCATCACGCGTTCAACGACGCGCGGCAGAAGAAGGTTAAGCATATTCCGGTAGAACCTTTAAGCGAAGATCAGGAGTTGGAGTTCCTCAAACGCTTTGCCATCAACGCCGATCACATCCGCGAAACCTTCGCTTAGCGCCGTTTTGCCCGCGCTTCGCGGTAAAGCGTGAAGACACCTGTTACGACAATAAGCGCCGCCCCTGCAAAGGTGAGTGGATCAGGCCATTCGCCAAAGAAGACAAAGCCCAGCACCAGCGCCCAGAGCATCGCGGTAAATCGGAAGGGTGAGGTAAAGCTAACCTCGCCAACACGCATAACCATCACAGAAAACACATAGCCCCCGATAATAAAGATGGAGGCCGCCAACAGCATCACTATTTGCGCGCCATTCATGCTCACCCAGCCGCCTGACACAGCCCCTGCGCCACCCGCAAAAACTGTCACAAAAAGCGATCCGATCAATGTCACAGTGAGCGATGGCACCTCTTTACTCAGGCGCCGCGCCGCCAAATCGCGCAGGGTCACACATAAAACCGCGATAAGCACGTAGACCGAATGCACCGTGAAGCCGTCTGTCCCGGGTTTTACGATCAGCAACATGCCACAAAACCCGACCAAAATCGCTAAGAGGCGCCGCCAACCGATGGCCTCTTTAAAAACAAGCGCCGCGCCAAGCGTGACGGTTAAAGGCAACGTTTGGAGAATAGACACCACATTCGCGAAAGGCATATGCAGCAGAGCTGTCAAAAAGAAATATGCGGCAGCGACCTCAGCAAGCGAACGGGTAACAATGAGCGCACGATCCTTTGCAAGCTCAGGCCAACTCAAAGCCTTCAGATTGCGCGCAAGTAGATAGATCAAAACACTCGACAGAACACCGCGCAGAAACAGTACTTGTGACAGCGGAACATCAACGCCAATGCCTTTAATACAGAGATCATTGAATGTGAAAGCCGCCATAGAGCACATCATCAGAAGTGCACCTTTGGTGTTGTCAGAAAGATTCGCAAGGGATGTCATATCCCTCTATCCCCTATTCAACGTCCTGCGCATAGTCTGATTGCGACCTGCCCCTGCCTGCGGCTATTGGAATTAGTCAGCAGACTTATCAACGATGTAGGCAATCACGTTTGCGATGTCGGCGTCTTTCTTCAAACCCGGAAAGGCCATTTTGGTCTTGGGAAGAACATCTTTGGGCTTTGCAAGAAACGCACTCAGGGTGTCCACGTCCCAAACAAGACCGGACTCGGCCATCGCCTTGGAGTATCTGAAATCGCTAACTTGACCCGCGGGGGCGTTCACAATCTTGTAGAGCGACGGGCCTGATTTGTTTTTGCCTTCTTTGACTTCATGGCAGGCTTTGCATTTCTTAAAAACTTTCTTGCCAGCTTTCACATCGCCCAACATTTCAGCACTCAACGTGGTAACCGGGGCAGCGGGTGCTGCCTCGGCTTTCTTTTCATCCATGTTGAACATCAACCGGAAAGTAATTGGCACTGTGCGCGTGATGCCCGGCAATTTTGCCAGTTCCATCAACTTATCGACACCTGCATTGATCCCCAGATCTACGGTGCTCAGATAAATCATGTCATTGCTTGTGACCATGACCTGACCGTCAGACAAACGCGCGACCATAACTTCGGCGTCCAGTTCGACCTCTTGCCCCAAGAACGACAAGACCACTTCAATATCTTGCAGCGCAACGGAACCTGCCGCCAATCCCGCGATCTCGTCCATATCGATTTCTGCGCTCAACGCCGCTGAAGCCGCACCTTTGAACACATGCTCGTTGAAGCGTTCATTACGGATATCGATGTTGGTTTGAACCGACGTCAAATCGATCTCGACCTTAGCAGCGCCATCCGCACCAACCATGCCGCTCAAAGCTTCAAAGCTGTGAACTTCACCAATCGTGTCCTTTTTCACCGACCCGAAAGCCAAACGCGAATTGTCGCCGTCGAGCGTCCAGCTGTCCGCCGATGCCATTGTACCGATTGCTGCCACCGCGAGTGTGGCGATACATGTCTTTAGTGTTTTGAACATTAGTTCCCTCCCTAACGAAATATTTAGAAGCGACCGCAGTGTTTTTACGGTAGCTTATTTGGAGAACACGCAAGGGCGGTCCTTTATTCGATGGTTTTTAAAAAATTCTTCAAAAAGAGTTTTGAAGCTTCTTTGGAGGAGCACTTACCCGCCATCTGGCGGTTTGCACTTTCTATGTCAGGACGCCCTGACGTCGCGGATGATCTGCTACAAGCCACGTGCCTGCGCGCGCTCGAAAAACAAGAACAGTTTATTGAAGGCAGCTCGCTCATTGCATGGCTTTTGACGATTTGCCGCTCGATCTGGCTTAACGAGCTACGCAGCGTCGCGGTGCGCAAGACTGGAAGCTTAGAGCCTGCGCAACTAAATGAGATTGCGAGCGATGCATCGCCGGTCGAAATGAATATTTTCGCTTCTGAGGTGTATACACATATGATGTCCCTGCCCGAGGCGCAGCGCGAAACCTGTTATCTGGTCTATGTACAGAATTTCAGCTATCGCGAAGCGGCTGAGTTATTGGACGTTCCGATAGGTACCGTGATGAGCCGTTTGGCGACAGCGCGAAGCAAATTGGCCCCTTTGAACGATGTGCCGTCCGGCACAAGGAGAGACAACGCATGATTTTGACAGATGATGATCTGCGCTCCTATTTGAATGGCGCTTCGGGAACGGCTCAACGCGTGGCTATTGAGGCCGCGCTCGCGCAGGGTGATCAAGACATCGAAGATCGGTTGCGCGCGCTCGATCCGCTTTCACAAGAAATGTTGAACGCCTTTACGAATTTGCCCGACGAAGCGCGTTTGGATGATGCCAAAGCACTTATCAATGCGTCAGCGCATCGCCGCCCGTCCAACAAATGGGCTGCGCTGGCTGCAGCTTTGGTTTTAGGTTTAGGTGTAGGTTGGACTCTTCAAGGCACGAACGGGGCTGAACCAACCTTGTCCACTGATTGGCGCCACCACGTCGCACAGTATCAGGCGCTCTATGTGCCTCAAACCGTCGCCCAAACTGACAATCCCCGACTATCCGAACAATTTGATGTCGCCGAAGCAGCATTAGGTCGGGAATTCACGCGAGACGCTTTGCGCTCTTTCGGAGAGCTGGACCTCGTGCGCGTTCAAGTCTTGGGGTATGAGGGCCAAACCCTTATCCAAATGGCCTATCGCGATGCAGAGGGACGGCCATTCGCGCTTTGCCTGATGAAGGGACAAGACAGTGCTGGCGGCACTGAGGAATTGGCTGGTTTGGCCGCGCATAGCTGGTCTGAAGATGGCCTACGCTTGATCCTGATTGGCGGTGAAGACATCGGTTTTGTGGAAAAACACGCAAACATCGTGCAGGATCTGCCGTTCTCGTAACAGCAAATCCAAGAATACGCGTGAAAAGTTGTTATTCAACGATCAAAACCTGTCCGGTCAACCGACCTTCCACGCTTTTCGCATAGGCGCGTCCGACACGCTCAGAAGCGACAGGTTCGTGCCCGCAGAACCATTGCCCATACCGCGCGACGGAAACATCCAAAAGACCTGGGCTTACGACATTGATCCGCATTTGGCGCGGCATCTCAATCGATGATCCGACCACGAAACCAGCCAATGCACCATTCGCCGTCGCAGCCGCAACGCCCATTTCTATTGGATCACGATCAAGCACGCCGCTCGTCAATGTAAATGATCCACCGTCGTTAATCCGCGTTAGACCTGCGAGGACCAAATTGATCTGCCCCATCACTTTTTGCTGTAATCCAAAGCAGATGGATTCCGGGGTCTGTTCTTCCAAGCGTGCAAAATGTGCATCACCCGCCGTTACAACAACCGCATCGACGTTCTGAACGCGATCAAACATCTTGGAAACCTCAAGCGGATCGGACATGTCCAACTGAAAATCACCACTGCTGCGCCCGACGCGGATCAGATCATGTCGTTGTCCCAGTTCTGCGCAGGCCGCTTGACCAATGTCACCAGATGCCCCAACCACAATTATGCGCATTCGTTTGCTCCTAAAATCTGGTCATAGCGCCCGATTTTGTACGACAAGAGCGTCTTACACTTTTGCAACCGCGCTTCTGTCTCCTCCAAGATTACTTGGTGTTCACTCAAAATGCCTCTGCGCTCGCGGACGGTCGCGTCGCCCAATTGATACAAAGCGGCAAAATGCTTCATCTGTTTCATTGGCATTCCGGTTTCACGCAACGACGCTAGCAGCACGAGCCAATCAAGATCATTTTGTGAAAACCGCCTATGGCCGTCGCTGCCACGTTCAATTTTTGGCAACAGGCCAGCTTTCTCATAATACCGTATCGTATAAATCGATAAGCTGACGCGCTCGGATACTTCTGCAATTTTCATCGCTATGACTCTCCTTTCGTAAAACTCTAGGAGATTAGAGCAACTCTATGTCAACTGTATTTAGCCGATCACATAGAACGAAAAAGGCCCCTGCTGTTTCCAGCAAGGGCCTTTGTTAAATTCAATGAGAGACGCGCTTTAGTCTTCGCGGCTTTCTGGCGTATCGACAACATCAGCAGGAGTGCTGAATACATCACCAACAACGATATCATCCGTTGGCGCTGCAAGTGCTGCAGCCGCTTCCGCTTCGATACGGCGCGCTTCAACAACAACATTATCGCGATCTTGCGCAACGCGTTGCATCTGCTGTGTCGCACCGCCTGTACCGGCTGGGATCAAGCGGCCCACGATGACGTTCTCTTTGAGACCGACCAGTTTGTCCCGCTTGCCCTGTACGGATGCTTCCGTAAGAACGCGCGTTGTTTCCTGGAAGGACGCCGCAGAGATAAAGCTACGTGTCTGCAAGGACGCTTTGGTGATCCCGAGAAGGATCGGCTCGCCTGTTGCAGGTTTGTAGCCACGCTGAGCTGCCTTTTCATTGGCCGCAAGGAACTCCTGCTTATCGACGTGTTCGCCTTTGAGCAAAGTTGTCTGACCGCTGTCGAGGATTTCCCACTTCTGCAGCATCTGACGCACGATGACTTCGATGTGCTTGTCGTTAATCTTAACGCCTTGAAGACGATAAACGTCCTGCACTTCGTTGATCATGTAATCCGCCAGCGCTTCGACACCCATAATAGACAGAATGTCATGCGGCGCAGGGTTACCATCCATGATGTAATCGCCCTTGGAGACAAAATCACCTTCCTGAACAGGAATGTGCTTGCCCTTTGGCACCATGTATTCGACCGGATCGAGGCTTTCGTCTACAGGATCAATCGCAATACGGCGTTTGTTCTTGTAGTCTTTGCCAAAGCGGACGTGACCGTCGAGCTCTGCAATGATCGCGTGATCTTTAGGGCGACGTGCCTCAAAGAGTTCCGCAACCCGTGGCAGACCACCGGTAATATCCTTGGTCTTTGCACCTTCACGCGGGATACGCGCGACAACGTCACCGGCCTGCACTTCAACACCATCCTCGACAGAGAGGATCGCATCAACAGACATTGGGTACGTCACAGGATTGCCCGCATCATTGCGCACAGGCTCGCCGTCTTTATCCATGATGATAATTTCAGGCTTCAGCTCGTTACCCTTAGGCGCTGCACGCCAGTCGATAACGATCTTCTGTGTCATGCCCGTTGCTTCATCTGTCTCGTCGCGAACGGCGATACCAGAGGCAAGATCAACGAACTTCGCAGTACCTGCTTTTTCAGCGATGATTGGAAGCGTGTATGGATCCCATTCAAACAACTTGTCACCGCGGGCAATTTTCGCGCCTTCTGCAACAAACAACTTAGAACCGTACCCAAGCTTGTGGCTCGCACGCTCTTCGCCGTTCTCGTCGTTGATGATGAGCTTCATGTTACGGCCCATGACCATCGTGTCGCCAGATGCGTTCACAAGTGTTTGCGCGTTTTCAAAGACGATTGTGCCTTCTTGACCCGCTTCTTGGAACGATTGCTGACCACCTTGAGCAACGCCGCCGATGTGGAAGGTCCGCATCGTCAACTGTGTACCAGGCTCACCAATGGACTGCGCGGCAATAATACCGACCGCTTCACCAGAGTTGACCATCGTACCGCGTGCAAGGTCGCGACCGTAGCACATTGCGCAAACGCCTTCTTCGGCTTCACAGGTCAAAGGTGAACGGATGCGCATCGATGCAACGCCCGCCTCTTCAACCGCATCCGCCATACGTTCGTCAATAAGCGTACCTGTTGTCAGCATCACCTCATCGGTGCCCGGACGTACAACGTCCTGCGCAACGACGCGGCCCAGAACACGATCACCGAGGGAAGAAACAACTTCACCATCGTTAACCGCAGCTTCTGCTGTGATCATGTTCTCAGTTCCACAGTCGCGCATGCGCACGATGCAGTCTTGAGAAACGTCAACAAGACGACGTGTCAGGTAACCAGAGTTCGCTGTTTTCAAAGCCGTATCTGACAGACCCTTACGAGCACCGTGCGTAGAGTTGAAGTACTCTAGAACGGTCAGACCTTCTTTAAAGTTGGAGATAATTGGCGTTTCGATGATGTCGCCGTTCGGCTTTGCCATCAAACCGCGCATACCGCCCAGCTGTTTCATCTGTGTCACCGAGCCACGCGCACCGGAGTGAGCCATCATGTAGACCGAGTTCGGTTCCATTTCGGCGCCAGCATCGTCGTGACGAGCTGCAGAAATAGAGCCCATCATCGCGTCGGTGACTTTGTCGTTACATTTTGACCAAGCATCGACAACTTTGTTGTACTTTTCGCCCTGTGTGATCAGGCCGTCCATGTACTGCTGTTCAAAGTCTTTCACTTGATCGCGTGTCTCATCGACCAATGGCCACTTTGTTTCAGGGATCAGCATGTCATCCTTACCGAAGGAAATGCCGGCCTTAAACGCTTCGCGGAAGCCCATTGTCATGATCTGGTCACAGAAGATCACCGATTCTTTCTGACCACAGTAACGGTAGACCGTATCGATGACCTGCTGAACTTCCTTCTTACGCAGAAGGCGGTTCACCAATTCAAACGGTGCTTTCGCATTGAGCGGCAGAAGTGCGCCAAGACGAACACGACCCGGTGTAGTTTCAAAGCGCTGCTGCACTTCGAGGCCATCATCGTCGATCTGTGTGATACGTGCTGTGATCTTGGAGTGCAGGTGAACAACGCCGTTGTCCAGCGCGTGCTGAACTTCTTCGATGCTACCAAAGACCATGCCCTCGCCCTTCATACCCGTACGCTCAAGCGTCGTGTAATAGAGGCCCAAAATCATATCCTGTGATGGAACAATGATCGGTGCACCGTTTGCAGGTGACAGAACGTTGTTCGTGGACATCATCAGAACACGTGCTTCAAGCTGCGCTTCCAAAGATAGCGGTACGTGGACAGCCATTTGGTCACCGTCGAAGTCCGCGTTAAACGCAGAACAAACGAGCGGGTGCAGCTGGATCGCTTTACCTTCGATCAGAACGGGTTCGAACGCCTGAATGCCAAGACGGTGCAATGTAGGTGCACGGTTCAGCATAACGGGGTGTTCGCGAATAACCTCGTCCAAGATATCCCAAACTTCGGGACGCTCTTTTTCAACAAGTTTCTTCGCCTGTTTCACAGTGCTGGACAGACCTTTGGCATCCAGACGTGAATAGATGAACGGTTTGAACAGTTCCAAAGCCATCTTTTTGGGCAAGCCACACTGATGCAATTTCAGTTCCGGACCCGTCACAATGACAGAACGACCAGAGAAATCGACGCGCTTACCCAAAAGGTTTTGACGGAAACGACCTTGCTTACCTTTGAGCATGTCGCTCAAAGATTTCAAAGGACGCTTGTTTGCGCCTGTAATGACGCGGCCACGACGACCGTTGTCGAACAGAGCATCAACAGATTCTTGCAACATCCGCTTTTCGTTACGCACGATGATATCAGGCGCACGCAATTCGATCAGACGCTTCAGGCGGTTGTTACGGTTGATCACGCGGCGATAAAGATCGTTCAGATCGGACGTCGCGAAACGACCGCCATCCAGTGGAACAAGTGGGCGAAGCTCTGGCGGGATCACAGGGATCACGGTCAGGATCATCCACTCAGGACGGTTGCCAGATTCAAGGAAGCTCTCAACGACTTTAAGACGTTTGATGATCTTCTTTGGCTTGAGTTCACCTGTTGCTTCCGCAAGATCCGCGCGCAGCGTTTCAGCTTCAGACTCAAGGTCGATCTGCGCGAGCATTTCGCGGATCGCTTCAGCACCGATATTCGCAGTGAATGCGTCCATGCCGAAGGTGTCTTGAGCGTCCATGTACTCTTCTTCGGTCATCATTTGACCGTAAGTGAGGTCCGTGAGGCCTGGCTCGATCACAACGTAGTTTTCAAAGTAGAGAACACGCTCAAGATCACGCAAAGTCATGTCCAGCATCAGGCCGATCCGTGACGGAAGCGACTTGAGGAACCAGATGTGCGCAACTGGAGATGCCAATTCGATGTGGCCCATGCGCTCACGGCGGACTTTTTGCAGCGTAACTTCAACACCACATTTTTCGCAGACAACGCCGCGATACTTCATGCGCTTATATTTACCGCACAGGCATTCGTAATCTTTGATTGGTCGAAAGATACGCCCAGAGAACAGACCGTC
>NZ_JBDWVM010000028.1:0-2703 GCF_039984035.1 Planktotalea sp. | reverse complement strand
ATAGGTGAGTTTGTGTTCTTCACGCAGGTCCGCCAACAGATTTAGAATTTCTGCCTGCACCGAAACATCAAGCGCCGATGTCGGCTCGTCCAACAAGAGTAACTTTGGTTCAGGCGCGAGCGCGCGTGCGATGGCCACCCGTTGTCGTTGCCCGCCTGATAGTTGGTGCGGATACCGGAACCGGAATTTTTGCCCTAGCCCCACATCATCGAGTAGTTTGACAACTCGGTCGTCAATGCTGCGAAAGCCATGCAGGTGCAAGGTTTCGCCCAAGACCTGATCCACAGAATGCCGTGGATGCAACGATGCATAAGGATCCTGGAAGACCATCTGCACCGTCTTGAAAAACGACTTCGGGCGCTTTTTGATCACTTTCGCACCGGCAACCGAAATACCGCCCGACCACGTGGGCGCAAGCCCTGTGACCGCACGCAAAATTGTGGATTTCCCAGACCCGCTTTCGCCCACAAGCCCGAAACTTTCCCCCTGCGCCACCGTAAAGGTCGCGCCTTTTACAGCGTCCACGCGGTTGCGCGATTTGCCGAACCAGACGTTCAGGGCTTCGATCTCAAGCATGCTCATATGCGGCCACTCACACTTGGCACTGCCGACCAATCAGGGTCGCGTTTGAGCACCTCTAAACGGTCACGCGGGACACTCAGCCGGGGGAGAGAGTTGAGCAAACCGCGTGTGTAAGGATGTTTGGCCTCGTGCAGTTTGTCAGCCGCGCAGACCTCGACGATGCGCCCGGCGTACATGATCAGGACGCGGTCACAGAAATCCGCTACGAGGTTCAGATCATGGCTGATAAAAATCAACCCCATGCCGCGTTCCTTTACCAGCCCGTCCATAATATCAAGCACTTGTCGCTGAACCGACACATCTAAGGCGGAAGTCGGCTCGTCCGCGATCAAGATCTCTGGGTTTGGGATCAACATCATTGCAATCATGATCCGTTGCCCCATGCCCCCTGACATTTCGTGCGGATAGGCGCGCATGACACGCTCCGCGTCGCGGATTGATACGGCGTTGAGCATTTCGACCGCCTTGGCGTGCGCCGCCGCTTTTGAGACCTTGTTGTGCAGCCGATACCCCTCAATGATCTGATCCCCAATCGTGGTGACAGGGTTGAGCGAGAATTTGGGGTCTTGCATGACCATTGATATCCGCTGGCCACGCACCGCACGCATGTCCCGTTCTGATTTCTCAAGCAAATTCACGCCATCCAGATTGATGTGATCGGCCTGCACAATTCCGGGCGGGCGGATCAGGCGCAGGATGGCACGGCCGGTCATAGATTTGCCGGATCCGCTTTCGCCAACGATCCCAAGACGCTCGCGCCCCAGAGTGAAAGAGACCCCGCGCACGGCATCAAAGACGCCTTGGCGGGTCGGAAACTTAACCCACAGGTTTTCGACGTCGAGCAAGTTTTCCATCATTCGCCCGCCTTCGGGTCAAGAACATCACGCAGGCCGTCACCCAGCAGGTTAAAGGCAAGCGAAACGGTAAAAATGGCCAATCCGGGCATGGTCGCGACCCACCAATAGTCCAAAATAAACCTGCGCCCTTCGGAAATCATTGTTCCCCATTCCGGGCTGGGAGGTTGCGCGCCAAGACCAAGGAAGCCAAGTCCAGCAGCGGCTAAAATGATGCCCGCCATATCAAGCGTCACACGCACAATCAGCGACGAGACACAAAGCGGCCAGATGTGTTTGGTGATAATGCGAAGCGCACCGGCCCCTTGCAGTTGGATCGCGCTGATGTAGTCGGACGAACGGATTGTCAGCGTTTCTGCGCGCGCGATCCGGGCATAAGGCGGCCAGGCGGTCAGCGAGATAGCGAGAACCGCGTTCTCAATGCCTGCGCCCAGAGCGGCGACAAAGGCCAGTGCCAGAACAAGTCGGGGGAAGGCCAAGAAGATATCTGTGATGCGCACCAGAATAATATCGAACCACCCGCCGATATACCCCGAGACCGTTCCAACCAGTAGGCCCACGATAGGGGCGATCATCGCCACCAAAGCGACGATATAGAGCGTAATCCGTGCTCCGTAGATGAGGCGTGACAGGATATCGCGGCCAAGACTGTCGGTTCCGAAAATGTGCCCTTCTGTCCCCAGAGGCGCAAGGCGATTGCCCAGGTCCTGAACGAAGGGATCATGGGGCGATATGATCGGGGCCGCTGCCGCAACGACAACAAGCGCCACGAGGATACATAGCCCGATCATCGCCATAGTGTTGGATCGAAACGACAGCCAGCCTTGGTACAAGGCCGATAGTTTGGCGTGACGTCGAGAGGTGGGCGTGTCAGACAAGAGCCACGCGCGTAGGGATTGATCTGTCATTTATTTCGCTCTCGGGTCGAAGACTTTATAGAGCAAGTCCGAAAAGATATTCAGTAAGATAAAGATCAAACCAACGACCACAGTACCGCCAAGCACCGCATTCATATCAGCGCTCAACAACGCTGTGGTGATGTAGCTGCCGATACCGGGCCATGAGAAAATGATCTCGGTTAGCACGGAGCCTTCGAGTAAGTTAGCATAGCTTAGCGCGATGACTGTGATCAGCTGCACACGGATATTTTTGAACGCATGCTTCCAGACGACATCCCATTCTGACATGCCTTTGACGCGCGCCGTTGTCACATATTCGGCGCTCAACTGTTCCAACATGAATGAGCGCGTCATGCGTGAGATATAGG
>NZ_JBDWVM010000027.1:0-2732 GCF_039984035.1 Planktotalea sp. | reverse complement strand
CGTTGTCTCAATTGATATAGATATGACACCCAGAGGTGCCCCTGATGACACCCACATACTAACTACAAAACAACTTGATCCTGTAAATAGTAATTGCTTAGAACAAAAGCACGCGGCGGGCGTTGAGCCTGAACTGCCAGTGCTTGAAAGCTCTGCAGAGGTCGATCTTGATATCAACTGGAGCACTCATACCAACAAGCACAAATCCGATATCGATATCCCGATGCTGATGCTCACCTGTCCGCACTTTGCACAGATGGCCCGAGGGGTGGAAGGATACATCCGAAACTGGAATGATCTCCACCGGGCCGCTGGTAAGATCCGAGGCATGGCCGGGATTTCTGAAAACGCCTGGAATACGTCGCAGAAAGCACTTGGTCCCGCTGTAGCATCTGCCGCAATAGCCCTCATCTTCGATAAGCACTCAACTGGAGAGGTCAAATCACCTGGGGGATATCTACGGGGTATGGTCGAGAAGGCGAGGGCAGGGGACCTGCACCTGGAGCGTAGTTTCCATGGCCGCCTGAGTGAAGTCAGGGCGCATTGATGATGGAGTTCGACAGCGAACGGCAGACGCGGTGGGGGAGCTGTTTAAAACCAACGTTTGTGTCGTTAGAGCAAGCTCGTAGAGCAGCCCTATTTCGAATGTGTCGAGATACGGCCTATGTTGAAACTCGGGATCCTGACCTCACGGGGTCGCTTACGGCTCAGTGCAGAATGACATCTTTGGCAAAACTTCTAATGATAAACCCAACCGTTTGGGCTATTTTGAGTGCGGCATGAAATAAGACGCTGCTCAGGTAGCGTTCAGCACGGTTTTGGCGATGTATCTCAATCCCTCGTTTAAGAAAGAACCAAATGGCGGCAACGAGCCCAAACTTCCAGACTTCTGTTATGCAGCGAATGTCCGGAAACGAGAGTCTAATTGTACATTATATCAGAGTTAGAAAGTAAATGCAGGGGTTCGCAAACACCTCGTGGGACGCCAGTCGAAACTTGCATCCTTCCAGTTTTATCTCTTTTGATGGAGGATGCTTTATGGCGTCATACAATGAAATTTCCACCGCAACGCTGACCCGTTTGGTCGGCACTACCGATTGTCCTGTTTTGCTCGATGTGCGCATTGATGAAGATTTTGATGCAGACCCACATTTGATTCCTGGTGCATATCGCCAACCGTTTTTGCGTGTTGGTGACCTTGCTGAAAGCCTCAAAGGCCAGCACGTCATCGTGTATTGTCAGAAGGGGCTTAAGATAAGCCAAGGTGCTGCTGCTATTCTGCGTAACAGTGGCGTTCAGGCAGAAGTTCTTGAAGGGGCCCAGTTTGCGTGGAGAGACGCCGGATTGCCCATGGTTCTTGCCGAAAACTTGCCTGCACTGACCCAGGCGGGCCATACCTTATGGGTGACACGGCACAGACCTAAGATCGACCGCATTGCGTGCCCATGGCTGATCCGGCGGTTCATTAATCCCAAAGCGCAGTTCCTGTTTGTTTCCGCGCCCCAAGTCCGCAACGTGGCCGAGCGTTTCGGCGCAACTCCGTTTGACATCGAAGACGTATTTTGGAGCCACGGGGACGACAGATGCACATTCGACACCATGATTGATGAGTTTGGCATCGAAAACAAAGCGCTGGCAAAGCTTGCTCCAATCGTGCGCGGCGCTGACACAAACGAGCCCGGCTTGGCACCAGAAGCCGCCGGGCTTTTGGCTGCATCGCTTGGCTTGTCGCGCATGTATCGCAATGATCTGGAACAGCAGGAAGCGGGTATGTTGCTTTATGATGCGTTTTACCGGTGGGCTCGCGATGCGACAGACGAAGGCCACGACTGGCCAGCCTCTTCGAAGAAGCCATAAGCATGACTGGTTCAAACAACGCCCACAAAGACGAAACGCCGTCTTTGGGAGAGGCAACGCGTGTCTGGTGGAAAATTGGTATCCTGTCATTTGGGGGACCTGCCGCTCAGATCGCATTGATGCATAAGGAAGTGGTCGAGGACCGTGGCTGGCTGTCCGAACGGCAGTATCTAAATGCGCTTAGCTTCTGCATGCTGTTGCCCGGTCCTGAGGCCATGCAGCTTGCAACCTACGCTGGTTGGCGGTTGCATGGCACTTTGGGTGGCCTGATTGCGGGCCTGTTGTTCGTGATCCCGGGCGCTGCGGTGATTATGACCCTCGCCGCGATTTACAGCGTTTACGGCAATGTGCCCTTGGTCGAAGCGCTGTTCTACGGGATCAAAGCTGCCGTTCTGGTGATTGTGGTTGAAGCGCTTTTGCGCGTCGCCAAGAAAGCACTGTCAGAGCGTGTACATTGGATCATCGCCGGTTTGGCCTTTGTGGGAATTTTCTTTCTCTCTATTCCTTATCCCTTGATTGTACTGCTGGCTGGCCTTGTAGGTTGGGTCGTGGGGACGACGAAAGAAGACCAACAGATCGTCGATATAGCGCATGTCTCGGTTGGAAAAGCGCTCGGCACAATTGCCAGTTGGCTGGCTATCTGGCTGCTTCCCCTGTTTGCGTTGGTGTGGTTGGGCGCGCCGGACCTGCTGGTCGAGGTTGGCACATTTTTTTCGACCCTCGCCATTGTTACCTTCGGGGGTGCTTACGCTGTTCTTGCGTATATGGCGCAAGACGTCGTTGTTCTGTTCGGCTGGTTGTCCGCCGGAGAAATGGTTGATGCGTTGGGCCTCGCGGAAACCACGCCAGGCCCGCTGATCCTTGTGACACAGTTC
>NZ_JBDWVM010000026.1:0-9437 GCF_039984035.1 Planktotalea sp. | reverse complement strand
AATCCACTGTTGTGCCGCCAATGCGCAGGGCGCCGCGACCAAAGCCGCCGCCAAAACCAAGGCCAGCTTCTGTGATCAAAGGCATAACCAGCATACCTGTGGAACGCGCAGCGATTGATCGTGTCTTGGGGAAGTCGGCATACATCTGCGCGAGCGTTGCATCAACGCGGGCTTCAATACGGTCAACACCGGAATTGGTGCGGCGATTGTCACATGCGCTCAGCGCGAACGCGCCAGCCAGTCCAGAAAGCGCAAAGGCGCGACGGGAGAAAGTCGTCATTGGGGTTACCTGCTTTTAGCCTCGGGTGCCCAGCTCTATCGGCTGGATTTCCTTCCCCATAGCGCAGATCGCGTGCAAAGTCATGTGTCGCAGGATCAAACCGGCGGAGTTCAGCGCAAATTGTTACCCATTTGCCAGAATTTCAGCAACGCGCGGCGCGAAATAGCTCAGCACGCCATCACAACCTGCGCGTTTGAAGCACATCAGGCTTTCCATCATCACTTTGTCACCATCGATCCAGCCGTTCTGCGCCGCTGCTTGGATCATCGCGTATTCACCGCTGACCTGATAGGCATAGGTCGGCACGCCGAACTCGGTTTTCACACGGTTGCAAATATCAAGGTAGGGCATGCCCGGTTTGACCATGACCATATCGGCGCCTTCTGACAGATCGCGCTGAATGAGCCGCATAGCCTCGTCAGAGTTGGCGGGGTTCATTTGATACGTCTTCTTATCACCTTTCAACGCGCTCGACGCGCCAACCGCATCACGGAACGGGCCGTAATAGCTAGAGGCATATTTCGCGGCATAACTAAGGATCATCACGTTTTGATGCCCCGCGCTTTCCAAAGCGCTGCGCATCGCGCCAATGCGTCCATCCATCATGTCAGAGGGGCCAATGATATCAGCGCCAGCGTCGGCTTGGGCCAGCGTCATTTTGACCAAGGCCTCAACCGTGCGGTCATTGACGATTTCACCGTTCTCGACAAATCCGTCATGTCCATTGATGTTGTAAGGATCAAGCGCAACGTCCGTCATGACAGCAATCTCTGGCGCCGCATCTTTGATCGCGCGGGTGGCCTGATTGGACAGGTTATTGGGGTTCCACGCCTCGGCGCAATCCTCGGTCTTGAGGCTGTCGTCAGTGTAGGGGAATAGGCAAATCGCAGGAATTCCAAGGCTTTGCGCCTGTTTGGCGGCTTCGGCAATCTTATCGACTGAGCGGCGCATGACGCCGGGCATGGAGCCAACGGGTTCTTCGATCCCTTTGCCGTCACGCACAAAGATGGGCCAGATCAAATCAGCAGGAGTAAGCGTGTTTTCTTGCGTGAGCGCGCGCAAAGCTGGGGTGCGGCGGGCGCGGCGAAAACGGGCAGCGGGGAAGGCGGCGACGGTGCGTGTCATGATAGGCCTCATGGTATCTATGTCTCGCTTCAGACTTGCCATGTCGCGCGGTGCAGAACAAGGCTGGGAATTACCGAAAAGCAGCGCTATAGAAGCGCAGGCCTCCCCCTTGAGCTGCGAGCACGACGATTTGACCTTAACAGATGCACTTTTTGAGCTCATCGATATGCGCTCGTTTTCGAACCTTTGGTTTTGGATCGCTTTGGCCGTTATGTGGTCGAGCGCTTCCCATTGGGTTTTGGGCGTGCCTTACGACATGGTGCTGCGCGCACGCCGAAATGGCGGTGATGCGGTCACAGACATGGAAGATTTGGTCAGAATTAACGTCTCACGCTTGCTCTATATCGGGCGGATGTCGGGGCTTTGGCTCGCGGGGATCGTCTGTTTCGTGCTGACAGGTCTTGGCTTGCTTGGTTTTGTCTATTGGGTCGAATTTGCGCAGGCGCTGTTTTTGTTGATGCTGCCTATGACTCTCGTCGGGTTGCTGAGCCTCAACACAGCCCGTTTGATCCACGACACAGCAGCCAGCGGTGAAGACCTTTATAAACGTCTGTTCCGTCACCGCGTGATTATCCAATTTATTGGAATGATTTCCATTTTCGTGACGGCGCTCTGGGGCATGTATACCAATCTTGCGCTTGGCCCTTTGGGAATCTAGCGACACAAAAACGCGCTTTGTACGCAATTGGGCGCAAGGACCCTTTGATTGATGACGAACGCTTCTCACATAACGGTTTCCGGCGCGCCCGAAGGGTTTGATACGCAGCTTTTGCTCAAAGAACTGGACGCAAGCGGCACAGCGGTTTGCCATATCGCGCGTGATGATAAACGCCTTGTCGCGATGCAAGACGCGCTGCGGTTCTTTGCGCCTGAGTTGCCTGTCGTTGTCTTTCCCGGGTGGGATTGTCTGCCCTATGATCGCGTCTCGCCCAATGCGGATATTTCAGCCGCACGTATGGCGACCTTGGCAGCGCTCGTTCACGGCATGCCTGAGAAGTTTATTCTGCTGACGACCCTTGGCGCGGCAACCCAGCGCATTCCTGCGCGCGAGGTGCTGCGCGAGGCAGCCTTCAGCGCGCGCGTCGGCGGGCGCGTCGATGAAAAAGCCCTGCGCAACTTCCTTGTGCGTATGGGCTTTGTGCAAAGCCCGACGGTGATGGAGCCGGGCGATTACGCGGTGCGCGGCGGTATCATTGATATCTTCCCGCCGGGTGAACAGGGGCCTGTGCGCCTTGATCTCTTTGGCGATGTATTGGACGGCGCGCGCCGCTTTGATCCCGCGACGCAGCGGACCACTCAAAAGCTGGATGTGATCGAACTTGCGCCAGTGTCTGAGGTCATTCTCGATGATGAGGCGATCACGCGTTTCCGCCAGAATTATCGCATCGAATTTGGCGCCGCTGGCACCGACGATCCGCTCTATGAAGCTGTCAGCGCAGGGCGCAAGCATCAAGGCGTTGAGCATTGGATGCCGTTCTTTCATGACAAGTTAGAGACGTTGTTTGACTACCTGCCACGGGCAACGGTCACCTGCGATGATGCGTTAACGCCTGCGCGTCTTGCGCGGTGGGATAGCGTTGCAGATCAATATGAGACGCGCAAAATTGCGATGTCGGCTAAGAAGCGGATGGATTCCGTCTATAAGCCTGCGCCAGCGGAACTGCTCTATCTCGATGATGCGGCGTGGACGGATGCTCTAAAAGATCGCCGCGTCGTACAGTTCAGCGCGCTGCCGCAAGCGGTAGGTCTGGGCGTCACCGATGCGAGCGGGCGCATTGGGCGGAATTTCTCGCCTGAACGGCAGCAGGAAAGTATTAGCCTTTTCGGCGCCTTGGCAGCGCATGTTAAAGCGAAAATGGAGCAGGGACCTGTTGTTGTCGCCTCTTATTCCGAGGGCGCGCGCGAGCGGCTTGCTGGACTGATCGAAGACGAAGGCCTTACCGAGACGATATCTGTGCGCGATGCAAAAGGCATCGGGAAACGTGGGCTGCATTTGGCGGTTTGGGCCTTGGAGCACGGGTTCGAAACCCCCAATCTGACGGTGATTTCAGAGCAGGATGTTCTAGGTGATCGACTGATCCGAACAGCGAAGAAACGCAAGAAGGCAGAGAACTTCCTAACAGAAACCCAGAGCCTCAATCCAGGGGATTTGGTCGTTCATGTGGATCACGGCATCGGGCGCTATCAGGGCCTTGAAGTGATCACAGCCGCAGGCGCGGCCCACGAGTGTATTCTGCTCGATTATGCCGAAAGCGCGCGGCTTTATTTGCCGGTCGAAAACATCGAACTCCTCAGCAAATATGGCCATGAAGAGGGGCTGCTCGATCGTCTCGGCGGCGGTGCGTGGCAGGCTAAGAAGGCCAAACTGAAAGAGCGCATTCGCGAGATGGCGGATAAGCTTATTCGTGTGGCTGCCGAACGCGCCCTACGCCGCGCGCCCATTATGGAACCGCCCCCCGGTATGTGGGACGCCTTTAGCGCGCGTTTTCCTTATCAGGAAACCGACGATCAACTGAGCGCGATTGGCGATATTCTAGAGGATATGGGATCAGGCCAGCCGATGGATCGCCTTGTTTGCGGCGACGTTGGCTTTGGGAAAACCGAGGTCGCCATGCGCGCTGCGTTCATCGCTGCGATGTCCGGCGTTCAGGTGGCGATCATCGCGCCGACCACCTTGCTCGCGCGTCAGCACTACAAGAGTTTTGCCGAACGATTCCGTGGTTTTCCTATTGAAGTCAGAGCCTTGTCGCGGTTCGTGACCACAAAGCAAGCGGAGCAAACCCGCAAAGACATGGCCTCTGGCGCTGTCGAAATTGTTGTTGGCACTCATGCATTGCTCGCTAAGAACACCAAGTTTAACAACCTTGGCCTTTTAATTATCGATGAAGAACAGCACTTCGGCGTGGGACATAAAGAGCGTCTGAAACAGATGCGCACGGATATTCATGTGCTGACGCTTACGGCCACGCCGATCCCGCGGACCTTGCAGCTTTCGCTTTCTGGTGTGCGTGACCTCTCGATCATTGGCACGCCGCCCGTGGATCGTTTGGCGATCCGCACTTATGTCAGCGAATTTGATGCCGTGACCCTGCGCGAGGCGCTCCTGCGCGAACATTATCGCGGCGGGCAATCCTTCTATGTGGTGCCACGCATTTCCGATTTGCCAGAGATTGAGGCCTTCCTTAAAGAACAGCTGCCAGAGTTGAGCTACATGGTGGCCCATGGTCAGATGGCGGCGGGGGAACTCGATGATCGTATGAACGCCTTTTACGACGGCAAATACGATATTCTGCTGGCGACGACGATTGTGGAAAGCGGGCTGGATATCCCGACCGCAAACACGATGATCGTACACCGCGCTGATATGTTTGGTCTGGCGCAGCTCTATCAAATTCGCGGGCGCGTGGGGCGGTCCAAAACCCGCGCTTATGCTTATTTGACGACCAAGCCGCGCGCGAAACTGACGGCGACGGCGGAAAAACGTCTGCGCGTTCTTGGCTCGCTCGACACGCTTGGCGCTGGATTTACGCTCGCCTCGCAAGATTTGGATATTCGCGGGGCAGGTAACTTGCTGGGCGAAGAGCAATCCGGCCAAATGCGCGATGTGGGCTATGAGCTCTATCAATCCATGTTGGAGGAGGCGATCGCCAAGATCCGCTCAGGCAAGATGGAAGGGCTGTCGGATGATGACGGTCAATGGGCGCCACAAATTAACCTTGGCGTACCTGTTTTGATCCCTGATGCCTTTGTTCCTGATTTGGACGTGCGTTTGGGGCTGTACCGTCGCCTGTCTTCGCTCACCACTAAGGTGGAACTGGAAGGGTTTGCCGCCGAATTGATCGACCGTTTTGGGAAATTGCCCAAGGAAGTGAATACCTTACTTCTGGTCGTGCGTATCAAGGCCATGTGTAAAAAGGCGGGTATCGCCAAGCTCGATGCAGGGCCAAAAGGCGCGACGATCCAGTTCCACAATGACAAGTTTGCCTCCCCAGATGGGTTGGTAAACTTTATTCAGGGCGAACGTGGCTTGGCGAAAGTGCGTGACAATAAGATCGTCGTAAAACGCGATTGGAACGGCGATGTGGAAAAGATCAAAGGTGCGTTTTCCATTGCCCGTGACCTGGCGGAACACGCAGGTGCCATTAAGAAGCGCGTTAAATAGGTTTTTTGCAAAACCTATGCCTGCGGCGCGGATATTTTTGGAGAGAGGAAGAGCTTAGCGCGCGAACCAAGCTTTGATCTTGGGGGCGAGCCAATCCCAAAGCACCGGCGCACCGCGCGCGATTTTTGAACCGACGCGTTGTTCAATGGTGTCAAAGCTCACGCCGTAGTCTGTCCAACTGCCACCATTGGCCACGAGGTTCTGGTTTGGTGGCTGAAAACGATCAAGCGATTTAGCAAAAACGGCATCAGGCGTTTCAGCCGCTTCGAATTCTTCCCAAATGCTGCGCAGCTCTTGGTTCTGGTCCGTTGGAAGCAGACCAAAAATACGGCTTGCGGCTTTGGCTTCATCTGCTTCCATCGCGGCAATGTCGTGATCGCCAAAGATCGGCGCATCGCCAGCGTCGATTTCCACAAGATCATGCAGCAACAGCATTTTGATAACGCGATTGATATCAACGCCCTCGGGCGCGTGTTCACCCAACACCAGTGCATAAAGCGCGATGTGCCAGCTATGCTCGCCCGAATTTTCATGGCGCGATGCATCGCAAAGCGTTGTGGCGCGGATCACTGATTTGAGCTTGTCGGCCTCATTGAGGAAGGCCATTTGCGCGTCAAGACGTGCGCTCATTCCTCGTCCAGCTTTGCGGCGGCGGCGTCAATCCGTTCATTGAGCAGTTTGCGCGCCCGAATCAAAGCCATGCGCACTCGCGCAGCTGTCATGAAGGCTTCTTCAGCCGTGGTGGAGGAACTGGCAAGGTTCTTGCCAATATCCACAACCAGTTCTTCGTCACCAAGGGCGGTTGCCGCTTCGATGGCATCCTTGGCCAATTCATGGGCCATTTGATCGATAATAGCGCTCATGAGGTGGCTCCTTTAGCGTGTCGTCTCCGTCAGGCGACGTTTCACATAGCTTTGAACGTTGCCAATCATCGTATCCATATGCGGCTCTTCAAAGAAGTGGCCAGAACCCTCGAGCTCTTGGTGCGTGATCGTAATGCCCTTTTGCTCGTGCAGCTTGTTTACAAGACCCACAGTATCCGCAGGCGGTGCAACGCGGTCAGCCGTGCCGTTGATGATCAGACCAGACGCCGGGCAGGGCGCGAGGAAGCTGAAGTCATACATGTTGGCGGGTGGGCTGACGGAAATGAAGCCTGTGATTTCAGGGCGGCGCATCAGCAATTGCATACCAATCCAAGCGCCAAAGCTAAAGCCAGCAACCCAGCAATGCTTGGAGTTGTTGTTCATAGACTGAAGGTAATCAAGCGCAGAGGCTGCATCGGACAGCTCGCCAATACCTTGGTCATATTCGCCCTGTGAGCGACCCACACCGCGGAAGTTAAACCGCAGAACCGTGAAGCCCATGTTGTAAAACGCATAGTGCAGATTGTAGACGACTTTGTTGTTCATCGTCCCGCCAAACTGCGGGTGAGGATGCAGCACGATTGCGATCGGCGCGTCCTTTTCCTTTTGCGGGTGATAGCGGCCTTCGAGGCGACCTTCGGGACCTGGGAAAATAACCTCGGGCATAGACTTAAACTCCTTCGAAAAGCGCGATAGCTATTCTTGACGAATTCGCTTGGGCACTTTAGAACCATTCTAAGCTGAGCTGTGCTCGGCCTTTGTGACGCAAATAGGCTTTGCGCGGGCGAAGGTCAATCTAATCAGTGTCTTTGCGCGGGTTCGGGTGACGGATTTGCAAGCATATATGGGGGGAGTGATATGAAACTATCGACGAAAGGGCGCTACGCGATGGTCGCTTTGACGGATATCGCGCTGCAACCCAGTGATAAACTGGTCACTTTGGGCGATATTTCCAAACGTCAGGATATTTCGCTGCCCTATCTGGAGCAGCTGTTCGTGAAGCTGCGCCGTGCGAATCTGGTGGAATCGGTACGTGGGCCAGGCGGTGGATATCGCCTTGCGCAACCGCTTGCGGATATTCGTGTTTTGGACGTGCTCGGCGCTGTCGATGAAACGGTGGATGCAATGCACAAGGGGGCAGGTGCCTCTGGTGGTAGTTCTGGAAGCCGCGCGCAATCGATGACCAACCGCCTTTGGGAAGGTCTCAGCGCAAATGTTTATGTCTACCTGCACCAAACACGCCTGTCGGATGTGGTGAACAACGGTCTTGCGCCGTGCCCGGCGGTGCCTTCGCTCTTTGATATCGTGGATGAGTGATGGCCCGCGTCTATCTGGATCATAATGCGACCACGCCTTTGCGCGTTGAGGCGCGCGATGCGATGATCGCGGCAATGGATGCTGTCGGCAATCCATCGTCGGTTCATGCCGAAGGGCGCGCTGCGAAATCTATCGTGGAAAAAGCCCGCGCGCAGGTCTCTGCGGCCTTTGGCGCGGATGGTGCAGATATCGTTTTCACCTCGAGCGCGACAGAATCGGCGGCGCTTGCCTGTGCGGGTCATGGCTATGCCAGCGCGCGGATTGAACATGACGCGGTGCTCAGTTGGACATCGGGCGATTTGACGGTCGATGAGAACGGACAGGTCGCAATCACTGAGCCGCAAACAAGCGCTGTGCAATTGGCAAATTCAGAAACAGGCGTTGTACAGGATTTGCCCGACGGGCTGGCTGTCTCTGATATGACCCAAGCCTTTGGCAAAATGCCTGTGGCGTTCAACTGGTCTGGCGCGGATATGGCGTTGATTTCGGCGCATAAATTGGGCGGTCCCAAGGGGATTGCTGCTTTGGTTCTGAAACGCGGCATTGATGTGCCAGCGCAGATCAAGGGCGGCGGTCAGGAAATGGGGCGTCGCTCTGGCACGGAAAACATCATCGGGATCGCCGGATTTGGCGCAGCGGCAGAGGCCGCGCAGCGAGATTTAGACAGCGGTGTTTGGACCCGCGTCGAGAAACTTAGAAACATTCTAGAAAACACCATTGCAGATCGCGCGAAACACACTATTTCTGTCGGGAAAGCGAGCAAACGGCTGCCGAACACATCTTATCTCCTCACGCCCGGTTGGAAGGGCGAGACGCAAGTGATGCAGATGGACTTGGCAGGTTTCGCGGTTTCGGCGGGCTCTGCCTGCTCAAGCGGCAAAGTCAAAGCGAGCGGCGTATTGATGGCGATGGGCTTTAGCGAGCAAGACGCCGCATGCGCGATTCGGGTCTCGCTCGGACCTGAGACAACACAGCTAGAGGTGCTGGCCTTCGCAGATGCGTGGCTGGCCCAACACGATAAATTCCGCGCACGCGCGGCGTAATTGATACGAATAGGAGGCCGTCATGGCAGCATTGGATACAGCGACAGACTCGGGCGTCAAAGATGGCGTTGATCAGGAAACAGTCGATGCCGTGCGTGAAGTCGGCGGTGAATATAAATACGGCTGGTCCACAGACATCGAAATGGAATTCGCGCCAAAGGGTCTGAACGAAGACATCGTGCGTTTGATTTCCTCCAAGAACGATGAACCTGAGTGGATGACCGAGTGGCGCCTTGAAGCCTTCGCGCGTTGGCTGACAAAGGAAGAGCCCGATTGGGCGATGGTCGATTATCCTGAGATCGATTTCCAAGACCAGTACTACTATGCGCGCCCGAAAAGCATGGAAGTGAAGCCGAAATCCTTGGATGAAGTCGATCCAAAGCTGCTCGCGACCTATGAAAAGCTGGGCATTCCGCTCAAAGAGCAAATGATCCTCGCGGGTGTTGAAGGCGCGGAAAACATCGACGCGAATGCACCGCGCAAGGTTGCGGTTGATGCGGTCTTTGATTCCGTTTCCGTTGGCACGACCTTCCAAGATGAGCTGAAGAAGGCGGGCGTGATCTTCTGCTCCATCTCTGAAGCGATCAAAGAGCATCCTGAGCTGGTGAAGAAATACCTCGGCACCGTGGTTCCTGTCTCAGACAACT
>NZ_JBDWVM010000025.1:0-4095 GCF_039984035.1 Planktotalea sp. | reverse complement strand
GGCGGCGCTTGGGTTTGTTTGGTACACGGCGACTTACATTTCCGTTTTGACCTACTTGCCTGGCTTCGTGGGCGAAACCGCGCGAACGGGGCTTTCAGCGAGCCTACCACTTGCTTCGATTGCCACATCGCTCACACTGGGTATTGTTTTGCTTCAGATGGTTAACACGGTTCGAGCGGTCCAGATTGGCTATGCTTTGACGGCGCTCGCTGCCATTCCGCTGCTGTTTGTTTTCGGTAATGATGGCGCCTTCGTTCTCGCTTGTTTGCTACTGCTCGGAGCAACGGGTTTTGTTCCCGGCGCGAGTTTCGCAACGCTTGCAGCCCTAAATCCAACGGATGAGGGACGCGCCCATGCTACAGGTGCCGTTGCGCAGATGGGCAACGTAGGAACCACATGTGGACCGCCCATTTTGGCGGCAATTGTTCTGTCAGCGGGTGTTGCTGGCGCTGTAGCATTCGTTGTTGTTCTCAGCATCTGTGGAATTCTCACGCATTCGATCATGTCTCGACGTCGCAAAGTGGATGTTCAGTAAATGTTCTCCTTTTCTTATTGGATTTTCGTTTTGCTTTAGCTATCTGTTAACGGGACTGCACTAGGGGGCGAAATGGGCGAACTCAAAAATATCGAAGTGCGTGGCGCGCGCGAACATAATCTCAAGTCCATTGATGTGGATATCCCGCGCGATCAGCTCGTTGTGATAACGGGACTTTCTGGCTCTGGGAAATCTTCGCTCGCGTTTGATACGATTTACGCAGAGGGCCAGCGCCGCTACGTGGAATCGCTGAGCGCCTATGCGCGTCAATTCCTTGATATGATGCAAAAACCTGATGTGGATCACATCAGCGGCTTGAGCCCTGCCATTTCGATCGAACAAAAGACAACGTCGAAAAACCCACGTTCGACCGTAGGGACGGTGACGGAAATCTACGACTATATGCGTCTGCTCTATGCGCGCGTTGGAACGCCCTATTCGCCAGCGACTGGCAAGCCGATTGAAGCGCAGCAAGTTCAAGACATGGTCGATCGTATCATGGCGATGGAAGAAGGGACGCGCGCCTATCTGCTCGCGCCGATTGTTCGGGATCGCAAAGGTGAATATCGCAAAGAATTCATGGAGTTGCGCAAGCAAGGCTTTCAACGCGTGAAGGTGGATGGCGCGTTCTATGAACTGGACGAACCGCCCACGCTTGATAAGAAATTCCGTCATGACATCGACGTTGTTGTGGATCGTTTGGTCGTGCGTGAGGGGCTTGAAACGCGCCTTGCGGACAGTCTCAGAACCGCGCTCGATCTGGCTGATGGGATCGCAATTCTCGAAACAGCTCCGAGCGAAGGTGAGCCGGAACGCAGCACGTTTTCAGAGAAATTTGCATGTCCTGTGAGTGGCTTTACCATCCCAGAAATCGAACCTCGCCTTTTCAGTTTCAACGCGCCGTTTGGCGCATGTCCTGAATGCGATGGTCTGGGAAAAGAGTTATTTTTCGATGAACGTTTGGTTGTGCCTGATGCTGATTTGAAGATTTCTGACGGTGCTCTGGCGCCGTGGCGCAAGGGAAAATCACCATATTTCTTGCAAACAATTGAAGCAATTTCAAAGCACTACGAATTTAACAAAAATACGAAATGGAAAGATCTTCCCGCGCATGTGAAACAGGTTTTCCTGCATGGGTCTGGTGATGATGAAATTCCGTTCCGCTATGATGAAGGCGGTCGCGTTTACGAAGTGACGCGGGTTTTCGAGGGTGTCATTCCCAATATGGAACGCCGATATCGCGAAACGGATAGCAATTGGATTCGGGAAGAATTTGAACGTTATCAAAACAATAGGCCCTGTGGTTCATGTGGTGGTTTCCGTCTGCGGGAAGAGGCGCTGGCCGTTAAAATCGCGGATCTGCATGTAGGTCACGTGGTTCAAATGTCGATCAAAGAGGCTTTTGATTGGTGCGCTGCAGTGCCCGAAACGTTAACAGTGCAGAAGAATGAAATCGCCACTGCGATCCTCAAAGAAATTCGCGAGCGTTTGGGTTTCCTTAATAATGTCGGTCTAGAGTACCTCACATTGTCGCGCTCCAGCGGGACGTTGAGTGGAGGAGAAAGTCAAAGGATTAGACTGGCCAGCCAGATTGGTTCGGGTCTGCAGGGCGTTCTATATGTCTTGGATGAACCTTCCATTGGCCTGCATCAACGAGACAACGATCGTCTACTTGGAACACTGAAAAACCTTCGGGATCAGGGGAATACGGTGATCGTGGTTGAACACGATGAGGAAGCGATCCGCGAAGCCGACTATGTTTTTGATATCGGCCCTGGTGCTGGTGTGCATGGCGGCGAGGTCGTCTCCAAAGGATCACCCGCAGAGATTATTGCGGACGAAGGCTCCATTACGGGGCAATATCTGAGCGGCAAACGTGAAATCGCAGTTCCGGCGAAACGTCGTAAGGGGAACAAGAAAAAGATCAAAGTCGTGAAAGCGACGGGGAATAACTTACAGAATGTGAGTGTTGATTTCCCACTTGGAAAATTCGTGTGTGTGACGGGCGTTTCGGGCGGCGGCAAGTCCACGCTGACGATTGAGACCTTGTTCAAAACTGCGTCGATGCAACTCAATGGTGCGCGCCAAACGCCTGCTCCGTGCGAAACGATCAAAGGGCTCGAACATCTTGATAAGGTGATCGACATCGATCAGCGCGCGATTGGGCGGACACCACGATCCAACCCAGCGACCTATACCGGTGCCTTTACGCCGATCAGAGAATGGTTTGCTGGGCTACCTGAAGCCAAGGCACGTGGATACAAACCTGGTCGCTTTAGCTTTAACGTTAAAGGTGGCCGGTGTGAGGCATGTCAGGGCGATGGCGTTATCAAGATTGAAATGCACTTCTTGCCTGACGTCTATGTCGAATGTGAAACCTGCAAAGGCGCGCGCTACAATCGTGAAACGCTAGAAGTTGTCTTCAAGGGCAAGAGCATCGCAGACGTTTTGAATATGACTGTCGAAGATGCACAAGAATTCTTCAAAGCGGTGCCGAGCATTCGCGAAAAGATGGATGCCCTTATGCGCGTTGGGCTGGGCTACATTAAGGTTGGCCAGCAGGCAACGACCTTGTCGGGCGGTGAAGCGCAGCGTGTGAAGTTATCCAAAGAGCTGAGCAAGCGTTCAACAGGGCGCACGCTTTACATCTTGGATGAACCGACCACAGGTCTGCATTTCGAAGACGTGCGTAAGCTCTTGGAAGTGCTGCATGAACTGGTAGAGCAGGGCAACACTGTCATCGTGATTGAGCACAATTTGGACGTCGTGAAAACGGCTGATTGGGTGATCGATATTGGCCCAGAAGGCGGTGATGGCGGCGGTGAGGTCGTGGCGACCGGTACGCCGGAGAAGATCGTCGAAGAACCGCGCAGTTATACGGGGCGGTATCTCAAGCCTATGTTGGAAGCGGCAGCAAAGCGTGTTGCTGCCGAATAGGGTTTAAAGCGGCCGGATTTTCAATTGCGTGATCCGGTTGCCTTCGCGCCCCACGACTTCGAAACGGAAGCCGTGAAAGCTAAAGACCTGACCCTGAGTTGGGATCATTTGCGCTTCATGAATGACAAGGCCTGCAACAGTGTTGGCCTCTTCATCAGGGAGTGACCAATCCACCGCACGGTTCAGGTCGCGGATCGTCATCGCGCCGTCGATGGCATAGTGACCTTCTTCGTCAGGGGCCAGCGCAGCATCTTCTTCCAGATCGAATTCGTCGGTGATCTCACCAACGATTTCTTCCAGGATGTCTTCCAAAGTGATCAAGCCCTGAAGCGAGCCGTATTCGTCAACGACCAAAGCGAAATGCGTGCGTCGACGCAGAAAGTTGCGCATTTGATCGTCGAGCGTTGTGGTCTCGGGGACGAAGTAGGGGGTGATCGCAACTTCTGAGATGTCAAAATTGGTGAGGCCTTTCACCGAACCATTTTCAGGATCGATCAAACGGTGCATCGCGCGGAGCAAATCCTTGGCGTGCACCATGCCTATAATGTTTTCCCGCTCGCCATCAAAAACAGGCAAGCGTGTATAGCGGCTCGCCAGACATTGGGTCAAAATTTCCGCTGGAT
>NZ_JBDWVM010000024.1:0-8077 GCF_039984035.1 Planktotalea sp. | reverse complement strand
TTCTGGTGGACGTATGACGCAAATGGCGTGGCTCGCCACGGCCATGAGCGCGCAAGGCTACATTGTTGCGGGCGTTAACCATCATGGCACGACCTCAATGGACAGCGATCCCCATCGCACCATTGAAATTTGGGACCGTCCTGCCGACCTCAGCGCCATCATAGATGCATTTGAAGCTGGGGATATTGCCGGCATCGCGGCTGATCTCACCGATGTTACCAGCGCGGGATTTTCACTTGGCGGACATAGTGCATTGGCCTTGGCCGGCGCTGAAGTACGCAAGGCGGCTTACATCGCCTATTGCGATGATCATATCGGGCAGCTTGATTGTGGCTGGATGACTGCAGGCGGCGTTGATTTCAACGATATCGATGCACCGCGCTATGAGGCGTCCTTCAAAGATGCGCGCATCACTGCAAGCATCGCGATTGATCCGGCCTTGCCCCAAGCGATGACGCAAGACAGCCTCGCCGCCATCGCGCATCCGGCGTTGCTGATCAACCTCGAAGACCTCGGCGACTTACCCGCTGGTATCGATGCGATTGAGATCGCAGCGCATATGCCCAATGCCGCGCATCACGCGCTGCCAGGGTCATGGCACATGAGCGGGATTGGTGAATGCAGCATGTTGGGGCGCATCATTATTGGCGCATCTGGCCTGATCACCGGCGAAACCAACATCTGCGGAGAAGCCGAGCGCCATCGCACGGTCATTCATCAAGAGATGTTGGCGCTTATCCTGCCGTTCCTTGCGGAAAACAGGGCCAATCAGGGGTAATTAGCTGCCCCAAATGACCTTTACGTAGTTGCGTGTCTCCTTGAAGGGAGGCACCCCGCCGTATTTTTCGACTGCGCCGGGGCCTGCGTTATAGGCCGCCAAAGCCAAACGCCATGAGCCGAATTTGCGATATTGTTCTTTGAGATAGCGCGCGCCGCCTTCAAGGTTTTGCGCAGGATCACTGGCATCGACGCGCAGATACTTTGCTGTGCCGGGCATAAGCTGCGCCAGACCCTGTGCACCAGCATGGGACACCGCATTCGGGTTCCAGTTGCTTTCTTGCTGGACCAACCGCAGGAACAAATCCTCAGGAATACCGTGTTTGCGCGCCGCATTACGCGCCATGGTCGAATAGATGCCCTTGTAACGCCCGCGATATTTGGGTGAGCTGCCATCGCCCGTTCCCCATTTGGTCGGCGTGTTCACCGTTGGCGGCTTAAGGCGAACCGAGGCTTTGTATTGCTCAGAAGCGCGGTTGTCCAAAATCTTGGTTTGGGAACTAAACAGCTTGGCGCGTGAGCGCGACGATAGTGTCTCCGCAGAAACCGGCATAGCCAGTGCGAAGATCAAACCGGAAAAAACACCTGCGACATGTCGCGATCGATGAGCGCGCATCTATAACTGCCCCGTTTACCCTACTCTGGCACTATATAGCTGGTTTTCGCCACTTCGCTACCCCCATGGCCGTTATTCCGTTTTTAACCATGATCTGGTGGTGTAAGTTCGGCAAAACTTCGCTGACTGAGTCGGCGTTGCAAAGATACGAACACTCACAGGGGGCGGATATGGCCGGTTCAGTAAACAAGGTAATTCTAATCGGTAATTTGGGACGCGATCCTGAAGTGCGCACATTCCAGAACGGTGGCAAAGTGTGCAACTTGCGTATTGCTACATCCGAGACGTGGAAAGACCGTAACACGGGCGAGCGTAAAGAGCGCACGGAATGGCATTCTGTTGCGATCTTCTCCGAGCCTCTCGCGCGCGTGGCCGAGCAATATTTGCGTAAAGGCTCCAAAGTTTATCTTGAGGGCCAACTCGAGACACGCAAATGGCAGGATCAATCTGGCCAAGACAAATACAGCACTGAAGTCGTGCTGCGCCCTTACACATCCACGCTCACGATGCTTGACGGTCGCGGTGACAACCAAGGCGGCGGCGGTGGCGGCGGCTCTTACGGTGGTGATCAAGGTGGCGGCTACGGCGGCGGCGGCGGTGGTGGTTATGACAGTGGCCAAGGTGGTGGCGGCGGTTATGGCGGCGGCAACCAAGGTGGCGGCGGCGGTGCCCCATCCCGCGATCTGGATGATGAAATCCCGTTCTAAGCAAAACAAAAAAGGGATTGAGATAACCTCTCAATCCCTTCTTTTATTACGTTGTTAAGAGAGTTTAGCGCGCAGCAAGCGCGTCTTGAAGCAGCGTCAGCACTGTCTCTTTTGGCACATCGGACGTCACAAAAGCCTCACCGATCCCGCGCGCTAGGATAAAGCGCAGCTGGCCATCGATTACCTTTTTGTCTTGTCCCATAAGAGCGAGCAATGCCTTTGCATCTGGCAAATCGCCCTCGATATCAGACAAATCTACCTTCATGCCCATTTCAGAGAGATGCGCGCGCACGCGGCTTGGATCTTCTTGACTGCACAGAGCGAGACGCGAAGACAGCTCAAACGCCAGCGCGCAACCAACGGCCACGCCTTCACCGTGAAGCAGACGATCCGAGAACCCTGTTGCCGCTTCAAGCGCGTGACAAAAAGTATGCCCCAAGTTCAAAAGCGCACGATCCCCTTGTTCGGTTTCATCGCGCAGAACAATATCCGCTTTCATCTGCACCGAGCGACGCACCGCTTCGATGCGAGCGGCTTGATCGCCATTTAACAAAGCTGGGCCGTTCTTTTCGAGCCATGCAAAAAATTCCGCATCGCCCAGCATGCCGTATTTCACGACTTCGCCATATCCCGAGAGAAAATCGCGACGCGGCATGGTATTGAGCGCATCTATGTCAGCGAGCACCAAAGCGGGTTGATGAAAGGCACCGATCAGGTTCTTACCTTGCGGCGCGTTAATGCCGGTTTTTCCACCAACAGAGCTATCAACCTGTGCCAAAAGCGAGGTCGGAATTTGCACGAAACGAATGCCACGGCGCAAAACAGCAGCGGCAAAACCGACCAGATCGCCAACCACACCACCGCCAAGGGCAATGACGACATCGCGGCGTTCGATCTTCTGCTCCAGCAGCCATTCAACGCAACACGTGAACTCTGGCCATGCTTTTGTGCTTTCCCCTGCGGGCAGCTCTAAAGCAACCATTTCAATGCCTTGAGCGCTCAAACCCTGTCGCAACGTTTCCAAATGCAGCGGCGCGACGTTGCTTTCTGTGACGACCGCGACGCGAGGACGTGCCAGTAGCGGGGCAATTTCGGCCCCAGCGCGAGCAATCAGGCCTGGTCCGATCCGCACATCATATTCGCGACCTTCCAGGGGAACATGAACCACCTCAAGCATCATCGCCTCTTTCTAATACGTCTGGGCGCGACAGCAGCGTTTTCGCAACCCGCGCGCTCATGTCTTCAATCGAATATTTCGCGTCCGCTTCGACAGAAATATCAGCCATCGCATAGATACCAGCGCGGGTATCATAAAGGTCGCGCAGTGTTTCATAAGGGTTTGCTGTACGCAAAAGCGGACGCGTGTCTTTGTTGCGTACACGGCTCCAAATCAGCTCCAATGACGCGTCCAAACACACAGAGACACCGTGGGTCGAAATCATCTCGCGATTGCGCTTCGCTAGAAATGCTCCGCCGCCCGTCGAGAGCACGCAAGGTTGCCCTTCCAACAGGCGCGCTATCACTTCGCTTTCGCGCGCTCTGAAAAACGACTCGCCATCGCGTTCGAAAATTTCGGCAATGCTCATGTTGGCCGCGCTGACGATTTCTGCGTCCGAATCAAGAAATGGCACATCCAAAGTCGCAGCGAGCGCCTTGCCCACAGCCGTCTTGCCAGCACCCATCATGCCAACCAAAACCACCGTTTTATGCAATTTCCAGTTCATTAGGTCCAAATCTAGAGCCAGGGCGTCGGCCAATGCCCGCCAAATTTCGAATTCATGCCTTCAATGACGTGAACTTACCGAAAAGACCATATATAAACGTGACAAAAGACGACAAGCAGGCAAGGATCAGGCACTATGGGACGTATCATAAAATGGTTGATCTATCTTGCGATTCTCGCTGGGATTGCGCTCGTGGCCTATGCCTATGTCGGTCCGTTTTTTGGCGCTGATTTCTCTGCGCCCTTGAAAGAAATACGAATTCCGGTGGATGTGAATGGCGACAGCTAAGCACACGCTCGCCCTTTCCGCGGTGCTCGCGTTTGGCACGGCGACATCTTTGGCAGCGACCGATCCGCTTTCGGCAATTGAATGGCTCGAAAAACGCCCCAAACAGGTGGTCGTGCCGATCACGCCCTTGAATGCACCAGAAAAAATTGACGAACCGCCCGTCGCTGGCTCCGTTACAACGCCCGAGGTGACGGTCACGCCGCTTGGCGCCCCCGTGCGCGCCGCGGCAGGTCTTTTGCCAAGCACCGTAACCGGATTGCCCAGAACCCTTTGGGGTGAGAGCGAAACAGACACGATTGTCGCGCTGATTGAAGCGCTCAATGTCGAAGGAAAGCCCGCTCTTCAGTCGCTCCTTTACACGCTTTTGCTGGCTGAGGCTGATCCGCCACATGATGCACACACCAGCACATTCATGCGCGCGCGTGTCCAAAAACTGCTCGCCCTTGGCGCACTTGATCCTGCATCCGCGCTGCTAAAGCGCGCTGATCCAGCGCATATTGATTTGTTTGATCTCTACTTTGATACAGCTTTGCTGAACGGCGATGCACATGAGCCCTGCAAAGCGCTCTCGATTGATCCCGGCCTCAGCCGTGATTTGGAGCAGCGTATATACTGTGACGCCCAATCGCAAAACTGGGACAATGCGGCGCTCACGCTTTCAACGGGCGATGCCATCGGGGCGTTGGACAAGATCGATGTCGCTTTGCTTGAACGTTTTCTTGATCCCGAACTCTTTGAAGAGTCCCAACTACCACCAGCCCTCGCGCGTCCAACCGTGCTCCAATTCCGTTTGTTTGAGGCGGTCGGCGAAGCTCTGCCCACCGCGTCTTTGCCCCGTGCATTTGCGGCGACGGACCTGTCGGGAGATGCGGGTTGGAAACCGCAATTAGAGGCAGCAGAACGATTGGCCCGCGTTGGCGCGATCTCTGAAAATAGACTGCTTGGCATCTACACCAGCCGAATTCCATCTGCCTCGGGCGGTGTTTGGGACCGCGTTGAAGCGATCCAACGGCTTGAAACCGCATTGAAATCCGGTGATCCAATTGCCGCAATGAAACAAACGCGGCGCGCTTGGTCCTTGATGCAGAACGCGCAATTACAAATCCCATTCTCAACGTTATTTGCGCAAAACCTGCTCGATTTGCCCGATACAGGCACCGCCAGCGACGCGGATTTGATCACGCGCATTGCCCTTTTGTCCCCTATTTATGAACAGGCCGCGCGGCGCGAAAGCTCAAACGCTGCGATCAAAGCTGCGCAAAGCGTCGCTATTGGTGAACCTCTGTCGGACGGGCCTCATACGCTTTACCCCGCCATCGTGTCCGCCTTTTCAGGTGAGACTGTGCCTGAGCGTCTGAAAGAGATGGCGCAAGACGCGCGCCTCGGCGAAGCTATCTTGCGCGCAATGTCGCTGACAGCCGCAGGGTCAAACGGTGATCCCATCGCCATTCAAAACGGCCTAGGTTTTCTGCGTAGTGTCGGTCTCGAAGACACGGCGCGACGCAGCGCTTTGCAACTTTTGCTCCTCCGTATGAGCAGTTAGCAATGACAGCCCAAGCAGAACATAAGAGGTGGATTTCCACGTTTCTGGATGCGCAAGCGGCAGAACTCGGCGCGGCAACCAACACGCAACTGGCCTATGCACGCGATCTGAAAGATTTTTCTGGCTGGCTTGAACATCGCAATATGAGTTTCGATACCGCGACGCGCGACGATGTGGAGGCCTATTTGATCGATTGCGATGCGCAAGGTCTTGCAAAATCCACACGCGCGCGACGGCTTTCCGCGATCAAACAACTCTATCGGTTCGGCTTTGAAGAAGGCTGGCGCAGCGACAATCCGGCGATTCAAATCGCAGGCCCCGGGCGTGACAAACGGCTTCCCAAAACTCTGTCCATGGCAGAGGTCGATGCTTTGCTCAGCGCGTCTCGCGAGGTCGGACGCGCCCCATCTGATCGTCTGCGCAACACATGTTTGATGGAGCTGCTCTACGCCACGGGTATGCGCGTGACAGAGCTCGTGTCCCTACCCGTCGCCTCCGCACGCGGCAATCCAAGCATGTTGCTCATCCGCGGCAAAGGCGACAAGGAACGCATGGTGCCCCTGTCACCCCCCGCCAAAGAGGCGCTCGCCGCATGGCTGTCTTCTTGGGAAAACACGCAAGAGGACGCGCGCCTCAAAGGGAAACCCGTTTCCAGATTTCTCTTCCCGTCCCGCGGCAAAGAGGGTCACCTTACCCGTCACAGGTTTTACATTCTGATCAAAGAGTTAGCCGTGCATTCCAGTGTGATGCCATCAAAGGTGACGCCGCACACATTGCGACATGCTTTTGCAACACATTTGCTCGAGAACGGCGCTGATTTGCGCTCTATTCAAACGCTGCTCGGGCATGCGGATGTAGCTACGACAGAAATCTACACACACGTGTTAGAGGCCCGTTTGCAGGAGTTGGTTCTAACCCACCATCCCCTTGCAAAAGACGAAGATTAGCGTCGAAGGTCCGCTGGCAGAACATCTTCGGAGGGCCAAATACCCGTTTGCAGAGCGGTGTGGTAGCCTTGGGTTAAACCAGCCTTAACCATGTCGCCGACCGCGCCATCGACGTCATAGACCAGCTTTTCCAGTCGAAAACCCCCATCAGCGCCGATGCACAAGAATTCTGTCTCGGGGGTTTCATCATGGGGCGGCATACCGATAACGCCCGCATTCACCCAGCGCACATCGCTAATTTGGCGCTCAAATGCGATCCCTGAATGTCCAGAGATGACCACATCAACGTCGCCGTATAAGGTTCTTAACGCTGTAAGTTCTTCATCAAATACCTGCCGCTCTGAACTGCTCCAGATAAAGCGGGCCACATCGGTGACACCGCCGTGGATCACCGCGAACCTTCGCGCGCTGTGCTCAAACGTCACGATGTCAGGCAACCCGCCCATCCAATCGCGCGCGTGTTCATCAACACTTCTGTTGGCAAAATCATACCAAGCGGCGGACAGAAGATCACAGGTTGTTCCCTCCTCAAAACCGCACCCACAATCCAACGCGCGCGCAGCGAGCTGTTTTTCGCAGTTCCCCGCCACAACATAAACGTTTGCCTGTTGGGTTCTTGCGATGACTTCTTTGGGCGCTCCGCAGTAGGCCACCAAATCACCCGTGCAGATCAAATGCCCACGCGCAGCCGCGAGCAAGGCATCAAGCGCCTGAATATTTGAATAAGGTCCCCCAAAAACAGTGAGTTCCCCTGTCAATTCCCCCAAATGTGCAACGCGCATGATCCGTTCCCTTGAAGTGCCGCCCGACCGCCCCCATAAGACTAAGAGCATAAAGAAAGACAAGCCCGATGGACGCGACAACACCAATTCTTGATAGTGCATTTTGGATCACCGCAGGGTCGATCCTATTTTTGCTCGTGCTTTCGGGATTTTTCTCTGGCTCTGAAACTGCGCTTACTGCTGCATCGCGCGGGAAACTGCGCGCGCAAGCAGACAAGGGATCGCGCGGCGCTCAGCGTGCGCTCGACATTACAGAAGACAACGAACGACTGATTGGCTCGGTTCTTCTTGGCAACAACTTGGTTAACATTCTGGCGACATCGCTGGCAACGGCGCTGTTCACGCGCGCATTTGGCGACAACGGCGTGGCCCTTGCCACCTTGGTCATGACGCTGTTGGTTTTGATTTTTGCAGAGGTTCTGCCAAAGACCTACGCCATCACCAACGCCGAACGCGCCGCCGCGCTCGTCTCGCCCGTTATTCAACTGGTGATCACCGTCTTCTCCCCCATAGTGAATGCGGTGCGGCTCTTGGTGCGCGGTGTTTTACGTATTTTCGGTGTTCAAACCGATCCCGACAGCCAAATCCTTGCCGTCAAAGAAGAGATCGAAGGCGCGCTCAATCTTGGCCATTCTGAAGGTATCGTCGAAAAAGAAGACAGAGATCGCATTTTGGGCGCGCTTGATCTGGGCG
>NZ_JBDWVM010000023.1:0-2557 GCF_039984035.1 Planktotalea sp. | reverse complement strand
TACCGCCGGTGGCGGGCGTCTATTGGAGCGTCGTCTAGCAAGCCCCTCTCGCGATCTGAACACGGTTAATGATCGGTTGTCGGCGGTCGAGTGGCTGTTCGAAAACTCACGTGAAACAGAGGTCTTGCGAAGCACACTGCGCAAGGTGCCAGACCTTGATCGCGCGCTTTCTCGGCTGTCACTAGATCGCGGTGGGCCCCGTGATATCGCCGCCATCCGCAACGGGTTGGAGCAGGCAGAAGCCATTCTTGGGGCGGGGCTAAATGACGCGCCTGAATTGCTAAACAAATCCCTCTCTGAGCTCGGCGGTCATGAGGATCTTATCGCCCTTCTCAATGATGCACTGATTGCAGAGCCACCTCTGCTCGCGCGGGACGGTGGCTTTATTGCGACCGGCTTTGACCCTGAACTGGATGAAACTCGCGCGCTGCGCGACGAAGGTCGGAGCGTTATCGCGTCGATGCAGCAGAACTATGCGGAAATTTCTGGGATCACTTCGATTAAGATCAAGCACAACAATGTGCTGGGGTATTTCATCGAAACGACCGCAACCCATGCGGAGAAAATGCTCGCCGCACCCCTGAATGAAACCTTCATTCACCGTCAGACAACGGCGAACCAGGTGCGCTTTACCACTGTTGAGCTGTCTGAGATCGAAACCAAAATTCTTAACGCAGGCAATCGCGCCTTAGAGATCGAAAAGCGACACTATTCCACCTTAACCAGCGCTATTCTTGCACAGGCGGCCGAGGTATCCAATACAGCCCGCGCCTTGGCTGAGATTGATCTAAGCGCCAGCCTTGCCGCCCTCGCCCGTGCGGAAGATTGGAGCCGACCAAACGTCGACAACACTCGCACATTTGAAATTTCTGGCGGGCGCCATCCGGTGGTCGAACAAGCCTTGCGGAGCCAAGGCGGCGCACCCTTCATTGCCAACAACTGCGATCTGGCAGACGGGTCTGACGGCGCTGCGATTTGGCTGCTGACCGGACCAAACATGGCTGGTAAATCGACGTTCCTTCGCCAAAACGCGCTAATCGCCGTTCTCGCCCAGATGGGTAGCTTCGTTCCTGCGCAAGCTGCCCATATCGGCATCGTGAGTCAGTTGTTTAGCCGTGTTGGCGCCTCCGATGATCTCGCGCGCGGGCGATCTACCTTCATGGTGGAAATGGTCGAAACCGCCGCTATCCTGAACCAAGCCGATGAGAATGCGCTGGTGATCCTCGATGAAATCGGGCGCGGCACCGCCACCTATGATGGCCTGTCCATCGCTTGGGCCACGCTCGAGCACTTACACGATGTCAACAAGTCTAGAGCGCTATTTGCCACGCATTATCATGAACTTACCAACCTGACGGCTAAGCTGGACGGCGCTGAAAACGCGACCGTCTCGGTCAGGGAATGGGAGGGCGATGTGATCTTCCTGCATGAGGTGATTAAGGGCGCGGCTGATCGCAGCTACGGTGTTCAGGTTGCGAAACTCGCCGGCCTACCAAGCGCCGTTGTCGAACGCGCGCGCATCGTTTTGGACGCGTTGGAAAAGGGAGAACGCGAAGGCGGTGGACAAAAGGCCGTCATCGACGATCTGCCCTTGTTTTCCGCCGCGCCGCCACCACCGCCAGTGCAAACCAAAGCATCCCCAGCAGTCGAAATGTTGGACGATATCCATCCCGACGACCTGACGGCAAAAGAGGCGCTAGATCTAATCTACAAATTGAAAGAAGCGTCTCGAAACTAATCGAAACGCCTCCGTTCTAAAGTCTCTCAGGTGCTGTTAAGCGGGGGTAGAAGACACCCCAACCTGCGCTGGACGCAGCAGGCGGTCATGGAGCATGAAGCCCTCAGCAGCGACCTGAATGATGTCGCCGGCTTTTGTATCAGGAACAGGCGCTTCGAACATCGCTTGGTGCACTTGTGGATCAAACTTGTCGCCGACCTTTGGCGATACTGGCGTAATGCCATGTTTGCCAAAGACGTTAACCAATTCACGCATTGTTAGCTCTACGCCCTCGATGAGCGCAGCAGATGTTTCACGTTGCTCGTCTGTTGCAGATTCAAGTGCGCGCTTCATGTTGTCGTACACAGGGAGCAAATCACGGGCGAGCTTGGAGCCGCCGTAATTTTCCGCCTCTTTGCGATCACGGTCGGAACGCTTGCGCGAATTTTCCGAATCCGCCAAAGCACGCATAAAGCGGTCTTTAAACTCATCCCGCTCCGCTTTCACAATCGCCAATTCATCTGCGGCAAGCTCTTCCTCAGTGGGCTCAGCTTCTTCCGCTTCATCGAACTCCGCCTCTAGCGCGTCCAGATCATCCAAAAATTCGTTTTCGTCGCGATCAGCCATTTCTCTACCTTTAGCTCCGGTCGGAAATCAGCTTCCCGACCAGTTGTGCCGTATAGTCCACAATGGGAACAATCCGTCCATAATTTAGACGAGTCGGCCCAATGACGCCAACGGCACCAATAATTTTTCGATCAGCGTTCATATAAGGAGAAACGACCAAAGAGGAACCCGAAAGTGAAAAAAGTTTGTTCTCAGAGCCAATAAAAATGCGCA
>NZ_JBDWVM010000022.1:0-5163 GCF_039984035.1 Planktotalea sp. | reverse complement strand
TTTTCATAGATGTGCTGGATCACCTCTTCGCGGCGTTCATGCTCAAAGTCGACGTCGATATCTGGCGGCTCGCCCCGATGCTCAGAGACGAACCGTTCAACGACCATGGTGATCACCTCGGGGCTGACATCTGTGATGCCGAGCAGATAGCAGAGGATCGAATTTGCCGCCGATCCGCGCCCTTGGCAGAGGATTCCTTGGGAGCGCGCGAACTGCACGATGTCATGCACGGTAAGGAAATAGGCCGGGAAATTCAGGGCTTTGACGAGCGAGAGCTCTTTGGCGACTTGCGCTTTGGCCTTGTCCGTCGCGCCGTGAGGATAGCGCCGCTCTAACCCCTCATAGGCAAGGCGGGTGAGGCGGGCTTGGGGCTGCTCGCCTTCGGAAATTTCATCGGGGTACTCGTAGGACAGCTCGCTCAGGCAAAAGCTACAGCGCGCGGCGATTTCGAGTGAGCGGCGCAAAGCAGCGGGGTGATCGCGAAAGACACGGGCCATGTCGGTGTAGCCTTTGAGGCGGCGTTCGGCGTTGGGAAGCGCGCGGATGCCGATGCGGTCGATGGTGATATGTTCGCGCATGCAGGTGAGCACATCGGCCAATTGGCGGCGCGCGCCGTGGTGCATGAGCGGATCACCGACAGCGACCATAGGCGCAGAGGTGCGCAGGGCGAGACGGGCGCAAGCGGCGAGATAGGCCTGATCGGAGCCATCATAACGCGGGGCTGCGCCAAGGAAGACATGGCTGGGAAATTGGCGCTGCATGCGCTCAATATCAGCGGCGGTTTTGCGCAGCGGGCCTTTGGGCAGCGCGATGAGGATCATGCCTGCGCAGCCTTGCAGCAAGTCGGGCAGGTCGAGGTGGCATTGCCCCTTTTCCGCGCGTCGTTTTCCAAGGGTCAAAAGGCGGGTGAGACGGCTATAGGCGGCGCGATCTTTGGGGAGCGCGATCCAATCCACATGGCTGCTGCGCAGCACAAGGCGCGCGCCGACGATGAGCTTGGGAAGATGTTGAATGTGGGGGCGGGTGATGTGCTTTGGCGTGCCAGTCTCTTGCCGTGAGGAGTGATCGAGTTGCGTTTCCGAACGGATGCGTATGGTATCCTCATTGGCGCGTTTGAGTTCCTTCAGGGCCGCATAGGCACGCACCACGCCAGCCAGAGAATTGCGGTCGGTGATGGCGATGGCTTGCAGGCCAAGTTCAGCGGCGCGCGTGACCATTTCCTCTGGGTGAGACGCCCCGCGCAGGAAGGTGAAATTGGTGGTAGTACAGAGTTCAGCGTAACTCATGCGAATTCACCATGGACATACCAGCTTGGGCTTTGCGGTGTGAAAAAGAGCCAAAGACGACGCCCTTGCCGCGTTTCAATGCACCAGTAATCGCGCACGCCGCTGCGCCAGCTGTCATCCTCAAGCCACCATTCTGGCGCGATGCGTTCTGGCCCCGTGGCACGCGCGGTTGAGAAGGACATGCGCCGCCAGCGGAAGTGTTTTGGCGGTGTTGGGATGTCGTGTGATCCGAGCAGGGGATTGGGCGGGAAAATGTGTAACGGACGGGAGCGTATGGTTGCCCATCCGCTATTTGGCACAGAAAATGCTGCGGGCGCGATGATGTAGCTGCGCTCGGGAATATGGCTGTCGGCGGGGAGGAAGCGCTGTATGTTTTCCAGCCCGATGCGGGTGCCGATGCGCGTGATCAGATCGTCGAGGCGGTCCTTGCCACCTGTAGAGACATGGCTGAGTTGCTGCACAGGCATCGGCTCGACCTGCACCGCCTCAAGGCGCAGTTGGTCGATGCCATAACCGGCATCAACATCGCCAAATCCGCGCTCAAACAGGGGCAAAATGCGTTTTGCATCGCGCATGGGGCGGGCGAGGCGGAGTTCGACCTGTTGGTTGTCCTGATCGACGCGCCGCAGGGTGAGGCAGAGCACGCGCGCGCCCGTTTCCTGCGCGTGCAACTTGGCGCAGAGCTGGGTGAGCAGCCGTTCGGTGCCCGCCATAACATCGCTGCTGTGGCCAATCGGTTCGGGCAGGGTCATGCGCACGCCGTAGTGGGGTGGATCTTTGAGCGGGGTGATCTGTTCAGGTTGTTGGCCAAGCGCCTGATCCAGACGCATCAGAAGATCTGTGCCAAAACGGCGGGTCAGGGGCGCGCGGGCGGCGTTTGCCAGATCGCTGATGCTACGCAGCCCGAGACGCCCAAGGGCGGTGACGGTCTTTTCCTCAAGGCGTAGGGCGGCGACGGGTAGCTCTTGCAGTGCATCCAAAGCTTGCCCCACCTCTGCGCGCCCTTCACCGTAGTGTGCCAAGGCCCAAGCCGCGCCGCGACTGTCGCCCAGTCCGATGGCGGCGGAAATGCCCGCACGCGACAGGCTTTGGCGCATATCCATGAGCAACTCAGCCTCACCACCAAACAAATGCGCCGCGCCGGAGATATCGAGCACGAGACCGTCATCGTCCTCTAGACCCACCCAAGGGCAATAGCGCAGGGCCCAGCGACGCAGGGCCAGTTGGAATTGGCGGTCCTCATTTGGTCGTGAAGGGCGACTTTGCAGATCGGGGCAAAAGGCGCGGGCGTCTGAGAAGGGCATGCCGCGACTGAGGCCCTGTTGTTCTGCGGCGCGGTTTAGGCAGTAAATCCGGTTGGTATTGCCCTGATGTAGGGTCAGCGCGAAGGGGCCCTCCAGAGGGCGCAGGCGCAACGCGCGGTCACTCGCCAGTCGCGGAAACCAAATTGAGACGACGCGACGCTGCATCCCATCGAACATGCCACGATCCTAATGTTCCTGATTTGTTCTTAATAAGCTCCCAACGTTGCAGAGTCGAGTCCGCAGAGGCGCTGAAGACGTCATAAATCGGCACGCAGCGCCAACGGGATTCGGCGGCATTGCTGCCCATGCCATCGGGGATGAGGCAAAGACCCGTGGATTTCCCTGCTTTTGCAGAGAGTTGCAGGCGGCGCCCGTGAATGAGACCCAAGGGTTGGCTGATCTCCAGAACGACCAGCGGGGTTGACCCATCGCGCAGGGCTTCTTCGGCGACGGCGAGGCCCTCGGTCTGATCTTTCACCTGCGCGATCAACAGCTTGGCGGGATCAAAGAAGGGGCTGATGCCTAAAGGGTTGAGCGTTTCTGGACGCCACGCATCGCGAATCCAAAGCACAGGTCCCTTCGCTTGCGCGGCGCAGACCACGGCAAGGCTGGCGGCACTTGCGCCGCAAACCTCATGCACACGGGCCGCGCGCAGGGGGAAGGAATTGGAAAAGTCTGGCGTCATAGCGAGATATTTACCGTGATTTCGAGGCGGGATCAAATCATGAACATTCAGCCAGTTCGTCGCCTATTAAGAAGATCACGACGTAAATTCGATGGTGCTGGCGTGGTTTTGATGATTGATAGGTTTCAAGGGACTGCACCCGATGAACCAAGCTTGATCCGCCAGAGGGGTCTTTATGACAGATATTTGGGCCGGACTTGAGGCCGCATTCTGGCTGATCGTCACGCTTGATCCCGATCTGATGGAGATCACGTTGCGCTCGCTCCATGTGAGCCTGTCGGCCTTGATAATCGCCTCCCTGATTGCGTTGCCGTTTGGGACGTGGCTGGCGGTGCAGCGGTTTCGCCATCGACGCACGGCGATTGCGGTTCTGAACGCTTTGATGGGATTGCCGCCCGTGGTCGTCGGGCTCATCGTTTATCTGTTGCTCAGCCGGTCGGGGCCGTTTGGGGTGTTTGGTTTGCTCTTCACGCCAAGCGCGATGATCATTGCGCAGGTGATTATCATCACGCCGCTCATTGCCTCGATCACACATCAGGCGATGCGCGAGTTGTGGGCGGAATATCATGATCTGTTGATTTCGCTGAATACGAGCAAACGGCAACGCATTGCGACGCTGATCTGGGATGGGCGGCGCGCGCTTTTGACCGCTGCTTTGGCTGGATTTGGCCGCGCGATTGGCGAGGTGGGTGCGATTATGATTGTGGGTGGCAACATTGATCATGCGACGCGCGTTCTAACGACGGCGATTGCGCTGGAGACGGGCAAGGGCGATTTCGCCTTGGCGCTTGGGCTTGGCTTTGTGCTGATCGCGCTGGCCTTGGCGGTGAATGTCCTGATTCACACCCTATCGCGGACCGAGCGAGAGGGCAGGTGGTAACATGATGTTGTCATTAGAAAATGCGCTGGTGCGGCGACGGGGCAAGGTGATCTTGGGGCCTGTTGATCTGGCTTTGGAGGCTGGGAAATTCACGATTGTTTTGGGGCCGAATGGCGCTGGGAAAACCACGTTGTTGCGGATGCTGCATGGTGTGGAGCGCATGTCAGGTGGTCGTTTGACCCTTGCAGGAACGGATAAAGATGCGCGCCAAGAGCAGGCCTATGTGTTTCAAAGCCCGATCATGCTGCGCCGATCCGTGCGCGCGAATTTGACTTATCCTTTGCAACTGATCAAAACACCAAAAGACGTAATTGAACGCAAGGTGCACGATTGGGCAGGGCGCATTGGTCTGGAGGATGCTTTAGAGCGTCACGCGCCACGTCTGTCGGGTGGGGAAAAGCAAAAGCTGGCGCTTGCACGGGCACTGATCCGTGAGCCTGATGTTCTGTTTCTGGATGAACCTTGCGCCAATCTAGACGGGCGCTCCACGCGCGAGATTGAGGCGCTTTTGCAAGCGGCCAATGCGCGCGGGACCAGTATTATTATGACGACGCATGACTTGGGGCAGGCTAAACGTTTGGCCAGCGATGTGGTGTTTCTGCTCAGTGGCGCTGTGCATGAAGCGGGGCCTGCGCGAACGTTCTTTGACGCGCCGCAAACAGCAGAGGCGCGTCGTTTCTTACAAGGAGATATCCTTGATTGATCTAGATGTTAGAGACTGCGGAGCAGTTCTTGGGATGGAACGCCCGTTGCGGGCAGGCCCTTGCTTTGTTGATAGCCGCTGATTGCCGCTTGGCTTTTCGGGCCAAGCACGCCATCTGCACCGCCCGTATCAAAACGGCGCGCGGTGAGGCGCTTTTGCAGCAAGACGCGGTCGTCTTTGGTCAACCCATTGGCATCTGGTGGGAACTTGCCGCGCAGCGGGCCGCCGCCAGCGATGCGGTCAGACAGATGCCCGACGCCAATCGCGTAGGCATCTGAATTGTTGTAGCGTTTGATGGCGCGGAA
>NZ_JBDWVM010000021.1:0-7819 GCF_039984035.1 Planktotalea sp. | reverse complement strand
CTTCGACCTCTGTCTTGCCGGTCTTTCTGCCCGTCATCGCATCAATGCGCATGGCAAATTCGTCTGCGCGGGCAGAGAGGTTTTCCGCGAGATAGTAAAGGATCTGTGCGCGGAGGTGGCCAGTGGTTTTTGACCAACCCTTGGCGCCTTGCGCGGCCTCAACCGCGTTGCGAATGTCCTTGCGACTGCCGAGCGATACATCCCCTAGTTTTGCGCCTTGCTTGGAATAGATGCCTTTGGAATACCCGCTGTCGGGGCGCGCTTGTTTACCGCCGATGTAGAGCTTGGCGGTGCGATCAATGGGGTCGGTGCCAGCGTCACTGCCTCTGAAGGCCTCTAGCTTAGGCAGCGCTTTGGTTTTCGCTTTCGGCTTGGTGTAAGCGGCAAGACCTTCCCAGCCTCCCTCACGACCAAAGCCACTTTCGCGCACGCCGCCGAATGGTGCGGCAGCATCGAAGAGGTTTGTCGCGTTCACCCAGACCACGCCAGCGACCAATTGCGGTGCGATATCTAGGGCGAGATTGACGTTCTCGCTCCAAACAGTCGCGGCAAGGCCGTAGCGCGTGTTGTTGGCCAATTGCACCGCTTCCGCAGGGGTGCGGAAGGTGGTTGCGCAGAGCACGGGACCAAAGATTTCTTCCTGCATCAGCGCGGCAGAGGGGGACAGGCCCGTGATCAAAGTTGGCGGATAGAAACAGCCGCCCTCAGGCATGTCGCACGCGGCCTGATGCATTTGACCTTCGGTATTCGCATCGACCATCTTTGTGATCTGATCGAGCTGGATAGGGTCTACAACAGCGCCCACGTCGATACATTTATCAAGCGGATCGCCGATGCGTAGACCGTCCATGCGCTTGCGTAGTTTGGCGTAGAAGGTCTCAGAAATGTTTTCCTGAACAAGCAGACGAGATCCCGCGCAGCAGACCTGCCCCTGGTTGAACCAAATGGCGTCGACAAGCCCTTCAACAGCGCTGTCGATATCCGCATCGTCGAAGACGATGTAGGGCGATTTGCCACCTAGCTCCAAGGTTAGTTTTTTGCCCGAACCAGCGGTAGCCTCGCGGATGCGGCGACCGACAGAAGTAGACCCTGTAAAGGCGATTTTGTCGACATCGGCGTTGACGATCATCTCACCAACCGCGCCATCGCCTGTCACGATATTTACGACGCCTTTCGGCAGGCCAGCCTGTCGGCAAATGTCTGCAAAGAGTAACGCAGTCAGTGAGGTATATTCAGCAGGTTTCAGAACAACCGTATTGCCCATCGCAATGGCTGGCGCGATCTTCCAAGCGAGCATCAGCAGCGGGAAGTTCCATGGGATGATTTGACCACAGACACCCAATGCCTCACGATCGGGAAGTTCATCTTCCATCAGTTGAGCCATGCCTGCGTGATAGTAGAAATGGCGCTGCGCCAATGGGATATCGATGTCGCGGCTTTCGCGGATCGGTTTACCGTTGTCGAGCGTCTCTAACACAGCGAACAGGCGCGAATGTTTCTGCAACAAACGGGCGATGGCATAGAGATAACGCGCACGACCTGCGCCGCCGATCTTGGCCCATTTACCCTGCGCCTTACGCGCGGCGCCTACAGCCAAATCAACGTCGCTTTGCGTGGCTTGGCTCAGGTTGGCCAGCACTTCGCCCGTCGCGGGGTTGCGGCTTTCGAAGCCATTCGCAGGTTTAGTGAAGGCTCCATCGATAAAGTGGCCAAATTGGCTACCTTGATCGATCAACCATGCAAGGGCATCGCCTGCGCTTTCGGGGGCAGGGCCGTAATCCATTTTGTCCAAACGCTCGGAAATAGTCATGTTCATTTCTCCTAGGCCAGCGCGTGGCGGTAGCTGGCGGAATATGCGCCTGTCACGTGGTGTTCTAATTGACGTTCAATGTCGTTGAGCAACGAGGATGCGCCAAAGCGGAAGAGGTCGGGCTGTAGCCAGCGGTCCCCAAGTTCATCCTTCATAAGGGCAAGGTAGATTAGGGCGTCTTTTGCCTTGGAAATGCCACCCGCAGGTTTGTAGCCAACGCGGTAACCCGTTCGGTTATAATAGTCGCGGATCGCGCGGATCATTACCAAGGACACAGGCAACGTCGCGTTGACGCTTTCCTTGCCTGTGGAGGTTTTGATGAAGTCAGCGCCTGCCATCATGCAAATGAGAGACGCGCGCGCGACGTTGCGCAAAGTGCCGAGCTCACCTGTAGCAAGGATCGCTTTGACATGGGCATCACCGCAAGCGGCGCGGAAGGCGCGCATTTCATCGTAGAGCGCTTGCCAGTCACCAGAGAGCACATGGCGGCGGGAAATTACGATGTCGATCTCGGCTGCGCCTGCTTTGACGCTTTCCTCAATCTCTGCAACGCGCAGATGAAAGGGTGAAAGGCCCGCGGGGAAACCGGTAGAGACCGCAGCGACGGGAATGCCTGACCCTTGCAGCGCATCGACAGCGGTTTCGATCATATCGTGATAGACGCAGATCGCGCCTGTTTGCAGTCCATCAATACCAAGCGCTTCGGCAATATCGCTGCGCAGAGGGGCGCGCGCTTTAGCGCAAAGGCGGCGCACGCGTTCAGCGGTGTCATCGCCTGAAAGCGTGGTTAGATCGATGCATTGAACGGCGCGCAGCAGCCATGCGGCCTGATATTCTTTCTTCACGCTGCGACGACCGGGCAGGGTTTTTGCCCGCCGTTCAATCGCAGAGGTGTTTGCTTGAACCGAACGAACCCAGCTCAGATCAAGGGGCATCCCTGGGTTTCGCGGCTCAACCGTTTGCGGCAAATGCGTGTGCGTGTGTGCTGTTTCGACAGACATATAGGACTCTCCAGCCGATGGCTTTGTTGATCAACCTGTCCCATGACGGATGGTGTTTGGCAAGCGATGGCATGACGTCAGCGTCCATTATTTGACCATATGATCAGCTTTTTTGGTTCTTTGTTGCGAATAATTCGCAATTGCATTGACTTTTTGATAATGACTCGCATATTCATTCTCAACAGAAGGAATACAAATGTCTTTTAATCGACGCCACTTCCTGACTTTGACCTCTGCCGCAGCCCTCGCGCCGCGCCTGTCTTTTGCATCTGAAGTTCTCAGTATCGTTGCCACAACTGGCATGATTGCAGACACGGCACATCGTATTGGCGGTGCGCATGTTGAGGTGCGCGCGTTGATGGGGTCGGGCGTTGATCCGCACGCTTATCGCCAAACACGCACTGACATCACGGCAATGACCCGTGCTGATTTGGTTCTGTGGCATGGTCTCTACCTTGAAGCGCAGATGGAAGATTTCCTTGTTAAGCTTGATCGTCGCCGCACTGCCATTCCTGTTGCAGATGCGATGCCGAAAGAGCTGTTGCTCTCGCATGAAGACTATGACGGTCGCTTTGATCCTCACGTTTGGATGGTTCCGGCGCTGTGGGTTAACGTCGCGCGTCGTGTTGCAGAAGTGTTGAGCGAAGCTAAACCAGACGCCGCTGACGATTTCGCGGCGAACCTGAAAGCGTTTGAGGGTGAATTGAGCGCGCTGCAAACCTATGGCGAAACTGTTCTTGCGACGGTTCCAGAAAGCGCTCGTGTTTTGCTGACGGCGCATGATGCCTTTGGCTATTTCGGTCGTGCCTTTGGATACGAAGTGATCGGCATTCAGGGCATTTCCACAGAAAGTGAAGCGGGCTTGAACCGCATTTCGTCGCTGGTTGATATGCTGGTCGAGCGCAAGATTGGCGCGGCTTTCGTGGAAAGCTCTGTCTCGGACCGCAACATTCGCGCGTTGATCGAAGGCGCGGCTGCGCAGGATCATACGGTTTCGATTGGCGGTGAACTGTTCTCTGACGCTATGGGCGCGGATGGCAGTTATGAAGCGACTTACATCGGTATGATCGACCACAACATGACAACGATTGCTAAGGCGTTGGGTGGCACTGTGCCCGAGCGCGGCTTGAACGGCAAACTTGCAGTGGGGAGTTAAGATATGAGCCCGATTGAACTGGCAACATCGGATGGCACACGTTTGAGCGAAGCACAGGCTGACGCGGCTTTGGCAGTGCGCGGCATGACGGTGAGCTATGGTCAAAAGCCAGCGGTGTTCTCCGTTGATATGACTGTGCCTGCGGGATCAATGACAGCGATCATCGGACCGAACGGTGCAGGCAAATCGACGCTTTTGAAAGCGGCGCTTGGCGTGATTACACCGCTTGCCGGCACAGCGCAGGTTTTTGGTCAGCCGGTCGCGCAAGCGCGCGCACGCATTGCTTATGTTCCGCAACGTGCAAGCGTAGATTGGGATTTCCCAACGCGTGTTTTGGATGTGGTCCTGATGGGTCTTTATCGTGAGCTTGGCCTGTTGGGTCGTTTGCGCGGTGCGCACAAAGCTAAAGCGATGGAATGTCTTGAACGCGTCGGTATGCAAGATTTCGCGCGCCGTCAAATCGGCCAACTTTCAGGCGGCCAACAACAGCGTGTTTTCCTAGCGCGCGCCCTTGCACAGAACGCCGATCTTTATCTTTTGGATGAACCATTTGCGGGTGTTGATGCGGCGACGGAGAAGGCTATCATCGATGTGCTTCAAGCCCTGCGTGCAGAGGGCAAAACGGTTGTTGCTGTGCATCATGACCTTAGCACTGTCGCTGACTATTTTGACCGCGTGTTCCTGATAAACACGACCCGCGTTGCAGAAGGCACGGTTGAACAGGCGTTCACACCGCAGCGCTTGCAAGAGGCCTATGGCGGGCGTTTGGCGACGGCGCAACTCGGCCAGACAGCGCTTGGCGCCTAAATCATGCTTTGGTCAGCTCTGACCCTTCAGCTCGGGTATAATGCTACGCTTGTGACCCTTGGTGCGATGCTTCTGGGGATTGCGGCTGGTGTTACGGGCACCTTCCTTTTCCTACGTAAACGGGCGTTGGTGAGCGATGCGATTTCGCATGCAACACTACCGGGTGTTGGCATTGCCTTTATTATTATGGTCGCGCTGGGCGGTGACGGTCGCAGCTTGCTGGGGTTGATGCTTGGCTCTGCTGCCTCTGCTTGGGTTGGGCTGCTTTGTATTGGCGCGTTGACACGGCGCACGCGCCTTGCGGAAGATGCCGCGATTGGGGCGGTTTTATCGGTCTTTTTTGGCATCGGCATTGTGCTTTTGACCTTTATCCAAACGATGAGTGAAGGACGCCAAGCGGGGCTTGAGGGCTTCTTGCTCGGCTCCACTGCTGGGATGCTGTATTCGGATGCAGTGATCATTGCTGTGGGTGGCGCTGTTGTTCTTGGGGCGGTGATTGCTTTTCGCAGGCCATTGAGCGCCGTTGCGTTTGATCCTGAGTTTGCTGCGTCCAGTGGTTTGAATGTGCCACGGCTTGATTTGATTATGATGGGCCTTGTTATGGCGATCACTGTCGTTGGTCTTAAGATCGTAGGTCTGATCCTGATCGTTGCGCTGCTGATCATCCCGCCCGTGACTGCACGGTTTTGGAGCGAACGCGTGACAGGCGTTTTGTGGGTTGCAGGTTTTGTTGGGGGCGCTGCGGGATTTGTCGGGGCGGCCTTGTCCGCTGTTGCGCCCGCGCTTCCCACCGGACCTGTCATCGTTTTGGTACTCTTTTCGATGTTCGCGCTTTCGTTGCTGTTCGCGCCAGCACGCGGTGTTTTGGCGGCGGTTTTGAAACACCTGTCGTTTCAGCGGCGCGTGCACATTCGTCAGGGTCTTTTGGCGCTGGCCCAGGGACAACCTATCTACGAAAAACTCACCCTGCGCCTTTTGCGTCGCGCGGGTCTTGCGCGTGCGGATGGCGTTGCAACTACGGATGGAAAAGCGCGTGCCGCTAAGGCGCTCAGAGATGAACGTCGCTGGCAAATGGCACGTTCGCGCGAGGAATTTGCGCTCGCTGCGACCTTCTATGACGGGTTGACGGAAATTGAGGGCGTTTTGACCTCTGACCAGATTGATGAACTGGATCGTTTGATCGGCCCACCAACAGGAGTGCAGGTGTGATGGGTGAAGAATTTGTAGCCCTGTCACTGCCGCCGATATTGATCGGCACGCTTGCTGCGATTGCCTGTGCTTTGCCCGGAAACTTTCTGTTGCTGCGACGTCAGGCCCTGATTGGCGATGCGATCAGCCATGTTGTGTTGCCCGGAATTGTTGTCGCTTTCCTTGTGACGGGTGTCGTGGCGGCGGTGCCTATGATGATCGGCGCGGCTGGTGCGGCATTGATCGCGGTTGGCATGATTGAAGCCATTCGCAGGCTCGGCCGGATCGAACCGGGCGCTGCGATGGGCGTGACATTCACATCTATGTTCGCGGCGGGTGTTTTGCTGCTTGAACAATCGGACACAAGCGGCGTCCATCTGGACGTGGAACATGCGCTTTTCGGCAATTTAGAGAGTTTGATTTGGCTCGACGCGACCGGCTGGGGATCTCTGCTGGATCAAGACGCATTGGCCTATGTTCCTGAGGAATTGCCGCGATTGGCGGTGGTTCTTTTGCTCGTCAGTGTCTTTACGTGGATTTTCTGGCGTCCATTGAAGCTGTCGACCTTTGATGAAGCCTTTGCGCAAAGCGTTGGCATCCGCACTGGTGCCTTGGGGTTTGCATTGGTTGTTGTCGCGGCGCTTGCCGCTGTTGCTGCGTTTGATGCGGTGGGATCAATCATTGTGATCGCGATGTTCATCTGCCCGCCTGCAGCCGCGCGGCTGATGACCAATTCGCTCGGCGCTCAAGTCGCGTGGAGCGTTTTGTTCGCAACCTTGTCTGCGGTCTTCGGCTATGTGTTGGCGGGATATGGCCCGCTATGGATTGGCGCTGATAACGCAGTAAGCGCAGCTGGGATGATTGCTGCTGTTTCAGGTCTTATCCTCGCGATCACTGCTGCTCTTGGGCCGCAAAGAACGAGAAGCGGCGCGCCTGTAGAAGGCTGAACCAACGCGGAATTAGGCTATAACTCGCCGCCAACATTTTTTCCGACGGAATTCTCAAATGATCCCGTATAATGACAGTAATTCGAAATATGATTCATTGGGACATTCGTTATGTTTAAACACTCAATCCTTTGCGCGCTGACTGGTACGATTTTGACGGCTGCGCCTTCCTTTGCAGAAAATGTTGAAATCTATCTGATCGATATGTTGGACAACAAACAGGCCGGCTATTGCGTCGATATCGCAGGTGGCAAAGGCGAAAGCGCGGACCCTGCGGATGGCTTGCAAGGACACACATGCTATAGCCCCGGCGGCGCGCTTGGTTTTGATCAGGTGTTTGACACGGCGCGCTTTGCAGATGGCCAACTTTACATGACAAACTTTGATGTTTGCGCGGAGATTTCGTCGGCCTCAGCAGGTAGTTCCGTTGGCTTGGCGAAATGCGATGGCGGCGCGACTCAGAGTTTTACATTCTCAGGCAGCGGTACAATCACGCCGAATGCAGCGCCTGAACTTTGCCTCACGGTTGGTGAAGCGACACGCAGCGGTCGCAGCGCTGTGAACCAGATCAAAGTGATGTCCTTGGAAACATGTAGCGCAGACCAAGCGGCGTACCAAACATGGGGCGTGCGCAGTTCTTTGAATTAAGTCAGGCACTCGTTTTCTGAACTAGAAATAGCCACTCTTGGGAGTGGCCATTTTTGTTGAAGCTGTCGATGGCTTTTTCAGATCAGACCATTTGACGGGCGCGTTGACCGTAAAGCGATGCCAAGCTTGACGCGTTTGATTGAAGTTGTGGGAAGATTTGGAACATTTCGTTGCGTTGCCAAGGCGTCAGCATGCGGAGCGCCTGTTTGCCGGGGTAGTAGGATTCTGAGGCTACCCCGTTGCCGAATAGGACTTCGTGGTT
>NZ_JBDWVM010000020.1:0-4812 GCF_039984035.1 Planktotalea sp. | reverse complement strand
GTTGAATACCACGGCGCGCCTTTCGTTGGATGGCAGCGCCAGAAGGAACACACCTCTGTTCAGGGGCAGATTGAGGCTGCTCTGGGCAAGCTCGAAAAAGGGTCGCACACGATTGCGGCGGCAGGGCGCACCGATGCGGGTGTGCATGCATGGGGGCAAGTCGCGCATTGTGATCTAACCCGTGATTGGGACCCTTTTCGTTTGTCTGAGGCTTTGAATTACCATCTGAAACCGGATCCCATCGCGATCACCGCTTGCGTAAAAGTGGATGACGATTGGCACGCGCGGTTTTCGGCCCTTGAGCGGCGCTATGAATTCCGCCTTCTAATGCGCCGCGCTCCTGCGACGCATGATGCAGGGCTGGTTTGGCAAATCTCCCGCGATTTGGATGCAGATGCGATGCAAGAGGCCGCCAACCACCTGATTGGCCTGCATGACTTCACGACATTCCGTTCCTCCATCTGTCAGGCAGACAGCCCTGTGAAAACGCTTGATGAGCTGACTGTGCGCCGTATCGATGGCCCCTCTGGCCCTGAAATCCGCTTCACCGTGCGCGCGCGCTCTTTCTTGCATAATCAAGTGCGCAGCTTTGTTGGAACGTTGGAATGCGTCGGCGCTGGGTCATGGGAACCGGACGATGTGAAACGCGCGCTTGAGGCGTGCGAGCGATCCGCCTGTGGGCCAGTCAGTCCACCCCATGGCCTCTACCTCGCTCATGTCACTTATCCCGAAGATGTGTTCGCGGGCGCAACGATCTAATCGTTGTCCGTCAACCCGGCCCCTGCGCCTGCAAGTCGGGACGCTTCGGTTTCAGGCACGAGCATTTTGGCTGCGAATGCGTTTAGGCGATCCCAAACCGCGGTATCAACCTCAAACGGACCTGCAGGTATCTCAACTTGCTGCATCATCTGCGCGAGGGATGCGTCGATCTCATCCTCAACGCGCGCTTCGATCCCAGCGGCCGCGAGATCGAGCGAGGCAATCGCTGTCAGAACAGGATGACCGCGCCGAAGGCTACCCTCTTCCAACACAGGTCGATCCAAGGGAACTTTAAGCAGACCAACGATAAGACTAAGCGTATTATCCTTGGCCAATAAAGGCGCTATGCGGGCCAAGTCTTCAGCGCAGCCCAGCGGCATCCCCGCCCCGCGCGCCGCCTTGAGCACCATGCCCGAAATCTCATTGCTTGATCGCATGCTCTATTCCCCGAAACACGGCAGCCAACAGGCCTCCGCGCCTTGGAGTTCATCAAACAAAGGCGCCCCTTGGAATAGGGTGATGCGCGTCCAGCGATCTGACTTTGGGTCAAACTTCGACGCGCCAAAGAACGACAGTTTGCAGCGCAGCATATCGATAGGCAGGCAATCCTCGCCAATCAGATTGTCACGAATTTCGCCATAAGGCGCTATTGCTAGGCTCTGTACACGGCGCACCGCGAACCGCTGTTCTGGCTGCGCCATGACGAGTTCTGCAACACTTCCTATTTTCCCTTCAAGCGCGAAAGCAAGCGTCGCGACTTGCCGCGCAATATCGAGCGGGCTTTCTAACTCAGCGCCTTCTTCCTCATGCCGCAACCCTAAACGCGGTTCTTGCTTGGCTTCTGACACATACCAAAACTGCGCGGTCTCTGTTTTACTGTCAAAGTCGAGCGCCAAGGCCCAATCCCAATCGCGCGCGATCAAATCACGCAACACCGCGACATCCATCGCAGGATCAATTTGCGCGGTGAAAGGGTTCGCCAAACACTCCGTCAAACCGTCGATCAACGCGCCAAAGGGTTCCAGCAAGAGGGCGATCAGCAATTCTTGGGTATCTTCGAACCAAGCCTTTGACGCCACAAGCACTGCGGCAATCGGATAATCACCCGCGAGGGAGCGCTTGAGTAGCGCCTGAACCTCAGGCCAATCCTTGCGCAGTTCAGTGATCCGTGCGGCGGCAATCTCGTCTGGAACGTTCCAATCCTCCATATGTCGCGAGGCGCGCGCGGCCATTGCATGAAGCTGCGCTTGTTGATCTGCCGTCAATTTCGGGTGCGCCGCCACCCGCGCCAAAGCCGTCTCGCGCACTTGCATCCAACTGTCGAGGAGCCTTGGATGGCTCACCAAGAACGGCGCCATGCCTAGACCTGTGGAATTGCCAATCCCTAAATGCCGTTTCAAAACGGGATCAAGCGCCGCGCCGCCCACATGTTCGACCAGATCATGGGTGAAGCCACGGATCAGCCAAACCGTCAGCATTTCTGCCGCGAAGGGACCACCCAAGAAAGGTCGCGATGCGATATGAGCGCGATCAGCGATACCGAATTTGCCGTTGCCATAAACTGCGGTAGTGCGCATGAGATAGCCGATATCACGCACCATCTGCGCGTCAGGTTGGCCGCCTGATTTCAACGCATCAACGGTATGCTGGAACAGGCGCACGGATTTGTTGGCGCGGCTCAGAACCAAATCGCGCGCGGTATAACGCGACGCTTCTTGATGCGGTGCGGATGCGACGATGCGAGCGATTTCAGCCGCATCAGGTATCCCATCATAAAGGACATAAGCCGTGTCCCACGCCGTCGCGATCACACGGTCCGTGCGCAGCTCTGGCGGTAGATCAGTGGAAATAGCGACGAGCGAATAATCAAAACCACCCAATCGCAGCGTGTAGACAGCATGGCCAAAACCGCCCTCGTCCATTTCCCAAACTGGGCGCGTTACTTGAGCGTTTTCAGCCGCAAGATCACGGAGCAAGGTGCGTAGAAAAGACAGCCGTGTCGGAAACATCGCGCCCATTCGGCGCAGGCGCATCACCGTGCTCGGTGGGCGCAGCGCGACCTGCGCGATGGGATCAGACAGGGCTGCGGTCATGGCAATCCACCAAAGGAGCTTTCATAAAAGCGCAACCAATTGCCGCCCATGATGCCATCGACCTCTGCCTGCGCAAAACCTACATCGATCAAACCTTGCGAAACATTGCCGAAATCGCGGTTGTCGTTGAACCAGCTTGGCATCGGCGGAAAGCCTGCATCGCTCGCGCTGCCCTCACCGTAATCGATGACCTTGCTCCAACGCCCGACACGCATCCATTCGACAATGCTATCGGGCTGATCCTGACAGAGATCCGTGCCGATGCCCAAATGCTCCGCCCCATAGCGCGATGCCGCTTCCGCCACCATTTCGCAAAAACTCTGCAGCGTGCAGGCAGGACCATCTTTCAAGTGATGCGGGTAGACGGAAAAGCCAAGCATACCGCCCGCGCCCGTCAGCGCCATGAGCACCTCGTCCGATTTATTGCGCAGCGCGGGGTGCCACCAATGGGGGTTCGCATGTGTGATCGCGATGGGGCGGCTTGAATGTTCTATCGCTTCCAACGTGGAGCGATCCGCAGAATGGGACATGTCCACGACCATCCCAACGTGGTTCATTTCCTGCACGACCTGTTTGCCCATACGCGTCAGGCCCGTGTCGTCGTCCTCATAACAGCCCGTCGCGAGCAGCGATTGGTTGTTATAGGTCAGCTGCATAAAACGCACACCGAGCTGATGGCAAATCTCCACAAGGCCAATGTCGTCCTCAATCGGGCTTGGGTTCTGAAAGCCAAAGAAGATCGCCGTGCGCCCCGTTTCTTGCGCAAGGCGCACATCAGCGGCGCTGGTGCCTTTGAATATCAACTCGGGAAAGCGTTCGAACCAGCGGTTGAAGGCCTCAAGGTTCAACACCATTTCACGGAAACTTTCGTGATAGGCGATGGTGACATGCACCGCGTCGACCCCGCCCTCTCGCATTTGGCGAAAGATGGTTTCAGACCAGTTGGCATATTGCAGATTGTCGATCAGGGGTGCTTTCATGAAAAGCACGCTGGACCCAAAGCCTGGCGCGAGCAAGATGGAAAATTCAGCCGCCGCGCTTTTTCGCGAAGAAAGTTTGGAGCAGTTCCACCGCAGCTTCTGCCCCAATGCCATCGTACACCTCTGGCGCGTGATGGCTTTGGCTTTGCTCAAACACCCGCGCGCCAACCGTGACGCCGCCTGATTTGGGATCGCTCGCCCCGAAATAAAGCCGCGCTATGCGCGCGTGGGCAATCGCGCCGGCGCACATCGCGCAGGGCTCTAGCGTCACGTATAAATCGCAGCCCGTCAAACGGTCCTGCCCCAAAGCGGCACAAGCGGCACGGATTGCCATGATTTCCGCATGTGCAGAGGGATCATGCCCGATGCGCGTGGCATTGCGACCGCGGCCAATGATTTCGCCGTCTTTCACCACAACCGCACCAACAGGCACCTCGCCCTCGCGACTTGCAAGGCGGGCTTCCTCCAAGGCAACATCCATAAATGACGTGAATTGCATAATAGCGGTCCATCTACCTTTCGCTGCGCGCCTCAATACCCTAAAGCAAGCTTATGAGTACAGAAACACCCAAAGGCGATCGTATCGCAAAAGTCTTGGCCCGCGCGGGCGTCGCATCTCGCCGTGAGGCAGAGCGCATGATCGAAGCTGGCCGTATCTCGGTGAATGGCAAGGTGATCGACAGCCCTGCCCTCAACGTGGATTCGCGCGCAAAGATTTCCGTGGATGGCAAACCGATGGCCCCGCCAGAGCCACCGCGTGTGTGGCTCTATCACAAGCCTCTTGGCCTTGTGACGACGGACAGCGATGAAAAGGGCCGCAAGACGATCTATGACGATCTGCCCGAAACCATGCCCCGCGTGATGAGCGTTGGTCGCCTCGATCTGAACTCCGAAGGGTTGATCCTGCTCACCAATGATGGCGAGCTGAAGCGCAAGCTGGAATTGCCCGCGACGGGCTGGATGCGTAAATACCGCGTCCG
>NZ_JBDWVM010000019.1:0-3284 GCF_039984035.1 Planktotalea sp. | reverse complement strand
CCGCCGATAAAGTCATCGCCCGCATCGCCATCGATGCTGTCATCACCAATCCCGCCTGTCAGCGTGTCATCATCGGCGCCGCCGGAGATCGTATCATCGCCCGCGCCGCCAGTAATATTGTCAGACCCCGCATCACCGAAGAGGCTGTCGCCGCCGCCTTCGCCGTAGATGACATCGTCGCCCGCGCCGCCAGAGATCGTATCGCTGCCGTCTACACCGCCGGGGGAGATATCGTCGGTATCCCCATAAAGCGTATCTGCACCAGTGCCACCATCAATGCTATCGCCGCCGCCGCCGCCATAGACGATATCGTCTTCTGCGCCCGCATCGACCGTGTCATTGCCATCGCCAGCAGAGATCGTGTCTTCGTTGCCCGCGACGCCCGTGCCATCACCGCCGTCGACCTGATCGCCGTCAGAATCTGTATAGCTGGTGTCAATGACGTCGGCTAAACCCGTTCCGTTGACATAGTTTGGGGCTGTATAACTTGGCGCGGAAGTGACAACGGCTGTGCCGCTTAAGGTCGTCCAAGTATCTGGAATAAAATAAACATTACCGTCTGTGCCCTCATAAAAGACGCCAGTGTCAGAAATGTTGCTATAGGAATTGCCGTTGCCGCTCCAGACACCGGTCCAACGCCAGCCGCCTGCACCGATTGTGCTGAATGTGGTAAACGTAACCGGCGTTGCATTGATCGTATCGTTAACGTCAAGCGATGTGTCGCCAAGGGATACCAAATATCCTGTGGGCATTCCTGTAGTCCTATTGCACTTAGTTTGGAGGTCTTTGCCCCCATGTTGTTTCCAATTTTACTACAATTGGAACTGGGCGTGTTTGTGTGGGAAATGGGGCCAAAACAAGGCACTCTCCTTTGGCGTGTGCTGCCCCCAAATCAATTCGATCCTAAAAAAACAGTGCGCGGCCTTATTTCAAGGCCGCGCACTGAATTTCATAGGTTTTCTCAGGTTGTATCTCTATGTGATTAAATCGAAATCATGCATCAACGGGAGCGTGCGCGCACGCGTGCCTGTAAGGTCGAAAATCGCATTGCTGAGCGCGGACATGGAAGGGGGTGTTCCAGGTTCGCCTGCGCCGCCTAGATGATGTCCGCTTTCCAGAACTTTTACCTCTGTGATCGGCGCGTTGTGGATGCGCAATGCGTCGTAATCAGGGAAGTTCTGTTGCTCCACGCTACCATCTTCAAACGTGATTTCGCCGAAGCAGGCCGCAGACAATCCGTAGATCATACCGCCATAAAGCTGCGCTTCCAAGTTACCCGGATCAAGCGCAGTGCCGAGATCTGCAGCTATCCAAGCGCGGTTGATGCGGATCGAGCCATCTTCATCAAGCACTTCAATCACCTGCGCGACGGGCGTGCCAAAGCTATGGGCAAAGGCAACACCGCGCCCAATGCCTGCTTCTTTCTTGCCAGTCCAGCCAGACATGTCCCGCACAGCTTCAAGAACACCGCGCGATGGCGCATGTTCATCGCCCATCAACTCAAGCCGGAAGGCGAGAGGGTCTGCGCCTGCAGCATGGGCTAGTTCATCGAGAAAACTGTCGTGCATGAAGGCGTTGACCGAGTTTCCAACAGAGCGCCAAAACCCAAGGGGAACGCTGAGATCGGTCAGGTGACCAGCCACGCGATAATTCGGAATTTGATAGGGTTGATCAAACGCGCCTTCGACATGAACCTTGTCCGGACCACCGCCGCCAACGCCCATCATTCGGGTTAGCGCATCAAAGGCCACGGATGGACCTGCAACCTTTGCATCCAGCAGAACCGCTTTGCCATCCTTGACCGCACCTTTGTAGCGGCCGATCGCGGCAGGGCGATAGTAGTCGTGGCTCATATCTTCTTCACGGGACCACGTCACTTGAACAGGTACACCCGGCATTTCTTTAGCGATTTGAGCGGCATAGACCGCATAGTCGCTTTCGATGCGTCGCCCGAAACCGCCGCCCAGATAGGTGGTGTTGATCGTCACTTGTTCAGGCTCAAGTCCAACGGCCGCCGCGCATGCATCACGCGCGACTGTTGGGCCTTGATGCCCACACCAGACTTCTAGCGTATCGCCTGAGTAAAGCGCCGTCGCGTTCATCGGCTCCATCGTGGCATGCGCGAGGAAGGGCATGCGATATTCCGCTTCGATCTCTGTTGCGCCTTCGATTGCACGGTCCGGCTTTCCATCATCGCGCAACACGGAGTTTGCCTTGCTCTCAAAGCTTTGCTCGATCTCCCACCAGATGTTCTTTTGCGCGGCGGGATAGGACGCACGCTCCCAATTGACCTCAACCGCATCTGCAGCTTGAAATGCCAGCCATGTGTTGCTTGCGACAACTGCAAAGCCGCCATCGAGCTTGATGATCTTCTCGACACCGGCCATGTTTTCAGCAGCGCTTGTGTCGATAGAATGCATGGATGCACCAAGTCTTGGGTTCATGCGAACCGTTGCGAACTTGAGCCCCTCAAGACGCACATCCACGCCAAATTCTGCGGTGCCCGTGGATTTGCCCACCATATCAACGCGCGGCATGGCCTTGCCAAGATATTTCCATTCCGACTTCGGACGCAGATCCACTTGCGGGGGATCGATTTCGGCGGCCAGTGATGCCATATCCGAATAGCTCACAGAATTGCCATCTGGCGCGATAATCCGGCCATTCACTGTGCGCAGGCTACTTGCGGAAACTTGCAACGCATCTGCCGCCGCCAGTTTCAACGTTTCGCGCGCAGAGGCGCCAGCTTGGCGCAGACGCTCATAGCCGTCCATCATTGAGGTCGAGCCGCCAGTGAGCTGAATGCCAAGTAATTTATTGGCTTCCCCGAGCGCTGATGACAGCGCTTCCATAAACGCGCCTTTGGAATAATCGGGCACGGGCAGGCCCGCTTTCATCAAGGCACTGTTATAGTAGGCCGCTGCAGGGGGGCCATGCAGTACGCGCACATCTTCCCATGCGATATCCAGCTCTTCCGCAACCAAGGCTGCGAGCGTTGTGTGCACGCCTTGACCCATTTCTGCGCGGGGGGTGATGATCGTCACGCCATCCTGATCGATGAACACAAAAGGGTTGAGCGCCGCTTCATTTGGGCCCGCTTCAATCGGGTTCACCAAAGGGCGCGTGTATTTATAGGCGCCAAAGGCGACGCCGCCCACAATCGCAGCAGACCCAATGAGGAAGGAGCGACGGGCGATTTTCTTGATGGATGCCATGATCTACGCTCCTTGCGTGGCTTTTGCAGCCGTGTGAATGGCGGCGCGAATGCGGGGGTACGTGGCGCA
>NZ_JBDWVM010000018.1:0-17762 GCF_039984035.1 Planktotalea sp. | reverse complement strand
TTTCCGCCAATTCGTAACACCTTACTCCAGTTTGGAGGCTATCAAACATAATGTGCGTTATCGGTTGCGTTTACAGATGTTTCACAGCAAATAGTTGGCTTAGTCTCGTTACCGTCTACCTATTTTAGCCTCAAGGCATGAGTGAACAACGAACCTTAGGTCATTTGAGCACCAAAGCCTTATCTAATGCTGCATGCCACACCTTAAATCGCTGGGAAGATTACGCTCCCTTTTCCACAAAATCACTCGCCAATAGCTTTAATCATGGCATCAAACGCCCGAGCTTTTTGATCGGTAGTTAAGCTTAGGGTATCGATCGTTTTCTTTGTTCCAATGTTCTCGAGAACTTCAAAGCGCTGATCATCTTGCATTGTCCCGTAGTAACGCTCTGTGGTTCGTTCGTCATCGTGGCCCATGTTTAGCGACCATGCTTTGCGCTCCTCTTGGGTCAGAGGAAGGCTATCTCGAAGAGCACCGATGCTATGCTTTACACAATGCGGTGTATATTTCGCACCTGTCTGACTGCAGGCAACAGCGAATGCTTTGGTTACCGCATGTATTGTCGACATAACCGGAACGGGCGCTGGAGTGTATGCACTTGTGGAGACACGATGTTTCAAGTGTTTCGTGTCGGGAAAGAGAGCATCTTGATCTGTAAATCCAAAAGTTTTGAGCTTATTTACCCAGCCTATCACGGTTTCTTCAAAGACCTTCGGAATCGGAAACCAGAAGATATCGAGGCTCTTTCCCGCTTTAGCACGAACGATTTTCGCATGCTGCAAGATGAGCCTTCTTTCGATATCGAAATGCTCAAGACGAAGGGATATCAGGGTATCGGCTCTCAACGCTCCCAGAAAGCCAAGCGCAAACAACGCACGAGCGCGCTCGTCGACCAAGGATTTAGTTGGCATTGCTTTCAAGAGGTCCTCGGCTTCTAAGATTGTTGGAAAATCCCTTTTTTTGACCTGCGCTGATTGCGCTACAACTGCTTTAGGGAGCTTGAGATATCCATCAAAATCCCTTGGCAAGCGTCGATAGCCATCTTGTTTTAAAAGCCAATCGAAGAATCCAAGTAAATGCGAGACCGTGTGTTTTATCGAAGACGCTGACAAATTGTCTTCCATATCGATACGCGAACGCCGTTTCAGCTCATCGCGCACTGAAGCAAAATCATCCGTAGTAAGCTTAGAAAACGGCTTTCCATCTACAGTGTCCTCAAAGAACCGAATTGCGGCAAGGTGCTAATCAGTCGTTGTGTACTTGAAACGACCTGCATAGGTTTGCCATCTATGAATGATCCTGTCGTTCTCAATATGGAAAGAACCGACAATTTTATCATCCTTAGTCCAAATACCCCCACGCTCTGAGGTCTTCCCTTCGTGTAGGCACTCCGTGGGGGTATTTGGATTGCGACATTCCTCAACTTTGTCTCGATCAGTCTCACCTGATATCTTTTTAAGTCTGTTCGAGCACGCAGGGCACTGTGCCGAATACATGTGTTTGCCGTTTGAGGCGCTGAAATCCTCGACCGTTTCAATCGCTGGAAACACTTCAGTTTGGCATCTACGGCAATAGAACTGCCCCGGTAGCAGCTTTCGGCGCAGTCCGACCCGTTGCCGCCTATGAAACTCCTGAACGTTGGCTCCCCGAAACAGATACGGCCGCTGGTCGTCCGAGGGGTTCAAACCTTCGCCAACCCAGTTTGACACGGTATTTGCTGTGACTGAATATGCAGCAGTCAATTGCTCGACAGAGTAAACTCTGTTCTTCTTTAATCTGACCCCTTTGTAAGATCTGCTCATTTTGAGAGACCTTTGGCAGGCGTTATGATGCTTGAGCGGCGTTCGGCTTGCATCTTTGCCTCGAACTGAACGAGCTCGCTCAACTTCCAGCGGGAAGTGCCAGGGCTCAACTTTATCCGTCGAGGGAAATCAGGATTGTTGTCGTGCCAGCGCCACACAGTTGCTTTTGAGATATCAAAACGAACTGCAACCTGACGGTCGGACAAATATTGCTCCTTGCAATGTGAGCAGGGGCCAAGGGTTGAACCGACTGCGCCTTGTTTGGGTTTTTCGCTTTTTGCGAGCCCATCGAAAAGGCCCAATTGCTCGGAGTTTGCCTTGGCGCACATTTTCTACGCCCGCCGTTGCTTAAAGTCGCAAGGCTGGCCTTTGCGACCTGTTGACCAAATTCCTTGTGCCCGAAGATGTTGTGGGAATTGCAAATGCGTTAACATCACGTATCCGCGTCTGAATTCGGGTCGATGCGAGCAGCGCTCGCCCAAGCATTGAGGTCGTGACCGTGATAGATAATCTTGCGGCCAAGCTTGTAGTAAGCAGGACCCATATTTTTGTGCCGCCACTGCGCGAGCTTTTCACGGTTCCCTATGAGATCGAGCTCTGAATCACCCAACACGTATGTTCGGCCATCCTCGAAGAGTTTGGGCATTTGTGATTTTCCTTGCGTTGCGTTCAGTTGCAACGAAAGAATGCAGCCTAAACTACGCCGAAGGGCAGCCTCCGATTTAGAAATCTGGGGCCATAAAGCTTTGATTTATATGAGAAATGAATTTGATCGCCCTGATCGACATAGGGTTTCGACGTGCCCTTTGGGCAGTGTTCGCTTAATGTGCGCTCGAAAAGTTCAGCAAGATGCAACACATGAAAATCTTGATCAGGATTTTCTTCACAATAGTTGATCGCTATCCCGAGATGAACCACGCCGCGATAGGTGTTCCAGTTCTTCCTGAGTGTATCAGTATCCTTGGCTCCCCTAGTATTGGAGTTTCGGGCGTCATCGCTGACTTGGTCCAAGATTCCACCGAACGAGTGTAAGCCTTCGAATTTTCCATCCTGGATTGAATGAAAGATCAATAACCCAATATGTTCCGCAACATTTAGCTTAAGTTGGTTTTTGCTTTCGAAACGCTGGCCAGTCTGTGACAAATCAAAGCCAGCTTCATGTCGCTCTGTAGCGGATGAAGCAATCCATTGAACGAGTTCAGCGTTTTTGGGATCCTGCATCCAATCAGTGCCAAACTCACTATTCAATTTGTCGAGGCGCGCGGACTCGATATCCAGCTTGACAGTCCTGATCGCTTTGAGACGCTCTGGATTGTTAGCTTCGCTTAATGCAAGCCGAATAAACCCTATGAACTCAGCTTCTGGCTCGTTGATTGGAACGGTTGGCATAATGCAAGTCCTTAGGCCTGGTGTCCTGCAGCAAATTTAGTCCACTGCTCCATCAGTGCTCGCCGTTTGTCGAGTAAATCAGAGCGCGCATATGCGCGTTCAACATCCGACCCCACTTGATGCGCTAAACTCATTTCAGCCACTTCGCGCCGTGCATTCGCAACCTCAGAGGCCCAATCGCGAAAAGTAGAACGAAATCCGTGAACGGTCACGCCTTCAACGGACATACGCCTCAGCAACATGAGCATCGCCATGTTTGACAAAGGCTTGTTCCTCTTCTGACCTTCAAAAACGTATTCAGATTGCATTGCCTTCAGTGGTTCAAGAATTGCTAGCATTTCTTCTGTTAGAGGGACGCGGTGATCTTCGCCACCTTTCATACGCTCAGCAGGGCAGACCCAAAGCCGTGCTTGAAAATCCAACTCAGCCCAGCGCAGGCCAAGGACTTCACCCGTTCTGGATCCTGTAAGACAAGTGAACATAAGTGCCTTCGCCGCCATCGCGGGGCGCGTTTTTAAATCAGCATAGAACGCGGGCACGTCTTTCCAGTGCATCGCTTTATGATGCTTCACCTTAGCTTTGACCTTGGGAAGCACCTGAGCGTCTTTTATCGCAGTCACAGGGTTTTCGCCGGATCGAAAGCCTTTAGAGCGCGCTACATCCAGAACTGTTTTGATACGCTGGGCCAATCGTTTCGCGGTTTAATGCTTTTCGGTCCAGATCGGTGCAAGGCACATCATAACTTCAGGCTGATCCACGCTATCAATCGGCATTCGGCCAATCTTGGGAAAGGCATAGTCGCGCAAGGTGTTGATCCATTGTTGCCCGTGCTTTGCATTCTTCCAAGTCGGCATTCGATCAATATGGACCTGTTGTGCCACTTCTTCAAAAGTTGGCACCTCTTGGCGGGCATTGAAACGAGGGGTCAATCCTTGCTTAGCCATGCGCCGATATTCGAGCGCGCGCTCTCTTGCTTGATTGATCGTAACGATATCGGCCCCGCCTAAACCAAAATCAGTCCTGAGCGGCGCGCCTTTCTTATTTTTCTGCCCTTTAACAACCATCCGCACAATCCAACGCCGCGCTCCCGATGGATCAACGACGAGATAAAGACCGTTGCCATCACCATGCCGCCCAGCGCCAAGGTTCTCGACCAGCTTCTTTGTCAGTTTACCCGATAGGGCCATTCAAAAATACCACATTCTCTACCACGCAAGGAAAGAATATAGACGTTATCGAAAGAAACTCAACGCAGCCGAACAGAAGCCTTAAGTGCAAGCAAACAAAAGAAAAAGGCCGCCCAAGGCGACCCATTCAAATTCTACAAAATTGTGTAGTGGCGGAGGCTCAGGGATTCGAACCCTGGGAGGACTTTCACCCTCGTCGGTTTTCAAGACCGGTGCATTCGACCACTCTGCCAAGCCTCCGACGCGCACTCCATACTTGGGCGACGTCCAAGCGGCAAGAGGCTAATTGAAAGAAATTGGACAATATCCGCAAACTTGTGATCGTTTTTCCGCTTAGCAACGCCCCTCGGACTTTCCATGTGACGCAAACAACGCTACATTGCGGCCAACGCAGGTTAAGCAACCAGCGCTCAACAGGACCGAAAAATCGGCGAGAGCGCTTTGGTTTTGGGGCAAAGGGCATAAAATGACAACTCACCACATTCGTTCGCACAAACGGACACTGCTTTGCGCAATTGCAATGTCGTCCTCTCTGCTTTTGGCCGCCTGCCAAGACGGACAAGGCCCCGCATTCCTACAACAAAAAGATAAAACAGAAACGGGCCCAAGCCGCTCAGTCAAACTTGTCGAGCGCGACACAGAAGCCCCTGATATCTTTCAGGTCACTGAAAGCGGTCTTTGGGATGGCCGCCCGTCACTTGGCGGCGTTTGGGTGGCACATCCTGACGTGAAAGACCCCGAACGCGTCATTATTCGCAACGAAAAGAACGGCAAATTCGTGATTGGGGCGCTGTTCAGACGCGAACGCGAAAACCCGGGCCCAAGCCTGCAGGTTTCTTCGGATGCAGCAGCTACGCTTGGCATGCTCGCAGGCCAGCCCGCACAATTGAACGTCACAGCCCTGCGCCGCGAAGCTGTTGCAGAAGACGGCCCAGCCCCTGAAGAGGCACCACAAGTGGACGCCCCGAGCGAAATCAGCGCAACCGAACTGGCACCGGCCGCAACAGCAGCGCCTGCCGCAGCGGCCCCTGCTGCAGCGCCAACACCCACGCCTGCGTCGAGCGCTCTGAGCAAGCCGTTCATCCAACTCGGCATCTTTTCGGTTGAGCAAAACGCAAACAATACTGCAGAAGCCATGCGCGTTGCAGGTATGATCCCGACGGTTAAGAAATCGTCGAGCTCTGGCAAAACGTTCTGGCGTGTTTTGGTTGGCCCTGCGCAAACAAGCGCCGAACGCAGCACAATTCTCAAAAAGGTTAAGGCATCCGGCTTCGCTGATGCTTATGCTGTCAGCAATTAACCAGACACTGACAAGGAACGTCATATGATGAAGCGTTTGATCTCTGCTTGTGTAGCGCTTGCGATGCCATTGCTCTTGGCCCTCCCTGCCGCCGCTTTTGAAACGCGCGCCACGTCCGCGTTTATTATTGATCAAACGACAGGCACTGTTTTGCTCGCGAAAAACGCGGATGAGATGTTGCCGCCTGCGTCTATGTCCAAGCTGATGACGCTCTACATCGCCTTCGAAGCGCTGCGTGATGGGCGTTTGTCGCTCACAGAAAAACTTCCTGTGTCCAGCCATGCCATGTCTTACGGTGGATCAACGATGTTCCTCGACACCACGGATCGTGTCTCCGTCGAAGACCTCATTCGCGGCATTATCGTATTGTCAGGCAATGACGCCTGCGCCGTGATTGCAGAGGCGCTCAGCCCCGACGGGACCGAGGCAGGCTTTGCCCGTTTTATGACGCAACGCGCGCAGCAAATGGGCATGACGAACTCGACATTTTCCAATTCCAACGGCTGGCCACAGGCAGGACATCGCATGTCGATGCGCGATCTTGCTTTGCTCGCCAATCGTTTGATTACGGACTTCCCAAGCTTTTACCCTCTGTTCTCTGAACGTGAATTCGCATTTGATGGCCGCGCGCCGCAAAATACACGCAATCGCAACCCTTTGCTGGCGCTTGGCATTGGCGCAGATGGCCTCAAAACAGGTCACACGAGCGAGGCAGGCTACGGCCTTGTAGGGTCCGCCAAACAGCGCGAACGTCGCATTATCTTTGTGATTTCCGGCCTTCAAAGCGCGCAAGCCCGCGCAGAAGAAGCTGAATCCATCGTGAACTGGGCCTTTCGCCAATTTGCCGTGAAACCTGTTGCTAAAGCAGGCACAGCCGTGGCGAGCGCTGATGTGTGGATGGGCCGCGATCAAAGCGTCCCTCTTGTGCCGACCAAAGACGTCTCCATGCTGATGCCCGTCGCCACACATGGCACGGTCAATGCTGAGGTCATTTACAACGGTCCGATCACCGCGCCTATCGCGAAGGATCAACAAATTGCAGAGCTGGTCATCACGCCCCCGGGTCTTCCCGAAACGCGCATTCCTTTGGTTGCAGGCAATGACGTCCCCACGGGTGGCTTCATGTCCCGCATTGGCACCGTCGCGCAGATCTTGATCTCGCAGATCAACGAAGCGCCTGTCGCGCCTGCAGAACAAGGTTCCTAAAACTATGACATCGCCCAAAGGGCATTTCATCAGCTTCGAAGGCATTGATGGTTCGGGCAAATCGACCCAAGCCAAACGTCTCGTTGCTGCGTTGCAAGCCGAGGGCTATGACGTTGTGCACACGCGTGAACCGGGTGGCTCAGCGGGCGCCGAAGAAATCCGCGCGCTTGTTTTGCAGGGCGAGCCTGATCGCTGGTCTGCCGAAACGGAAATCCTTTTGTTCACCGCTGCCCGCCGCGATCATATGGAGCGGACAATCCTACCCGCGCTCGAAGCAGGTAAAATCGTCATTTGTGATCGTTTCGCCGACAGTACGCGCATGTATCAGGGTCTCAGTCGCGGTGATTTGCGTGCGCTAGTGGACCAGCTCCACGATCTGATGATTGGCCGCGAACCTGACCTCACATTGCTCTTTGATATGGACCCAGATGTGTCGCACACACGCGCGGTGGAGCGTGACAGCATCGACAGTCGCTTTGAAGATTTCGGCGCAGGTCTGCAAAAGGCAATGCGCTCAGGGTTCCTTGATCTCGCCACCAGCGCACCGGAGCGTTTCCGCATCATCGATGCCGCACGCGACATTGATACGATTGCCGCCGATACGCTTGGCGTGATCAAGGCGCACATCCAGTGAGCGACGATGGCCTGCCAGAACCCGACCGCGTTCTTGGTGCAATCCACCCGCGTGATACGGCACAGCTGATAGGCCAAACCGCGTCGGAGGCAGGCTTTCTCGACGCGTACAACACAGGCCGTTTGCACCACGGTTGGTTGATGATCGGCCCGCGCGGTGTGGGCAAGGCGACCCTCGCCTATCGCATCGCGCGCTTTTTGCTGAGCCAACCCATCGATGATGGTGGCATGTTCGGCGCGCCGCCGCCCCCGACAACGCTGGATACAGACCCCGAACACCCCGTCGCGCGTCGCATGGCGGCTGGCGCTGAACCGGGTCTCTTCGTATTACGCCGTCCCGTTGATGAAAAAACCAAACGTCTAAAATCGCAGATCACCGTAGAAGAGGTGCGCAAGCTCAAGAACTTCTTCGCGATGTCCTCTGCTGATGGCGGACGGCGCGTTGTGATCGTCGATGCGGCAGATGAAATGAACGTCAACGCGGCCAACGCGATCCTGAAACTGCTGGAAGAACCACCCGAGCGCGCCACGTTGTTGCTTGTCAGCCATCAACCATCCCGCCTCTTGCCGACGATCCGTTCACGCTGCCGCGAATTGCGACTGTCGCCGCTCGGCCATGACGACATGACGACAGCACTGCGCCTGGCAATGCCGGAAACAGACCTCGATCAAGACGCGCTTGCCGCGCTCACCTCTGGTTCTGTTGGCGAAGCGATCCGCATGATCAACCTCTCTGGCCCTGCGATCTACAGCGAACTCGTTGGCCTTTTCGCCGGCATGCCCCGCATGGACCGCTCCCGCGCGCTGCGCCTTGCCGATGCAGCTGCGCAGCGCGGCGCAGAGGACAAACTGGATATGCTCGTCGATCTCATCGCACTCGCGCTCGCCCGCCTTGCACGCGCAGGTTCGCTTGGCGTGACGCCCACGCCAGAAGCCGCGCAGGGCGAGGCGGAGATGATCGCGCGCCTGTCCCCCAACCCGCATCAAGCGCGCCGCTGGGCCGAAGTTGCGCAAGAGGTGGATGCAAAGCTGCGCCATGGACGCGCTGTGAACCTTGACCCTTCCGCTCTCATCCTAGATACCCTGAGATATATCTCGCAGGCGGCCGTCTGATCCCGCCACGACCAATTTCAGGCCGAGGATCACCATGACCACACCGCCCCGCATTACAGACAGCCATTGCCACCTTGATTTCCCTGATTTCGAAGGCGAACTGCCCGATATCTTGGACCGCGCTCGCGAGGCTGGCGTGCACCGCATGGTGACGATCTGCACGCGCCTGAAGAATGAACCCTCCGTGCGCGCACTGGCCGAAGCGAACGCCCCTGTCTTCTACGCCGCTGGCACCCACCCGATGAGCGCCGCCGAAGAACCGCTCGCCAGTGTCGATGAACTCATCGCAATGAGCAGCCATCCGAAATTTGTCGGCATTGGCGAAAGCGGGTTGGATTACCACTACACCGCCGAAAGCGCGGAGATCCAAAAGCAATCTCTGCTCATCCATATCGAAGCTGCCCAACGCACCGGCCTGCCCCTGATCATCCACGCGCGCGCCGCGGATGAGGATATGGCCGACATGCTTAGTGCAGAATTTCGCAACACCGCCTATTCCTGCGTGATGCATTGTTATTGCTCTGGTCCTGAGCTGGCCAAACGCTGTCTCGACCTTGGCTTCTACCTGTCCATGTCAGGCATCGCGACCTTCCCAAAATCGCAAGAGGTGCGCGATATCTTTGCTACCGCGCCAGTGGAGCGTATCTTGGTCGAAACCGATAGCCCCTATCTTGCCCCTGTGCCCCGTCGCGGCAAACGCAATGAACCCGCCTACACAGCCTTTACAGCGGGCGTCGGCGCGGAGGTTTTCAACATGGATATCACAGATTTCGCGGCCCAAACCGAAGCAAACTTCGAACGCCTATTCACCAAGGTCGCCGCATATAAGGTCGCTGCCTAATGGCTGAGCTGCGCTTCACCATACTTGGCTGCGGCTCGTCTGGCGGCGTGCCCCGTCTTGGCGGCGTTTGGGGGGATTGCGACCCGAGCAACCCCAAGAACCGCAGACGTCGCTGCTCCATGCTGGTGGAACGCATCAGTGAAGGTGGGACGACACGCGTGCTTATCGATACGACGCCAGATATGCGTAGCCAGCTTTTAGATGCAGAGGTCGGCACGCTCGACGCGGTTGTTTACACCCATAGTCATGCAGATCATGTGCACGGCATTGATGATCTGCGCATGATCGTCATCAACATGCGTGCGCGGCTTCCTGTCTGGGCAGATGGCGCAACGCAGAACGATCTCATCTCGCGCTTTGGCTATGCTTTTGTACAGCCCGAAGGCTCGCCCTACCCGCCGATCCTAAACTTGCACACCATTGATGGCCCGTTTGAGATCGAGGGTGAAGGCGGAGTACTCGCGCTTACGCCTTTTGAAATTCAACACGGCACAATCCCCGCGCTTGGGTTTCGCGTCGGACCGCTGGCCTATCTGCCCGACGTCTCCGACATGAGCGATGAAGCGTGGAGCGCCATTGATGGCGCCGATTGCTGGGTTCTGGATGCGCTGCGCCGCACGCCGCACCCAAGCCATTCACATTTGGACAACTCGCTTGAATGGATCGAACGATCCAAAGTGCCCAATGCCGTCATCACCAACATGCATATCGACTTGGATTATGAGGCCGTAAATGCCGAGACGCCTGATCATGTGCGCCCTGCCTATGACGGGATGCAATTCAGCTATGATGTCTAACATCTGATGCAGGCTCTGATCACCGTCATTTTACCTGTCTTTTTGCTGGTCGGTTTCGGCTATGTGCTGGTCTGGCGGAAAATCGTCAGCGAAAGCACCGTCGATGGCACGATGCAATTCGCCCAGCAAATCGCGATCCCTTGCCTGCTGTTCAATGCGATTGCGCATCTTGATCTATCAACCGGCTTTGACCCCAAGTTGCTTTTGAGCTTCTACACTGGTGCCATTATCTGTTTCACTGTCGGTTTCTTAGGCGCGCGTTATCTGTTTGGACGCTCCTTGCAGGATTGCGTCGCGATTGGTGTTTGCGCCCTGTTCTCCAACACGGTTTTGCTCGGCCTGCCCATCACAGAGCGCGCTTATGGCACCGAGGCGCTGGCGGGGAACTATGCGATCATCGCAGTGCATTCGCCCTTTTGCTATGCGATTGGCATAACATTGATGGAACTTGTGCGCGCCCGTGAAGCGGGAACAGCCATGGCGGCGCTTCCCGCTAAAGTCCTCAAAGCGATGTTTAGCAATAGTTTGGTTATCGGCCTCGCGCTTGGCTTCATCGTGAATCTATCAGGCGTGAACCTACCAGAGGCGTTTCAAGCGGCTGTTGACATGTTGGTACGCTCTGCCCTGCCAACGGCGCTTTTGGCACTGGGTGGCATTTTGTATCGTTATCGACCAGAGGGCGACATCAAAGTCATCCTGTTCACCTGCGCGATTTCACTGATCTTGCACCCTGCTTTGGTGTTCTTGCTTGGCGGCATAAATGAGTTGAGTGATGCAGCGCTCAGATCGGCTGTCATGACCTCTGCTATGGCGCCGGGGATCAATGTCTATATTTTCGCCAGCGTCTATCAGTCCGCCCAGCGCGTCGCTGCATCGAGCGTGTTGCTAGCGACAGCGCTCTCAATCTTTTCTGCGTGGTTCTGGCTTTCGGTATTACCTTAATAGAATGCGCCTTGCGGCGCATGCTTGATAAGCATGGCTCACGCCATGCCCGCAGCCTCCGGCGGGGATATTTTAGAGAGAGGAAGCTAGTATCGTGCCGTGAGCCATTGCCACGGCCGCTTGGGTCGGGTCGATCACCGGAACGCCCAGGGCCTTCTCAAGGTTAGCGCGATGTTGCGCCATACCTGCGCAGCCTAGAATAAGGCTTTCTGCGCCGTCCTTATCGATCAATTCGCGACCAACTTCTACCATACGCTCAAACGTATTTGCCCCACGCGCGGTGTCGTCGACGCTCATGTTGAGGGCGCGTTCGCCAGCGAGACGATCCAGCACACCTAGACGGCGCATATATTTTCGATGACGCAGGATTGACGGCTGCCCGATCGCAATGACCCCGAAGGTATCTGTTCGGCACATCGCCATGGCGGTTCCCGCCTCTTGGATGCCAAAGACAGGCACAGGGCTCATTTCTTTCGCCGCATCGATGCCCGGATCGGAGTAACAGGCAATCACGAAGGCGCTCGCATCTTGGCGCTGCTTCATCAGCGCCAGCATTGGAACGATGACTGAATCGCTGTCACGTTGGCTTTCGATCCCAAACGGCCCCTCTGACAAGGTCAGGCAGACCACATCTGGAAAGGCGCTTAGAGATGCACGAAGACCTTCTGTCACCGCATCGTTTGAATTCGGGTTGATGACGATGATGCTCATTCAGTGTAAGTCCTCCTGCAGCCAGCTTTTGCATGGTCTAACTTTTGTCACCCGAAAAAAACAGGGCTCGGTTCAAAAGTTAGAAGAAGAAGTCCTCGGATGATTTACTCGCGTCAGCCAATTCTTCTTTGGCAGCCAAGGCGATTGCCTCTTCCTTGGAACGCTCCATAACGTCATCGCTGAAGAGGCTCAAAATCGCCTGCAACTCATCCGCATTGTCCGCATGTGGATCCTTAGGTCCTTTCGGTCCATTGCGGTCGATCTCGTCTCTCTCGGGTCGCCCACGTCCGCCTGGCCCCCGCCCGGGACCAGTGTCTTCCACAACAGGTTCGTCTTCCACAGCGTTGCCATCATCGACAGGAGGAGACTCAACGATAGGTGTCTCAACAACTTCCTCTGGTTCCTCTGCGGAGCCCTCATCTACGACCACGACAGGGCTTTCATCGCCTGCGTTTGCCACTGGGTCAGGTGCAACGTTGTCGCCTACAGTGCCAGTCAGCGGTGCAACTTCCCAATCCGTAGACGGGCCTGTCCAATTCAGGTTCAGAGATTGCTCGCCTGCGACTTCGAGATATTGGACCGTCACATCGTGGCTGCCCTCTTCCAAGTCGAGCCAAACCGAGGTCAAATCGCCCGCAGCAGTCTCGCTGGTGTTCAACACTTCGACGCCGTCAAACAAAACTCTGGCTTCATCATCAGCTTGCAAGAAAATCTCATGCGCGCCAGCCTCACCGACATTCAGAACCGTACTGTATTGCGCCGCAAAGAAATCTTCGTCCCCACCGGGAATAAAGGACTCTGTCACCTCGAGGTATTGCAGAGCGTCGACACTACCAGTTTCCGTTGGTTCACCCGAGAAATCCACGTCACTCAACAATGCAACATCGCTTGAAACAGCAAAATAAGCAGCGCTAAAGCCTTGGTTGCTTTGCTCCGTGTCTGGTTCAGGGTCGGGCGTCACCTCTGGCTCAATCTCTTCAACCGGCTCAGGCGTCACCTCTGGCTCAACTTCTTCAACCGGCTCGGGCGTTACCTCTGGCTCAGCTTCTTCAACTGGCTCGGGTGTCACCTCTGGCTCAGTTTCCTCAACCGGCTCGGGCGCGACCTCTGGCTCAGTTTCCTCAACTGGCTCGGGCATCACCTCAGGTTCAACTTCCTCTTCCGGCTCGGGCGTTACCTCTGGTACCACAATCGGTTCAGGCTCAACGGGCAGTACTTGAACATCGACGCGACCTTCAACAACGCCGCCTGCACCATCGCTTACCGTGTAAGTGAAGCCATCAGCGCCGACGAATTCTGGATCAGGCGTGTAGACAACCTGACCCCCTGCAATCTCAGCCAAACCGAAAGTGGCCTCACCAACAGAGACCACAGACAAAGCATCACCATCCGCATCACTATCATTCGCCAAAACATCAATTACGATCAGTTCGTCCTGATTCAGTTCGGCAACATCATTAACCACCACGGGGTCAGCGTTGATCACAACCTCTTCGACCGGCTCAACGCTTGTCTCAACGCCCATCAGTTCAGCGATCTGATCGTTCAACAACGCATAATTCTCCGCAACAAGCGGATGCACCGTATCTGGCACGTCAAAGTCTGCTGGCGGGGCTTCACCAAACACCGCAGGATAAGTGATCAAACTGGATAAGAAATAGACCGTCTCTGTGCCATGCGGCGCGCTATCAACGTAAAGATCGTCTAGCGTCAAACCTTCAAGCGGGCCATCTAGGAAGAGCTCTGCCATCACTGAAGCGACTGGAATAAGCTGAACATTGGCCTCAGGCACGGCCTCGTTCACGCCATCGACAAGATCGACGTACCAGTCATGATAAGCACCAGCATTGTAGGCGTGATATTCGTCAAGCTGGCTTTCCGAAACGGGGTAACCAAAATCGCTGCCCAGATCAGCCCAACCTTCATAGATAAATATCTGCGCGTCCGGTTGATCCGCCACTGTAGATTGAACCGTTTCAATCGTCGCATCCAAGGGTGAACGCGTATCGTCCGCGTAGTTTGCGTCAGGCGCAATGCCTTGGATAAAGTTCGCCGGCGTAATCATGACGGAATCAAACGAGACTTCGTCAAAATCTGCTGTGTCAGAATTCCAAACGCCTTCGACGCCCTGAAATCCCCACTCATTCCCCGGCTCATCGCGATCAGCATACTGGCGCAAGAAACCATATCCGCCATTTACCGCATATGTGTTGTCGGCGGCATCGCTGAGCTGGCCAAGCCAGTAGGGAACATTGCTTTGGGCAGAGCCACCCGCATAGTTCACAAGACTATTACCATAAATATACTGATTAATATCGACTGGCACGGTAGATTCCCCCGAAACATTACCTAGGGCACACAATTAAATAAAAGATGAACCACTTTAAAAACTCATCCATTTTCACCCTTCACAGCCCTGTTTTTCAAGGGGGAAACTCAAAGAAGCGATCACCTTAAACGGGACTTCCCCGAGCATTTGCAAGAAGTTGCCGAAATTTTAAGCGCTTGAGATGGAAAAGGCTGCCTTCTAGTCCGCCACAGGAAAAAGACCGTTTCCGATACCAGAACAACCAACTTTTCTATCTGGTGAAAACAAGCTTTGCTACGACTGGTTGAATCAAGTCGCTCCTTGCCTTCGCCGCATTAGAAAGCGCGAGAAGGACCTATTCCAATGGGCTCCTATTTAGCGCCGCAAAATAAGCTTTCCATGCACGCGATTCCCGTCTATACGCGCGACTTCACGCGAGGTGACAGCCTTGGAGGCACTTCGCTCTAACATTTGGAGAATACAAAATGGCTGGAGAAATTCCTGATTTCCACGCTGAGGTCCGTACGGGGACAGGCAAGGGCGCCGCTCGTCAAGCACGTCGCGAAGATAAAGTACCTGGTATCGTCTTTGGTGGCGATGCAGATCCACTACCGATCAACGTTGAGTTCAAAGTTCTGCTCAAAGCCCTGAAAGCAGGCCGCTTTAAGTCAACTTTGCTGAACCTGAAAGTTGAAGGCCACGACGACGTTCGCGTTATCTGCCGCGACGTTCAGCGTCACGTTGTTAAAGATTTGCCAACGCACGTCGATTTCATGCGCCTGCGCCGCACAACAAAGATCGCTTTGTTCATCCCAGTTGAGTTCATCAACGAAGAAGAAGCACCGGGCATCAAGCGCGGCGGCGTTCTGACCACAGTTCGCCCAGAAGTCGAACTGGTTGTGACCGCTGGTGACATTCCTGAGAAGCTGGTTGTTGACATGACTGGTCTGGACGTTGGCGATACGATCAACATTTCTGACATCACGCTTCCTGCTGGCGCAAAGCCAACAATCGACCGTGACTTCGTTATTGCAAACATCTCTGCGCCATCTGGCCTGAAATCTGCTGAAAACGAAGACTCCGGTGAAGAGGCGGCTGACGCACCAGAGGCAGAAGCATCTGAAGAATAATCACTCCCTTGAGTGACGTTTAAGAAACGGGGCCTCTTACGGGGCCCCGTTTTTTTTGCCAACTTTGTAAGACCATGGGGAACTATGACGGGATCAATTTCTTGGCCGTCAACTTAACGCTTTCACGCACCTCACCTGGACGCTCTTGATCGACCAATGTCGAAAGCCAATTATCTGGCGGCGCGCTCACCGTGGGCCATTGGCGCATATTCTCTATGATATCTTGTTCAATAGCGCAGCGCGGCTCGGCGCTCGGATCACGGTCGTTCAAGACACACCAAATTCCGGCCCAGCACCGCACAACGGCCCAAGGGTTATATCCCCCGCCACCTGTTACCCAGATGCGTGGGGCCATATGGCGAAGTTGTTCAATTGCATTGAAGTAAGCGCGGTTAGACAGGCTTAGCTTCATCATCAAGTCATCTTCCAAGGAATCTGAGCCAGCTTGGATAACGATAGCCTCAGGCGCGAAATTATCGACAATGGGACAGACCGCGGTGTCCAACAAATATGACATCTCGCTATCATTGAAACCGGCTAGGACACAGAAATTGTAGACTCCATAGGACGGATCACTTTCCGTGCCGCTGTAAGGCCAGCAGTTTTCCTCGTGAATTGACAGGGTCAAAACGTTGGGGTCATAGGCAAAGGCGGCTTCGACCCCGTCGCCGTGATGTGCATCTAGATCGATGTAAGCAATGCGCTTTACACCTGTGTCCTGCATCGCCAAGATACCCAGCACCAGATCGTTGAAATAGCCAAAGCCAGCCGCGCGCGCCGGATGCACATGATGGGCACCGCCAAGGGGGCTATGAACCACACCGCCCCCTGCAAGCAATTCCGCCGCCTTCAACGCAACGCCGCACGCCGTGGCTGCACGCTCAATAACGCTCGGAAAAATTGGGTTATCACCGCCACCAAGCCCGTATTTCGCCCTTATCTCAGGGCTGACGCGCTGCCGTGCTTCTGCATCATAGGCCGCATCAACATATCCTGGATCATGAAATGCGCGTAGCCTGCGGGGGAAAATCTTGGACGCTTCAACGTAGCTGTCAGGATCAAACCATGCAAAATTTCGGATCACTTCTAACGTCGGTGCCGTTTTTGGCCACGCAAGAGGGTGTTTGGAAGTTCGCCCCGTGCGCGCGTAAATCTCACTGCCTAGAAGAATAGGTTTAGTCATTATTGTTAATGCCCATTTGCCAAAGCAAAAGGAATGGACGTGGCCCTATTTGTCAAGGAAACGAAGTCCGATACTAGTCGATGCCTTTGAGACTCATTTGAAACGAGCGAAGCCCCGTAAAAACGGTTGAACCACGGCCTTAAAGCGCTCTCGCTCTTCGCGCCTTTCCAGAAACTCTAGATATCCTTGACCAAGCGCAATGCATCATAAATGGCCGCATGAGTATTGCGTGCAGACACCGCATCGCCGATCCGAAAGAGCTGAAAGCGCCCCTCTTCATTGCGTTCAATCGTCTGCGGCGCACCGTCGATCAGCGCGTCATGGTCTACAGCACCTCCGTTTGAGCTGAGCGGCTTAAGATCGAAATACAGCTCATCCAAAGGCATCGTGCCATAGTTGATAACAACCTGATCATAGTCCTTTTCTTTCGTAAAATCGCTATAATCCGTCCCAATCGTTGTCGTCAGTTTGTTGCCGCGTCTTTCAACATCAAGCAACCGGTGTGTTACCGTAAACGTCACCTCTTTGTCTTGAAGCGCGCGCATGTAAGGCACCAAGTTCATCGCCATCACGCCGGGGGCAAAGGTCCGGTCGGGGGTCATAACCTCCACCGTTGATCCCGCTGCGGCAGCTATGTCCGCGGCTTGCAATCCCGCATGATCCCCCGCTTCATCGTAGATCAAAACGTTTTGCGCAGGTGCGACGTCCCCCGCGATGAGGTCCCAAGACGTGATAACGTCTCTCGCATCCTGACCGCTTTCGAACAGCTCGGTATTGGGCATGCCGCCCGTCGCAACAATGACAACATCGGGGCCCAGCGCGGTGACATCAGCAACCTCCGCCCACGTGTTGAAATGAAATGTCACATCGCGCGCCGCACACTGCGCCATGCGCCAATCGATGATGGACATCATCTCGCGGCGACGGGGGCTTTGCGCCGTGAGACGCACCTGACCGCCCGGGTCTGGTTGGGCCTCAAACACGACGACCTCATGTCCGCGCTCCGCAGCCACGCGCGCGGCCTCAAGGCCGGCAGGGCCCGCGCCCACCACAACAACCTTGCGCCTTGTCGCAGCAGCTTTGATCGTATGAGGCATCGTCAACTCGCGTCCCGTGGCGGCGTTATGGATACAGAGCGCGTCGCCTGCCTCATAAATGCGGTCCAAACAGTAGGTCGCGCCGACGCAGGGGCGAATGTCGTCCTCTCGGCCCTCCATGAT
>NZ_JBDWVM010000017.1:0-3717 GCF_039984035.1 Planktotalea sp. | reverse complement strand
GAGACTTGCGCCTGCGAGCTATCTTGCTGCTCTTCCTGAGATTGCTCAGGGGAGGCGTCATCCATGTCTTGGGAATCGTCATCCTGACCAGAGCTATCCGGCTCCTGATCATCCTCACCGTTGTCTTCAGCGTCGTTTTCGGCCTCATCATCTAGCTCATCCGGGTCATCGCCGAGCTGGTCACCATAACCAAGGTCTTGGATGATCTGGCGTGAGAGTTTCGCGAATGCGGCTTGATCATCCAGCAGGTCATCGATGCTGTCGAGCGTGCCACTGGCTTGCTCTTCAATGAAGCCTTTCCAGAGGTTCATCACATTTTGCGCACCAGAGGGCAGATCGCGGCCTGTTGCGAGGTGACGCACGAGATATCCCGCAGCGGTCGCCAAAGGCGCATCTGCCGCTTCGCGGATTTGATCGTAGCCCTTGCGCAGGGCCTCATTGCCGATCTTGGCGTCAATGTTGCCAGCGGTTCCCGGCATATCGCGCGCGCCCATGGCTTCGCAGCGCGCGGTCTCCATCGCTTCATAGAGCTCACGAGCGGTTTCGCCGCGTGGGACATAGCGCGAATGGGTGCTGTCATCGTGGAATTTGCGGTGCATCGCCAAAGCGTCGGCGGTGCCGCGCGCGATCAAGACTTCCTCACGGGTCATACGGCGGGAGACCTGCGGCAAGCGCATGGAATCGCCGGACATGCCAGAGGGGTCGACCGTATAGGTGATCGACAACTCAGGATCATTCGCCATGACTTTGGTGGCTTCCGCGAGGGCCTTTTTAAAAGGATCTGCCGGATTGTCAGATTGATTTGCCATTACTGTCCACCTACCGCGTGATCGTTCAAATTTGCTTTACCTGTCGCAAGATCGACAAGCAGATCAACATGCACATCAAGTGCGTCGATCACTCTATGTTCTGTTGTTTGCCCGTAAAAGGCGAGGCCCAGATCAGTTCCCGCGAGAACCACGGCATCTGCGCCTTTGTCATTTACCAGCTTGCGACCTTCTTCGAGGAAGAAATCGCGTGTTTCGTCTGTGCAGTGCCCGCTGAGCGCCATGTCCAGATATGACGCGCCAGCTGCCTCTAGATCATCTGGGGCCACCGTCGCAGTTTTGGCCAGTTGACCATAAAGCGCCGTGCGCATCACCACTTCGGTTCCCAAAAGGCCAACTGTCTTTAGTCCCTCTTTTGCGAAATACGCATCGAGCGGGGTGACGGCGCTGACCAAGGGCAATCCTGAGAGTGGCACGGTTTCATCGAAACAAAAATGCCCGCCCAAAGATGTGAGAACCGCGCAATCTGCCCCTGCATTTTTCAGACGATTGATCAGATCGGCGTAAACGTCTGCCTGCGCTGCGCGATCGTCTGCAAGGTTGTTCTTGACCAGCGTATTTGCGTCCGCGTTGACAATCGTCAGATCAAGAGGCTGACCAAGCGCGCGCATGGCGCTTGTAAGCCTTTGATAGTAAACGACTGTCGATGCAGGCCCGATGCCGCCGATCAATCCCAGATGCATGTGGCCACCCTAAGGTTGGCTAGGCGATTGTCAGGCTCGCCGCGCTTTCTGGCAGTTCTTCGTCAAAGCAACGTTGATAGAACTCAGCAACCGTTTGGCGCTCAAGTTCGTCACATTTGTTGAGGAAGGACAGGCGGAATGCGTAACCTACATCGCGGAAGATCTCTGCGTTTTGTGCCCATGCGATCACTGTACGCGGGGACATAACGGTAGAAAGATCACCGTTCATGAAGGCCGTGCGCGTGAGGTCTGCAACTTTGACCATCTGCTTGACGGTCTTGCGGCCATTCTCGTTGTTGTAGTGCGGGTTCTTGGACAGAACGATCTGGCTTTCCGCTTCAACGCTGAGGTAGTTGAGCGTCGCGACCAAGGACCAACGGTCCATCTGACCTTGGTTGATCTGTTGGGTGCCGTGATAGAGACCCGTCGTGTCACCCAAGCCAACCGTGTTCGCGGTTGCGAAAATACGGAAGTAGGGGTGCGGGTTGATCACTTGGTTCTGATCGAGCAGAGTCAGTTTGCCGTCGACTTCCAGAACACGTTGGATCACGAACATAACGTCTGCGCGGCCGGCGTCATATTCATCGAATACGATCGCTGTCGGGTTGCGCAGGGCCCAAGGCAAGATGCCTTCTTGGAAATCAGTAACCTGTTTGCCGTCTTTCAGTTTGATCGCATCTTTACCGATCAAATCGATACGGGAGATGTGGCTGTCGAGGTTAACGCGAACCGCAGGCCAGTTCAGGCGCGATGCGACTTGCTCGATATGCGTGGATTTACCCGTGCCGTGGTAACCTTGAACCATGACGCGGCGGTTGTGCGAGAAACCCGCAAGGATGGCCATCGTTGTGTCAGGATCAAATTTATATGTGCTGTCGAGTTCTGGAACGCGATCTGTACGATCTGCAAATCCTTTGACAACCATGTCTGTGTCCAGACCAAAGACCTCGCGGACCGAGATGTCTTCTGTTGGTTTAGTATCGATGTCGAGCATCCCGTCGGCCATGGTGTCGTCCTTGTCTTGCGCTTAATGAGCGTTCGCCTCTTCAAAGCATGTGGTGCAACATATCTAACCCAAGGACAAGGGGAAGGGCGCCGCAAAAATCACTGCCTCTAAAGTTGAATGGCTTATTTGCTTAAGACGTTGCGTGACTTAGCCTAAGCTGTGGTTGATAGGACAATTTGTCAGAGGTGATATCGCATTTTTTGATAGCCCATAGCGCGGGTGATCTCTGGTCGAAAAAGGCAGGTGTCTTGTGCATCCAAATCGTTACTGTTCAAATGAAATATCAAGAGTTTCTAAAGCTTGAGGAGCGCACTGAAGTGACGGACGAGGATGGAATAGGCGCGCACGGCTCGCACGAGCAGAGCGACTTGGCGCGTCAATTTGTGCTCGGGGTGCTTGAGGGGCAGGAGTTAAGGGATTTTAAGAAATTACTAAAGTCTGATCCCAAAGCGCAGGCAGATGTCGCGCATTGGCGTGAACAATTCACGGCGCTTGGCATGGATATCGACACACCCGAAGCAACGGCGACGGTGCTAGGGCATCTCAAACGCGAGCTTTGGAGCGAGAATCGCTTGCCATGGCGGCGGCGCATGCGGATTTGGGAATTTGCCCTTGGCGGGATTGGCGCGGCTTTGCTGGCCTATTGGGTGGCCAGCAGTTCCGAGCAACAGGCACAGATACCAGATGTTTTACGCGCAGAGATGAGTGTCGCTGACACGGAGTATCACTTGCGCGTGGCTTTGATCGCGGGCACGAATTTACTTCGTTTTGAACAGACAGGTGCACCGTTGAAAGAGGGGCGCGTGCACGCGCTTTGGTTGATGTCGTCGGCGGAGATTTTTGAAACGCTCGGCGTTTTGCCGGCGGCCCCTGTGGGCGCGATCAAGCTCAGCGCGGCGCAGCTTGAGTGGATCGAGAGTGGGGCGCGTTTGGCCCTGTCGCGCGAAGCCATTGGCGGCGCGCAATCATCGCGCCCAAGCGATCCCATAATGGCAATCGCCGTATTTGATGCCGCCGCGCGCGAGTAGTTTCTAGATCACCTCATCCGTGCGATCATCGCTTTCGCCGTATCGTTTCATGACGGCCGGTTTGGTACCCTCGTAAAGACGCTCGATATTACCGGCAATCTTGGCGTTTTCCCGTTCAAACAGGCAATCACCGTTCATTATCGCAAACGCAAGTGTACTGAAAAGCATGAAAA
>NZ_JBDWVM010000016.1:0-4162 GCF_039984035.1 Planktotalea sp. | reverse complement strand
CTTGAATGTTTTGACCCTCAGCGTCGCTGGTTTTTCGATCATGATGAGCCTTCTCACCTTGAGCCAAATGCGCCTGCCGCAGCTTGCGCCTATCTGGGCCCTTGGGATCACGCGCAAACAATTGGGCCAGTTGGAGCTGTTACGATCCGTGGTCTTGGCCGTTTGTGTGACGATCCTAGCCATCCCTCTTGGCCTTGCTTTGTCTTGGGCCTTGCTCGCTGTGGTGAACGTGGCCGCCTTTGGATGGCAACTGCCCATGTTCGTCTTCCCGAAATCCTATCTGATCTTGGCGCTTGTTTCAGCGCTGGCCGCTCTTGTCGCGGCGAGTTGGCCAGCCTTGCGCCTTGCGCGCACCGCTCCGCATCAATTGCTGCAAGTGTTCTCAAGCGGGCGTTAGAGTTAGCCCATTATGCCGCGCCGCAGCAGGTTGAGCCCGCCGAACACCAAAACAAATGATGTCACTTTGCGAAAGGTTGCTTGATCAAAGCGGTCAGAGACGCGCCCCCCAACCCACATGCCCAAAATCGCAGTCGGCAAGAGCGAAAGACTCCAAGGAATGGTTTGAGCATTCAAGATACCTGATTTTGAATGCGCAACGACCAGAAGAAACGCGCCAAGCCCATAGACGACACCTTGAACCAGCATTTGCTGACGTTTCTCTGCACCAAGCGCTGTGAGGTATGCCACCGTCGGTGGACCCCACATGCCTGTTAGCCCCCCTGAAATCCCAGCAAGTCCACCAAAGAAGAGGTCCAAAACCTTGCTTTGCCCCCAAGACCCGGGCGTTGGACCAAAGTTGGACAATTGCCAAATCGCAAAGCTGGTTATGCTTGCCCCCATGATGATCAAGAACACATTGGTCGGTAGATGGGGCACCAATTGAGCGGCGCCGAAAAGCGCGAGACCACCAATGCACAGGAAGGCACGGAAATCGACAATGACCTCCCAAGTCGCGCGCAGACCGTAACGTAAGGTTTGCATCATATTGGTCACGAATGTGGGCGCAATCATACCCGCCAAAGCCAGTTCGGGCGGCATGACAGTACTCAGGGAAGACACCAAGATCGTCGGTAAAGCAAAGCCGACCATTCCCTTCACAACCCCAGCAAAGAACGCGACAACAAGCGCGAAAAGGTAAAGTGAAAGCGGGAGAATCGTAAAAATTGAATCCATGCTATGTCATAACAGCGGGTGGATTTGATGCGTAGCGCGGAATTATCAGAAATCCACCGCGCAATATAAAAACAAAAAAATAAACTAATTCGCATTTATGTTGCGCTGCAACTGCGAAAGGATTAGGTAACGGTGACGCATTACAAGAGAGATTTTCGATGGCACATGACGGACAGGATATGACAATGACAACTCCGGTGATCCTCCCTAACCTCCTGCAATTGACCAAGGCGGCAGTCACGCCTGCGGAAACGATCCTTGATCTCGCGCGGGAACGCCTACGCGAAACAGTCAGCGCGGACGGTCGTGTCTCAAACGCACTTATCGAAGAAAATCAAACAGCTAGCCACGGGTTCGCTTGGCTTGCAACCTATGTTGAAAGCCTGCGCCAGATGCAAGGCTGGGCTGAACGTCAGCAAGACGCAGGCACCTTTGGTGAGCTAGAACAGTTGATCCACCAAATCGCTTTTGGTGAATACCTCTGGCAGATCTATGGCGGCATCCCGATGAATCAGGGAGAGATTCTGCGACTGCAAGATATCGGTCTTTCCCAAGAAGATTCGCGTGCATTAACCGAACCTGCTGTGATGACGTTGACCCAGCAAGGCAACACACAAGCCGCGCGCACGCGTTTGGTAGAGCTGATGCAAGAGCAATCTGGCGCGACGATGTTTGGTGCTTCCGGCCTTGATGAAGAACTCGAAATGATCCGTGATCAGTTCCGCCGCTATGCTGTGGAGAAGGTCGAGCCCTTCGCACATGAATGGCACCTCAAGGACGAATTGATCCCGATGGAGATCATCGATGAATTGGCCGAGATGGGTGTATTCGGCCTGACAATCCCAGAAGAATTTGGTGGTTTCGGCCTCTCAAAGGCCTCCATGTGCGTCGTGTCCGAAGAATTGTCGCGTGGATATATCGGTGTTGGCTCGCTCGGCACGCGATCTGAAATCGCGGCGGAATTGATCATTGCGGGCGGTACGGATGAACAGAAAGCCAAATGGCTACCGCAAATCGCATCTGCTGAAACGCTGCCGACTGCCGTCTTTACCGAGCCGAACACAGGGTCCGATCTCGGCTCCTTGCGCACGCGAGCCGTCAAAGATGAGAACGGCGATTACAAAGTGACGGGTAACAAGACATGGATCACGCATGCGGCGCGCACCCAAGTGATGACCCTGCTCGCTCGCACCGATCCCGAGACAAGCAACTACAAAGGCTTGTCCATGTTCCTGGCGGAAAAAACACCCGGAACAGATGAAGCCCCATTCCCGACTGACGGCATGACCGGCGGCGAGATCGAAGTGCTCGGGTATCGCGGTATGAAGGAATATGAACTGGCGTTCGACAACTTCCACGTCAAAGGCGAGAACCTATTGGGCGGCGAAGAAGGCAAAGGGTTCAAGCAATTGATGGAAACCTTTGAGAGCGCGCGCATTCAAACGGCCGCGCGCGCGATTGGCGTAGCGCAATCGGCGCTCGATGTAGGGATGCAATACGCGATTGATCGCAAACAGTTTGGCAAGAGTCTAATCAACTTCCCACGCGTTTCTGGCAAGCTCGCGATGATGGCCGTTGAGATTATGGTCGCACGTCAGTTGAGCTATTTCTCTGCCCGTGAAAAGGACGAAGGACGTCGTTGCGATCTTGAGGCTGGTATGGCGAAATTGCTTGGTGCGCGCGTGGCTTGGGCGGCTGCGGACAACGCTTTGCAAATTCATGGCGGCAACGGTTTCGCGTTAGAGTACAAGATTTCGCGTATCCTCTGCGATGCACGGATTTTGAACATCTTCGAGGGTGCGGGCGAAATTCAAGCGCAGGTTATCGCGCGTCGTTTGCTTGGCTAGTCGGTTTTCGAAAGTTTGAGCAGGAGCCCCTCGGCGCAACGCGTCGGGGGGCTTTTTTGTTTTAGGCAGTTTTGATTACGCATCTTTGTACAAAGATACTCCCATAACTGCGGGAATGCCGAGGAAGATGATCCATTGCGGCATCGCAAAAAGCGCATCCAACATCGACGCATTGTAAAAGATAAAGAGCCCTGCGAAGGCGAGCTGGATCGCAATAATGAAATAGGCCAAGGCGTCGTTCTTGCTGCGCGCGAGGTAGAATATTCCAATAGCCATCAGCGCAAGGATCGCCGTAATCGCGTGCCACACGACCATCGAGGTTCCTTTGATTACCGGATGGATGTCTGTTTCAAGAATAGGGTTCATAATTTCTGACGTTCCGCCAAACAGATGCAAGCCTGTTGTCAGCGCCATCAATACGGCTGCGATACACATGATTTTCTTCATAGGTCGTCCTCCATACGCAACCGTATAGTAAGCTGTCTTGCGACGGTCAATACGCTGACGTATGTTAGGGTATGAGCAGATTGACGCAGACAGATTGGATGGTGGCGGGTTTCCGCTCCTTAACCGAAAATGGGCCACAAACCTTAAAAGCAGAGCCATTGGCGCGCTCATTGGGCACGACCAAAGGTTCGTTTTATTGGCACTTTAAGGATGTACCGACCTTTCAGGCCAGCATGTTGGAGCACTGGGAAGAAAAAGCGACGCGAGAGATCATCGTCTTGCTCGACTCTATCCCCTCTCCGGAAGCAAAACTCCGTACGCTTGCGAAGGTTTCGACCGAATTGCCTGACGGCTACGGTGGTGTTGGGGTTGAGCCTGCGATCCGCGCCTGGGCGAAATCTGATGAACGCGTTGAACAGGCGGTACGCCGCGTGGACGGAGCGCGACTGGCGCATTTGTCGGGCATTTTTGAACAGCTAGGAATGGCCAATCCCGATTTGCCAAAGCTGTTTTATGCGGGGCTGATTGGCCTTCAGGAAGTTGCTCATGGCAATGAAGATAATTATGGCGCACCGCTCGGCACACTTGCCGATCTTATGATTGCCCTGTCTGAAACGGACTAATGTCTAGCGTGCCTCGCCCCATTTATCCGTTAGTTGCGCAATGATCTGATCGCGCGATTGCTTGTAGGCTTC
>NZ_JBDWVM010000015.1:0-15837 GCF_039984035.1 Planktotalea sp. | reverse complement strand
TATCTCTTCAGATGCGTTATGTTGATTTTCAACGCCTTCGCAATTTGAGTGTGGTAAGGAAAAACGTCGCAATAAACGTGTCACGTCGCCTTTTCGTATGGCAGTGTAACTGGAACCGGGTCTTCCACATCTAATGTATCGATCCATTCCCATAACGCCATGGTGATCAGCCTGCCGTAAGGGATACCAGTGTGCAGATGAATGCTCTTCATTGTTTCTCGGACTTCGCTATCAACGCCTCTTATTGTCCATTTCGTATCAAACATTGGTGTCTTTCCTGTCATCTATGCGATGGCCATAAGCGGCGCATCGTCATTTGTATTTAGTAGAAACCGGCAGACTTCGCGTTGGAAGAAGGTTTCAACTCCGAAGTGGATGCAGGTTCCTGATATTAAAGACGTTTTTCAACGGCAGACAAACCGGGTCATCTGCGGGACAGTTTTCCCTAAATACATTTACCAACGGCGAGAGGTCGTTGGAGACAACGCATTGGATAATTAGAAATGCCAACAATCATTGAAGAAACGCCCCATACATTGAACAACTCCGAACGTATTGAGGCCGAAAAACAGCTTTATATGTGGTACCATCAACAGGCAGCACATGTGCAAGTGTTTAGATCATTCGACCAACGGCTTTACCAACCAACAGCAAGGTCGGCTTCTGAACTAGAAATACTGTGGACCGATGATGTCCAAGACGAAATCGAAGCCGCAGGTAGGCCCAATGAAATGTTTGTTAGAATGCTACCGCTTTCGAAGGCTCCAAGAGTTGTCGGGAGTTATACACCGCATCCACAGCCGGTCACCTGCGCAGAAATTGTTGATCCATTAAGGCGGTACACTGTATTCCGAGTTGATGAAGAGGGAACAAATTATGGGTTCGCCGCCTTTTATGTGCGGATGGACGCAGAGCAAGCTTATGCAACTGAAATCATAGTAGATCGGCTGTTCGTTGGCGACTATGAGTACGAAGAGCAAGATCGAGCAATCGATCCAGCGGAAGTGGAGTTTCGGATAATGCCACCGGCCTTCTGCCTTACTACTACAGTGGTCGTAAATCCCCGTAATCAGAACGAACACATTGGCATTCGATACCAAGTAAATAGTTGTTCAATGGTTCGAAGGCAGGTTCTGATGTCACCGTTATTGCATGAAGCAAGCGATTGCGCATTGGAATTCATTGACTGGCTTAGTCTGGTAGTTGCTGATCCAGAATACTATCGGATAGCTCACCAGATTGCCGAAGAGAGTTGATACCTTAGTCTTCGTCTAAATTCATAGCCGATCTGGAGCGTACACCAGAATTCAGCAGATGTTCGAACACCACCGGTTTTCGACCCAGATCGGCACTTCATTTCAGATCAAAACCCATCGGTGAATGTCGCTGGGAAAAGGAACATCACCATGGAACCCTCAATCAACAACAAAGCTGATGCGTTGAAGCGACAGGAGCCAACAACCAAGGCCCTTCGAGTAGGAGATCGGGGCGTTGCGTCTGGTTGCTCAGCCCCTATGCCTTACCACGATTGCATCGACTGGAGGTGGTATAGCAAAATGGAAGATCGCTATTCCGTGGTTTCAGACAAAACGGTCCATATTAAATCCAACCCTCGGTCCCGTTTCGTTTCATCGGATGTCGGAAAGCAATTCCTCATTTTGGATACGACCAATCCGGTTACGGTCGTGCTTAAATTGGATCACATCGCCGAGTCGGGGCAGCTAACGTTTTCAATCAAAGATGCATTCGAGCCGGACTGCATCGAGACCCAATGTGTCAGGCACGAAACGTACCCATCAGAATGCTATGATGGGCTTTTCATTGTGAACCCTGCGGACCCTCTGCGTGTTTGGCACTTCATATCGATGGGAAATCTTACTGACGATCACATCAGTAGTCTCAGGTTAGACTTGTTCCAAATCGTGCAAGCTTGGGCATTGCAACCACTGAAAGGGGAGATCGAAATGGTGGCATAGGTAGGTTGCTTATTGGTGTCGATTATGGTGCACAAGGTATCGCGTTAGAGCCGTTACTTAGCAGAAACCCAGATGCTTTCATCATCTACGAGGCCAGCCCATGATATCTCATGATCTGCGAAGAATGCGACAACCTTTGGATCAATTTCTCCGCGCCCAAGCGTACAGCGATCACCTGAACCACGACTGAAACGGAGGCCAAAGATTTCTTCTTCAATTTTTCCAACGGGCATTTCCCCGCAACGGATCGCCATCTGCTCCAAGTCAGCCATGAACGCATCCACACTCTCATACATGCTGCTGTCATCGGCCAATGCAGGTGATGCCAAGCACAGCAGTGTTATCAAAATTCGCTTCATTGAGTTTCTCCTTCATTCAATTTCGGTTGTTGGGGATCGACCATCCCGTCCCGAGATCGGGGTCGATCTAAGGTGATTCCGACGAGATCGTTTGGTGTCACGAGCCCGCCGGTGGCTTCATAGATTTTGATCATCAAATCTCGCCGTGGAACCTGCCCACCGGCGATGCGGCATATTGTTGGTCCTGAGGTGCCGATCTGCGCACCAAATTGGGCCATCTGAAGATTGTTGGACTTTAGGAATTCTCGTAATCGCACTATTACTTATTACGTAATACGTACTGATTCGTCAATCTGTATCTCGTGAAGTTGATAGAAAGCGATGGCGTCAGATTACGTATTAAGTAATAAAAGGGGGCATGGATGAGAAAGAACGAAACAAGCAAATATCTTGGGAGCTTAAACGCGCCCGTAAGCGGGCTGGCATTTCCGCAAAAGATGCTGCAGCATACCTTGGGTTCTCTGAGGTATCGCTGTTTCGGATGGAGGATGGCCAATCAATGGTTTCAGCGGCTCGGCTGGAAGACCTCGCAAAGTACTATCAGGTTTCTCTCCCCGATCTACTATTGGGGAGGCTTGTGACCATGCCCTCCACAGTTGATGTGCAGCGGATGAAGGCCGTTGTGAGCTTCGTCCAGCATGTGATCCAAAAGCTGAAGGTTAAACCGTCACCCGAAAAGATCGCCGATGTTGTGGCTAATGTCTACGAGACCGAGATTGAACGGATCATCCGTGATCCGGCATCTGGCAGTGACTTTAACACAGATTACCACACCGAGTTCGTCGAGATGATTTTCAGGAAGTAACGAGTGAACGCAGTTGAAATTGAACAAGCTATCTCAGACCTCGCTGATCAGTCATACGACGGATCAGAGTTTCCCTATGCCTTCCTTGAATGCTTCGATAATTCGGCTGCACGATCCAAGAAACTGCGTAAGGGCACGTCCAACAAATCTGATATGGATGGTGTCCTGCAATCTGGTTCGATCCACATCAAGACCTGCGATGCTGGTGAAGTTCCCGAAACGCTGACTAACCTCAAGGACAGCAAAGCAACCCAAACCAAACGTAACAAGGTCCGCTTTGTGCTGGCCACCGATGGTCAGCAAATCGAAGCAGAAGACTTACAAACCGGTGACGTGATCGCCTGCTCCTATACAGACCTACCCAACCATTTCGTCTTCTTCTGGCCTCTCGCTGGCCTGTCCAAAACCAAACAACTAAGCGAGTCTGAATTCGATGTCCGTGCCACGCTACGGTTGAACAAGCTTTACGTCACACTGCGCACAGACAACCCAGATTGGGGCAACCGTAGTCATGATATGAACCACTTTATCGCTCGGCTGATCTTCCTTTTCTTTGCGGAAGACACGGACATCCTGAGCGGTGAGAACCTCTTTACCACCACGGTCAATACCTTCGCCAAACGCGACGGGTCCAACACACACGAGGTCATTGGCGAACTCTTCCGCGCTATGGACACCCCAATCAAAGACCGTGCATCTGCCAAGCTCCCCAACTGGGCCAACACATTTCCTTATGTGAATGGTGGGCTGTTTTCAGGGAACCATGAAGTCCCGGAATTCTCCCTGATCGCTCAACGCTACCTGATCCAGATCGGCGGGCTACCGTGGGATCAGATCAATCCGGATATCTTTGGCTCCATGATCCAGGCTGTGGCTGACGATGAAGAACGGTCCATGCTGGGGATGCACTACACATCCGTTCCCAACATCCTCAAGGTACTGAACCCGCTGTTTCTGGATGACCTGCGGGATCATCTGGGCCGTGCGGGTGACAGCCCGCAAAAGCTGCTGAACCTGCGCAAACGCATGTCGAATATCCGTGTGTTTGATCCTGCTTGTGGATCGGGCAACTTCCTTGTCATTGCCTACAAACAGATGCGGGCGATTGAAGCGCAGATCAACGAACGACGTGGTGAAGCGACACGTGAATCCGACATCAGCATCCAGAATTTCCGTGGGATCGAACTGCGGGACTTCTCGGCAGAGATCGCCCGTCTGGCCCTGATCATAGCCGAATACCAATGCGATGTGACCTATCGGGGGCCAAAGGTAGCACGAGATACTTTCCTGCCACTGGATGCCAAGAACTGGATCACCCAAGGCAACGCCCTGCGGTTGGACTGGCTGGACGTGTGTCCGCCCACGGGCAAGGCGGTCAAGCTGACCTCGGACGATCTGTTCGATACCCCATTGGAACAAGCCGCGATTGATTTTGAGAATGAGGGGGGCGAGACCTATATCTGTGGCAACCCGCCGTATCTGGGTTCCACGTGGCAATCGACCGAACAGAAAGAAGACCTGGGTCGCATCTTTGACGGGCGAGTGAAAAGCTGGAAGTCGCTGGACTATGTGGCGGGCTGGTTCATGAAGGCGGCGGATTATGCCCTGCATACGCCCACCGTCAGTGCATTTGTGACGACCAACTCGATCTGTCAGGGGCAACAGGTGCCGATCCTGTGGCCAACCCTGTTTCGTGACGGACACGAGATAACCTTTGCCCATACCTCATTCAAATGGGCCAACCTTGCCAGCCACAACGCGGGTGTGACGGTGGCCATTGTTGCAATCACGAATGTAGCTGGTCGGGTGAAGCGGATATTCTCGCTGGATGATGAAAACGAAATGATCTCGAAGGAAGTCGGCAACATCAACGCCTATCTGGTCGGCGCACACAGTATCGTCGTTACTAAAGCGTCTAAACCGTTAAGCGGTATTGCTGTGATGAAATTCGGAAACAAGCCCGTTGATGGGGGCAATCTTCTACTAACTTCGAATGAAGTTGATCAACTTGGATTAACTCAAAGGCAGCGTGACAAGTTCATCCGACGAATATGTGGTTCGGCAGAGTTTATACGGGGGATTGCCCGTTATGCGCTTTGGATCGAAGATAAGGACTGGCCTGAAGCCAGGGAAATTCAGACGGTTCTGAGCCGTGTCGAGGCAGTGGAGCAGATGAGGCTATCCAGTCGCGACAAAAGTGCCAACGAGATGGCACAACGCAGCCATCAAATGCGGGAAATGAATATCGGAACCACTCATGCTATCGCGATGCCAAGTGTATCATCTGAAAGCCGTGATTATCTCCCCGTCGGCCTGTTGGATGCAAAATCAACGGTGACTAATCTCGCCTTTGCCCTCTACGACGCTCCACTTTGGAACATGGCCCTCATCGCATCCCGCATCCACCTTGTCTGGATCGGCACAGTCTGCGGCAAGATGAAAACCGACTACCGCTATTCCAATACCCTCGGCTGGAACACCTTCCCAGTCCCCAAGTTGACCGAAAAGAACAAGGCCGACCTGACCCGCTGTGCCGAAGATATCCTGCTGGCAAGGGAAGCCCACTTCCCCGCCACCATCGCCGACCTCTACAAACCCGACGCCATGCCCCAAAACCTCCGCGACGCCCACGACCGCAACGACGAAGTGCTCGAACGCATCTACATCGGTAGACGCTTCAAGAACGACACCGAACGGCTGGAGAAACTGTTCGAGATGTATACCAAGATGACAACGAAGGTTGGAGGTTTGAATGCCTGATTTCAACAACATGACAATTGTCGCAGCATCAGAAGTCATCGAATATTCTCACACCCAGAACCAGTTCTCGTCACGAGCAACACAATGGGGCGTGGACCGTGAGTGTGGCGGCGGAGCATTGCTTTCGCGGACGAATGCCCTTGCTCAACTCGCACTAAATAATGACCGCGATGTCTACACACCTCTCGGAACAATGGCTTTGAGCAGAGCTATGGTTGAACATGCAATTGGTGAACATCCCCATCGTGATCCGACAGGGCAGCCGTTTTGGACGAGACTAATAGCAGGACTGCGGCTCGATGGTTTCGAAGTCTGTGAGGAAGAATACGAGACTGGTGCGGATGACATCTTTGGTAATTCTAGGGTGGTCACACGTTTGGTGCTGCGCCGGATGTTGCCTGACGACGTTCCATCCATGGATGTTAGGGCGGTCCAGTCGGAGCTAGAAACACTGCTGATCAAGCTTGGGCTCACTGTCGCCAAAGGGCACCTTGATCAATGCATCGCTGCGTTTTCACGGGGAGATTGGGCTGCCTCGAATGCCCAGCTTCGTTCGTGTTTCGAGGCGGTCATTCATGGCATTTCGGAACGGCTTGGGAACGATCCAAAGGCCAACATGGCACAGTACCTGAAGGTGCTTGGTGAAGCGAACCCTGCGTTCCTATACCCCGAATACAACGAGTGGCACCTGCAAGATCAAAAGCCACAATTCATTAAAGGTTTGTGGGCCCGTTTGCACCCTGAAGGTAGCCACCCTGGGTTATCGGAAGAAGATGATTGTACTTTCCGGCTTCAGATCGTGACTATCACACTAAGGCTCCTACTGAGAAGGCTGGACGCTAGGAGTGCGGCAGCATGACTGAAGCTTGGTTTGGATTGTTTGGCGTGATCCTCGGGAGCATCATTGCTATCTCAAAGGACAGTTGGGCGCACTGGCGGGAACGCCGCCTTGATGGATCATACTCTGCCATCCGGCTAATCTGCATCTTGGAAGAGTATGCCAACAAGTGCATCGATGTCGCTGGCGACGACGGGTATGCTTACGGTAGGCCCGCTGGTCAGACCGATGACGGTCAGGAATACTGCGTGGCTCAGATCACCACACCGGACCCTCTCGACTATCCCTCTGACATCGCATGGCGTAGCCTGGACGAAACGCTCATGCATCGCATCCTAGCGTTGCCCAACAAGTCAAGAAGCACCAACAGATATGTTTCAGCCTCAGCGGAAAATGCTTTCATGCCCTACAATGAGGAGTTCTTTGAACCCCGTCAGGAAGGTTACGCCCAGCTTGGATTGGAAGCGTTGGATATCGTCGACGATCTCCGCAATCGTCACGGTATTTCCGTTAAGAGCCGAACCGACCTCAGCGAAGGCTGGGACTCGAAAGAGTACCTAGCAGAGTTAATCGCAAAATTCAAAAAGCGAGATACTGAACGAGAAGAACGCCGAAAGGCCATTCTAGCGAAATCCACGTTGAAAGCTCCTACCGTCGAAGAGGTGTCCCGATGACCCGACGGTTCCAGATCATCGGGTCCAAAGTGACGCCAGCCAATCCTTTTCGATGCAGAAAAGAGCGCCGCCCAAGATTGACCGACATGTGTACCAAGATGACTACGAAGGTGCCCGAGCGATGATGACCCCTTACGACGCAATCACTGCCGACACACCGAATGTTTGGATGACCACCTTCTACGGTTTCGATCCTGCGAAGTGGGGCTTCCTGGGTTTTGCCAATTCGGGTCAGCGCAACACGTTTGTCAGGGAAACGCAGCCAGGTGCATTGGTTGTGATCTATGGTCACAAGAGCAAAGCGTCTAAAGATCAGCAGGGCCAGGTCATTGGGGTTCAGCAGGTCTCTCATCGCGTTAACTTTGCCAAGGCATTCATGGACCCAGCGGAATGGGCAGCTAAGGAAGCTGACCCTGAGTCACAAGGCAAATGGGACATTGCCGTGAAAGCCACCCGTGCATGGAAGGTCGCGCCTGAATCGTATCAACTCATCGATGACTTCGCGGATGAAAGCTATTCTTTGAAGTTGGCTCAGCATATTGGATCACAAGGTGTTCGCCTGACTCGCAATGAAGCGGACAAGCTCTTGGACATTACACTGGTCGAAACCTCTGTCTTCGGCGAGATCGCAATAGACGGTGCATCGCCTGTTTTTGGTCGCGATTTGCTGCAACCGAGCAAGCCGGGGCCAGTGTCGCAGCAAGGCTACTACACACGTGAGGCCGAGGGCCCAAAGCAAAACTATGTGTTGCGCCTTGATGGGGATACCGACGCCTTTTTGGGATACCCTGCAAATGGCAGGAGCATCGTAAAAGTCGGCATGTCAGTCAGCCCCGCAACCAGACGGGATGCGTTCAATGCAGCCCTTCCTGCTGGGACATACGCTTGGTCGCTGCTTCGATCCAATGAGATGGACAACCGCCCACCGTTTGACAACTCGAAGCTCGGGTTAGTCGGAGAAGCGCGGATGAAAGATGTCCTGGCACAAGGTGGCTCGTCATTGGGTGGAGAGTTCTTTGTTGCCTCAGATAAGGCCATTGCAAGGGCATGGGCCGCAGGCCAAAAAGCAGTTCAGGAGTATTCGCGTGTCATTTAAGAAAATCCCCTCAGTATCCGTTACCTATGCCCGGAATGGCGCATCCACCACATCCAACGAGCTTGGGATGCGGGCTATGCAGGAACGGGCGTATGAACGACGTGGGGAACAATACCTGCTGATCAAATCACCCCCGGCGTCGGGCAAGTCTCGGGCATTGATGTTCATCGCATTGGACAAGCTGGAAAACCAAGGACTGAAACAGGTCATAGTTGTGGTGCCAGAGAAGTCCATTGGGTCCAGCTTCAACAATGAGCCGCTCTCAGATTATGGATTTGACTATGACTGGACCGTCCAACATCAGTGGAACCTGTGCGATGTCCCTGGTGGTGATGATGGCAAGGTTGGTGCCGTTGGCCGTTTCCTCGAAAGTGGTGATCGCATTTTGATCTGCACCCACGCCACGTTCCGCTTTGCCGTGGACAGGTATGGGATCGACGTGTTCGATGACCGATTGATCGCTGTGGATGAGTTTCATCACGTCAGTGCCAACCCCGATAACAAGCTGGGTGCCCATCTGGGCCAGTTGATCGCCCGTGACAGAGTGCATGTGGTCGCGATGACCGGCAGCTACTTCCGTGGGGATGCTGAAGCTGTGCTGTCGCCGGAGGACGAGTCCAAGTTCGATACCGTCACTTATACTTATTACGAGCAGTTGAACGGGTATGAGCATCTAAAGACGCTGGATATCGGTTACTTCTTTTACACAGGGTCCTACGCCGATGACATCCTCGCGGTTCTGAACCCGTCCGAAAAAACGATCCTACACATCCCCAACGTCAACGCTCGTGAAAGCACAGGGGACAAACACAAGGAAGTTGATCACATCATCGATGCACTTGCTGGTGGGAACGATCTGGACATCGAAGTAGACCCAGACACGGGATTCTACCTAGTCAAGACCGTCGATAACGATGTGATAAAGATCGCGGATTTGGTTGACGATGATCCGGTCAAACGAGAGCGGGTATCCCGAGCGTTGAAAGACCCCGAACAGAAGAACAACCGCGATCATGTGGATATCATCATCGCACTCGGCATGGCCAAAGAGGGATTTGACTGGATTTGGTGCGAACACGCCTTGACTGTTGGTTACCGAGCCAGCTTGACCGAGATTGTCCAGATCATTGGACGAGCGACCCGTGATGCTATGGGCAAGACCCATTCGCGGTTCACCAACCTAATCGCAGAGCCCGATGCATCCGAAGGGGCAGTAACCGAGGCGATCAACGACACCCTAAAGGCCATCGCTGCCAGCCTTTTGATGGAACAGGTGCTTGCCCCACGGTTCAACTTCACTCCCAAGACCACAGCTTCAATAGCCGAGCCCGGTTTCGAGTATGGTGAAAGTGGGTATGATCCCGAGAAGACCAATGTCGGCTTTAATGAGGAAAGCGGCCAATTCCAAATCGAGATCAAAGGTCTCGCCGCAACTAGGACCAAAGAAGCGGAACGTATCTGTCAGGAAGACTTGAATGAGGTCATCACGGCATTTGTGCAGGACAAACCAGTTGTTGAACGTGGGTTGTTCGATGAGGAGCTTGTGCCCGAAGAACTGACCGTTGTTCGGATGGGCAAGATCATCAAGGACCGTTATCCCGAGCTTGAAGAAGGTGATGTGGAAGCTGTGCGTCAACGGGCTGTGGCTGCGATGAACCTGACCCAGCAGGCGAAGAAAGCCATATTGGACGAAGATGAGAGAGAGCCATCAGCAAACACGGCACTCATCGACGGTGTGCGTAAATTTGCCATGGATGTCCGTGATCTGGACATCGACCTGATCGACTCGATTAATCCGTTTGGTGAAGCATACAATATCCTCGCCAAATCAATGAACGAAGAAAGCCTCCGTCAGGTTGCCTCCGTAATCTCGGCCAAACGTAGTCCGATTACCCCCGAAGACGCGGTGACATGGGCCAAACGTGCTAGCCGCTTCAAAAAAGAGAATGGACGTTCCCCATCAATGACAGCCGCCGACCCATATGAACAGCTTATGGCCGAAGGGGCGACAGCCTTCATGCGTTTCCGCAAAGAGGGTCGCTATGACAGATGATCTAGATGCCCTTGCAGATGATTTGGCTGAATTCGCGACCGAGGACAAACCTGTCGCCCGCTCAGCCGTTGATGAACGTGTGATTGCAGGGTTTGAAGATATCCAACGGTTTGCCGAACAAGCTGGCCACCCGCCACGCCACGGAGACGATAAGGACATCTTCGAAAGGCTCTATGCTGTCCGTCTGGAGAGTTTGATCGCTAATCCAGCATACGTCGCCTTATTGCAGTCTAGCGACCACCAGGGCCTCTTAAATGAAGCGTCCACAGCCAGCGAAATTGATGATGACATTGATTTGGACGCACTGGCTTCGGACTTGGAAGACCTAGACGACCTAGACGATGTTGCATCAGATATCACCGAACTCAAGCACGTGCGCCCAGTGGCCGAGAAGCGGGCTGCGGAAGAGATAGCAAACCGTGAAACATGTGCGGATTTCGACAAGTTCAAACCGTTGTTCGAACAGGTTCAAAGCGAACTTGATGTTGGTCTGCGCACAACACGCCCGCCAGAAACCAGTGCAGAGATCGAAGCTGGCCGTTTCTATATTCTATCAGGCCAGAAAGCCTATGTTGCTGAGGTCGGTGAACCGTTCAAACAGGACTATGGCGACTGGGATGCACGTCTCCGTGTCGTATTCGACAACGGCACCGAAAGTAATCTGTTGATGCGTTCCTTGCACAGGGCGATGAGCAAAGACAAATCAAGCCGGACGATCAGTGATCCGACCGCCGGTCCGCTTTTTACAGATGTCTCTGCCGATGGCGATGAAGCAAGTGGCATCATCTATGTTCTGCGTAGCAAGTCGAACTTACCAGTTGTGACTGCCAACCGTGACTTGTTGCACAAGATCGGCGTAACTGGCGGAAGCGTCGAACGCCGGATCGCCAATGCCAAACTGGAACCGACGTTCCTGATGGCGGATGTAGAGATCGTCACGACCTATGAGCTTTACAACATCAACCGCGTTAAGCTTGAAAATCTGCTTCACCGAGTCTTCGAGCGGGCACGATTGGAAATCGAAATCAAGGATCGCTTTGGACATCCCGTAACACCACGTGAATGGTTCTTGGTGCCGCTGTTCGCCATAGATGAGGCCGTAGAGCGGATCAGGGATGGGACCATCAAAGGTGTGGCGTATGATCCCGCGACAGCCTCGCTACAGTGAATCTAGCCGCTCAGAAGCCATATTCATCGTAAATCAGACCAGATCATCGTCTTCACCCGGATCAGGGTAGTCGATTCTAGGATCGGAAGCCTTGATCCACTTTCGCTTCTTGAAAAACTCAGGACCGTCATCGTAGTGCGCCAACGCACCTGCTTCTTTGTGTCCCAGAATTGCACGACGCATCTCACCATCTGCGCCAGCACGTCTCATCGCGTTGCTGAACGTCGTTCTCCAAGAGTAGAGGACCTTCTTTTCATGAATTATCGGCGGGTCCATCATTTCCCTGATAAGTCTGATGAAGTTGTGCCGCACTGACTGCACCCGATCCTTCCTCTGCGAGAGGAATGTATCGAACCCTCCTGAGTGGAAAAATTCAGGAAAGTCAGCAATCTCTGGATGCAACGGAATCGACCGATCCGATCCCTCAGTCTTCGATTCAATAACGATCAAGCTCTTTTCTGTGACGTTCTCGGGCATCAAAGACAAAACCTCCTTGGGACGCATAGCCGTGAACGCCTGAACTCGACACACCATATGTATAGCGACTCGGCGTTCATCAGACAGTCCACGCAGCGGTGATCCCCACACGTCATCCATGGCTGCAAAGATACGACGCACCTCCGCAGGGGAGAAAGGCTTACACTTGATCATCTGTTTAGAACGCTTCTCACGCTTCAAGACGATTGATGGCATTGGGTTGTCAGATATCTTGCCCTCACCAATCGCGTGTTTGAACATGCCTCTGATGGGAGTGAACAATGATTGAAGCGAACTTGCTTTAACATGGTCTGGCTGTGCATCACGAAACTCACGAAGCCGATCTGCATTCAAGTGATCCAGGGGGATGTCACCAACTTGCGCGATGAGGCGCTTGATCACACGACGGTATTTGTTTCTCACCTCCGGCTTTAGCTGGTTCTTCTTGAAGTATCCTTCTGACATCGCTGTGATCGTGATGGGATTACCCCCCAGTTCAGTGATGCGACGTTCCAACTTCCGCTTCACCAGATCGAATTCGTCACGTTCATCGGGATTAATAGGAGGGATAACATGTGGGCCGAATGACGCGTCATGGATAGCGCGGAAACGGGCCAGTCGATCTTGATCGTCAAAACTCGGATGAGAGGCAGCCGCCTCATATCCAGCACGTGCAGCTTCCAATGGATCGAACGAGGGGGGCAAGGTACCCGTTTGTTGCGCCTTTACCATATCGGCTACATGCGGAGCCATTTTCGCAGTTTCTGTCTCTTGGCGGACCTGTAGGGCAGTCTCAGGGTCGTCCAACGATTTGATCAGGGCATCATGCTTTGCAGCCCAGCCAGTGACCAGAACAACAGCCTGTTGGTATGATACCTTTCCGCATGGACGGTTCCAATTTTTGATCCCTAACGTCTTCTGATGTCTGGTTGGAACACGTCTGCGATAGTAGAAACGTCCACCATTTATTTTGAGATGATCGACCGTGTGCGCTGGCATTGTGTCCAGAAATCCTCAAAATGTGTCCAGAAATGAACCCCCTAGCAGGGAGTATATTCACTAAGGTATTGGATTTCAATGATTTGGTAGTAATGGTGGGCGACCCTGGAATCGAACCAGGCGTGCGTCTCCGCGAGGGAGTTACAGTCCCCTGCCACACCTTGCGGCCTGTCGCCCACTGCATCGAGTAATACCCGAAGCATGAGCGGGTGATTAACCGCGCCGCAAATAGCCGTCAACCCGAAAAAGTCTTGCGAAGCCAACTCATTCGGGGCAAGGCGGGGCAACTCGTTAGCTCAGGGGAGCAAAAGATGAAAAAACCTAAGTGGGTCGTGAAAAAAGAGCAGGACAAAAAAGCCTCTGCTGCGGAAACAATCTGGCTCTTTGGCATCCACGCAGTGCGTGATGCGCTGATGAACCCTGAGCGTGAAAAGCTGAAGTTGGTGGTCACGCGCAATGCGCAAGATCGTTTGGCAGAGGCAATTGCGTTTTCTGGTATGGAGCCGGAGATGTGTGAGCCGCGCAAATTCAACGCGCCGCTTGACCCGCAATCTGTGCACCAAGGCGCAGCGCTTGAAGTGAAAGCGCTCTCTTGGGGACGTCTTGAAGATGTGTGTGTAGGTGGAACCGCTGCTGTCCCGCGGGCGGTTTTGTTGGATCGGGTGACGGACCCTCACAATGTCGGTGCGATTTTGCGGTCTGCTGAAGTCTTTGGCGCGAGCGCAGTCATTGGAACACATCGCGGCTCTGCGCCCGAAACTGGTGCTTTGGCCAAAACAGCAAGCGGCGCGCTTGAGCGGCAGCCCTATCTGCGCATTCGCAATTTGGCCGAGAGCATCGAAGCCCTGCAAAAGATGGGGTATTTTGTTATTGGGCTTGATGGCGAAGCAGAGCACAGCATAGAAACCGTGCTTGAAGGCAAACGCGATCGTCCGATTGCGCTCGTGTTGGGGGCGGAAGGGCCTGGCCTTCGTGAAAAGACCAAAGAAACCGTCGATTCCTTGGCTAAGATTGAGTTCTTGGGCGAATTTGGTTCGCTTAACGTCTCTAACGCGGCGGCTGTTGCACTTTATGCAAGCCTGCCACGCTAAAGACGAAAACCTCGGACCCAGATATTAGTCTGCGAGCGATTTGAAGAAGCGGCCTTTGATCAGCCAAGCGAGGCCGAAGGCCACCAAAGCAACGCCTTCAAAGATGAAAGTGCCATTAAAGGCGTCCCAACTCTTCTCTGAAATCAGAGTTCCGGTTGAACCCAGTCCGATAGCCACGATGCTGATCGCAATCGCAGCCCCTAAAACGCGGTAAATGCGATTGCGCTTTAGCTTATTTGGCGTGGCCGGGCTTTCGGGGGTGCCCAGTTCCGTCGTGTGATCGCGCGTGAAGACACAGGCAGTGAAATAGGCAAGGGACGCGAACATGAAAGCTGCGAAAACAAAGTGCAGTGACAGGCCGCCCAGCTTACTCAAATCGCCAATCTGAAACAGTGCACTGCCTTTCTCACCCTGAACAAACACTCTGAGCAATTCGGTTTCACCATAACTGTCGCTTTTGCCAGAGGTTGGAAAAAGCGCGATCATAATGGCGGCAAAGCCAGTCAATCGCATGAGTATGCTCTCCCAAGCGCTTAGCCGCTTCCATCCGCTGACAGGCCGTCCGTTGGTGTGAAACATGAACATTAGCAAAATGCCGTTGAAGAAAAGGCAACCGACGAAAAAATCGCCCATAATAGGTGTGTAGTAAAAGTGGGAAATAGAATCCTGAATGTCTGATGGGGGAATGAAGCGGATCAACCCCGCGAGCAGGCATCCAAGCGGCAGGGCAAGTGCGATAAAGCCGATCCCGCGCGAGACATTGTTGAACGCATGGGTGAGATTATCCTTTGGTGCGTTTGCACTGGGCATATGGGCGGTAAGGCGTTGAAACATTTTTTGAAACTCCCTTAAAAAATCCGGCATTGATCCTAGTTTAGGAAGATCAGGACCTGTGAGAACGGAAATTTAGGTTTCGATCCGCAATTAACGCTAGTTTTACGAAGAGGTCGCACTTTGGGCTATCCAACCAAGATCACCACCTGTTGTTATTGCGGCGCGCGCGCGGCTCTTGTTCTGCGCGGCAAGGTCAGTCATGAGCTGAGCTGTAGCTCCTGCGGGGCGCCGATCCATATGATGAAACAGGTACCCGTTGATCCTGTTGAGCCACGCGCGGAGATCCGTTCAAAACCAGCGGCGGTTTCGCATCGCCCAAAACCCAAAAGCTTTAAAAAGCCGAAAAAGAAAAAGCGCCGTAAATCGGCGCTTAGTTGGGTTATGGAAGAGGCGATGGATGCGCTCGAGGATATCTTTGATTGAACGCATCAATCGCTGGAAAAGCCCTGCGCGTTAGGGTATTCGCGGGCATGAACAATTGAAAAGGCGCTGCCATGAGCTTTGAAAATCCGGGTCCCGTTGAGGCCAATTTGCGTGATGCGATTTCGCCAGCGCAGGACATCATCGAAGATGCGCGCAATGGGCGGATGTTCATTCTCGTGGACCATGAGGATCGCGAAAACGAAGGCGATCTGGTGATCCCAGCGCAGATGGCAACGCCGGAAGCCATCAACTTCATGGCAACGCATGGGCGCGGTTTGATTTGT
>NZ_JBDWVM010000014.1:0-5568 GCF_039984035.1 Planktotalea sp. | reverse complement strand
GATTTTAGCGTACCATTCTGTCGAAAACTCGCCCAGCGGAATGGTTGGGAAACGCTGTGAATTGAAGGAAAAGATCATGCTGAAGATGATCGGCGCAAAGACAAAGGCAAAGATCAGCGCGACATATATCCCGAGGATCACGTTTAAGGTGCGGTTTGCGTTCATTTGGCACCTTTTGGTTTGCGATAGGCCAGCGCGATACCGATGAAGGCGATAGCAAAAAGCGTGACCATCATCATGATCGCGACAACGGCAGCCCGCGGCCATTGCTGCCCTGACTTTGTCGTATCGAGGATCAAGATTGGCAAAGTCGGTTCTTGGGAGCCTCCCAGATAGAAGGGCGCGACGAAGTCACCGAAGGACAGGATGAAACAAAAGATCGCGGCGATGATCAGCCCTGTTTTAGACAGGGGAATAATCACCTGCCAAATGGTTCGAAAGGCCGAACACCCAAGATTGCGCGCGGCTTCTATCAACGTTTTGTCGATGTTCGCCATCGTCACAGTTTGCAAGATAACCACCAAGGGCAAGGTGAGCGTCATGTAGCCAACCAGCGTGCCGAAATTGGTGTTGAGCATTGTGTAAGGACCAAGGCCGATGCTCCCCAATATCGCATTCACCACGCCGCTTTCCGAAAGGATCACAAACCATGAAAAAGTGCGCACCAAGTAGGATGTGAAGAAGGGAATGATTAACAGGAATATCGCCCATCGCCGCGTGCTATCGGAGGCGCGGAACGCCAGTGCAAACGCCGCTGGAAAAGCGATGCACATCGCGCAGATCGTGGAAACGGCCGCGATGAAGACTGTGTACCAATAGCTGTCCCAAAAATACCCGCGGCTTAGCATCTTGGTCCAATTCACGAACTCGAACGCTTCGGTCATGCGGTAGTTTTTCACCAAGAAAAACGACATCGCGATCATGAAAAGAACGGGACCGACAAAGAACAGGAACTGCCAGAAGATAATTGGCAATCGCCATGTCAGCGCAAAGAGATTGAGAGTTCGACGCGGTCTAGTTGGCATATTGGGCACAGGGTCCATTGACCTTTGCGGGCGATCTAAGGATCGCCCGCAAAGGTCAAGTATAAGCGTCTATTTACGCGTTTTTGTACTCGGACCAGAAGTCATTCCAATCCTCGAGCCCCTGCTGCTGAGGAATATCACGGTAGTGAATGCGTCCCTCTTTGATCAGCGTAATCGGGTCTTGTGGATCACCGTCCATCTGGTGGCTACGCTGCGCTTCTGCACCATCCGCTTCGATTAGGGCTGCACGACCCGCTTTGGTCACACAGAAACCGGGATAGGCTGCCATTTGAGCAGATTTCACCTGACCGACAGGCGAGAGCATATATTGGATGAACTTTTTGACTTCTTCCGTCTTTTCGCTGCCCTTCCCGATTGAATAGCTTTCCGTAAACTGAATGCCGCCTTCTTTCGGGATGACAGAACCGACAGGTGCGCCATCTTTTTCAAGCACACCAGTGATCCAGTCACCGATACCGCACATCGCCTGCATTTCGCCATTCTTCAGGCCGTTGAACGTTCCACCATAATCAAAGAAACCACCAGCCTGTTTGCGCAGGCCCATCGTTGTTTCCTGCACAGCGTCCCATTTGGCATCATCAAGATCCCAAAGACCCGCGCCGTTGCCGTTATAAAGGCTCATCATGCCAAGGTTTGGCAGGTGCCAATCAAAGTGTCCGACTTTGCCTTCGAGTTCCGGCTTCCAGAAACAAGAATAGCTTTGCGCTTCTTCTTCGGTCACGGAGTTTTTGTTATATGAAACACCCAAATGACCCCCGCGCAAGATCATGGAAAACAGCTTGTCATCCGCCCAATGGCCCGGGAACTTTGAAAAGTCCTCATGCAACATGTCATCAAGAGGGTAATCTGCGGGATCAAGCGGATCGATATAGCCCGCCAGGTTGAGCTGCTGAACAAATTCCGCGTCCGAAAGAATGATATCGTAAGTGCCGGGAGGCGATTGCGCGATCAAGGCCAACATATTGTCGCCGCCCGCGTAATACTTGGGAACGAATTTGACGTTGTTGGCAGCTTCGTATTCCGCAACAATATCCGGCTCACCGTGGCCATACCATGCCAGCATGTTGATCTCAGTGGTCGCAGCCCATGCGCGGCCCACGAAAGGTGTCGTCAATACAGCCGCTCCCCCTGCTTTCAGCAGTTGGCGACGGCTCGGCTTACTCATAAATGACTTTGGTTCGGTCTTAATCATCTTCATCTCTCCGTTGAACGCTCTTTCACTTGAAAGAGCTAAATTATTATTCAGACCAGATTTTCCGGTTCCGTTTTCATTGGAGGCTAGTGCAGGGAATGAGTTATGGGAAATTTATCGTTTATATGCTTCCATAATGAACGCTTATCTGCACAAAAAAAGGTCAAGATTGCTGATCAAGTGCCAGAATCATGGCATCAATTGCAGCATAACCGCTCGCACCGAGCTGGGTTTGGCGCGCAAACAGGCCAATATGGAGATATGGCAACGCAGGTAATCCATCCGCTTCCGTAAATATGCGCATGCCATCTAACACGGTGGGCGCTGTTAGGCAGGACACGCCCAAACCATCACGCACAGCCGCCTGAACCCCGCCAATCCCGGGGCTGGAATAAGCGATACGCCAGCTTTGTCCCGCCAGCTTTAATGCCGTGGACATGCGATCGCGATACACACAGCCGTAAGGATGCACGACCAAAGGAATTTCTGGCTGCGCTTTGATGTCAAAGTCTTCAGCCCCGACCCAAGTCGGTTGCTCCTTCCAATTCCGAAACAGGAATTGCTGATCATCTCCGTCAAACAGGGCAACAACCACGTCAATTTCATCGCGGCGCAACGCACTCAACAAGTGTTTCGACAGATCACAACAAATCTCAATCTGCACATCTGCATACTGACGAACCACATCCGTGAGGCAAGATTGCAGCGTATCGACAGCATAATCGACGGGCAAACCGATGCGCAATTTTGCAGATTGTTCGTGCTTATCAAATCGCGCCATCGCAAGATCATTGAGACGCAAAATCTGACGCGCATGCACTTCAAGCTCTTCGCCCCGTTCGGTCAATGAGATGGTTTTGCCGTTCCGTTCGATCAAATCATAGCCAACCACCTGCTCCAGCCTTTGCATTTGCAAACTAATGGCAGGTTGGGTGCGGCCAAGGATTTCAGCCGCGCGCGTGAAGCTCTCCACTTCGTTTATTGTAACGAAAGTGCGCAACAGTTCGGTTGAGAGATTAACGACTGGCATGGCTCAACATTAGTTTGAGAAATGCAAATCAGGCAACCATAATGCGAACAAATACCCGTTTAACAGGCGCCAAACCACAGACACCGCTTAGCAATTCACCAAAGGCAATGCGCTTTGCTAACATCTGGCCTTCATAAACAAGTCCTCTTACCTACACAGGTAAGCTAAATCGGAAACGCCATTTCAGGTTTGTATGTCTTGAAGCTTTCTAAGTACTGGGCGTTCGCTTGGCGCTGCCACTCTGTTCCGGGTTGGATCGCTGTCACGCATTTATATGTCTCGCGGTATCTGGCCGTGTTGTCATTTTCCTCCATGACAATAGCCACCATGCCCGCAACTTTGCCCTGTTGTTGTTCAACCAATTGCACAGCACCATGCATCGTTCCACCCGTTTCGACCCACTGATCGACCAACAAAACTCGGGTTTCTGGCGCGAATGCAGGCAAGCGCATTTCCATCGATTGCGTTTGACCGGAATAATTGGTCATCGAGGCGCTATCGGTATCGACGCAGAGCTTCCCAGCTTTGCGGATCGGCAAGAAGCCCCGCCCAATCCGCGCGGCGATCCCAGCGGCCAGCACGAAACCCATGGCATCTAGGCCCGCGACAACATCAATCTCGCTCGCATCCAAATCCGCACAAAGATCATCAAGCAGATCGTGATAGGCCTCCCCATTGATATAAATGGAGGTCGGATCGAGCCATGCAAACTTGTCACCTTTGGTATTGGGAGCCATGAGCGAAAAATACCAACGGTCGTCTCTTGGGCCTTTATCGTGGGTCATGTGATATTCTCCGTTCTGTCTGAGTAACGTTCATAAGATGCGCGAGGCGAGCAGGATCAATATTGTAAAAATCACCCTCAAAATTGATGCCTGTCGCCACCATGAAAAGATCAACATCCTCTGCATAGTGCGCCGCGTTGTCAGGTGTTATGCCAGAGGCAAGACCAAGTGGCGCATTCCCGCAGTGCTTTCGAAACGTTGCGATCTTGCCAACATCTGCAGCATGGCCCGTCGCGACCCCGGAGGTTACAACGATGTCCATAAACTGCGCCGCAATGCGGGCGCTTTTTCCGTAATCCGCGGGGTCAACTTCGCGCTGCTTCTTAAACGCAGTTCCGCCGATATAGAGCCCATTCCAGCCGCTCTCTTTGCGAATTTGAGCAATCTTTTCCGCCTCATGTTGGCCAGTTTCAGGCAGGCGTTCATCGATGCGGGCATCATCAGCCCAATAGCCATCCACCCGAACACCGTCCGCCTGCAACTGTCCCAAAATCGGAAAGGCATACTCACCAGTGACGGCCAGAAAATTCACGCCAATCCAATAGCTCGGAAAGGCTTCGCGCATCTCCCTTATGATCGGGACGAGCTTTTCTTTCTCAAAATCATGATTGATCAAGAACACCCCCGAACATCCACCATCGATTGCGGCTTGGATGTTCGTTCGCGTTTGCTGCGCATCAAGCACATGAATAACCGGAAGAATGACCGGCCCTGAAGCACCAAATTTTCGTCTGAAGTCGTCTCGGTTCATGTCTTGCCTCAAAATACCGCGCTTTAAAAAGTGCTACCACCGAGGCCGAGATTTAGAAAATTTATAGTATTTATTCAGACATAACGTTTCCGAATGACTGAGCTGCTTGGGCAGTTCTAATTGGTGGGTTACCGCACCACGAGAACTGCCCTTACCAATCTTGTCTGACCTTTAAGTCAAGCACAGCACCGTGCATCAGTGGGTGGCGTTATTTTGGCGCGTTCAAAGGGCTTGCACACAGCACGTGCATCGCCAAGACGCAGGACAACACGGCCATTTAGCAATTCAGACTCGTTCAGAGACAATAATGTAAGGCCTGAATTGTCGTGCCCAAATTCGACCAGCAATGGCGCTTGCCCCAATTCAGGCATAGCTGAGAGGCTCTTTTCGACAATCACGCGAAACTTCCCCACATTCATATGACTGGTCCCTGCCCCATCCAAAAGCTGTAACCGTGTCTCTTCCCAACTCTCAATCTTGCCACCGCAATCAATGCCTTTGCTCTGAGAATGGCGCAGTTCGGTGACATGATATCCTGCACCAATGTCGCCTTGTTCAGTTTGAAAAACCAACGGTAGCTCTGAATCATGGCGCGAGATGTCCGCAAGTAGCTCTGCAAAACTTGTCATTTAGCATCCTTTCATTTCAACGATTCTTGAAATAACATACATTCAGATCAAATCATTTCAAGGGTTGTTGAAATATGAACGCCGAGAATGCAGCAAACTTGTTTGGAGTACTCTCCAACGCAGACCGATTACATG
>NZ_JBDWVM010000013.1:0-2976 GCF_039984035.1 Planktotalea sp. | reverse complement strand
CTTGGTTTTTACTTCGATAAAGGCGCCGATTGCATTCGGATTTGTGCCAGTTTGCGCTAGGCGAACAGAAAGCCACGTGCCTTTGCTTGACGATGCGTTCTGGAAGACTTCGAGCGGGGCGCGCCGGTTTATCACGGCAAGGTCTAGCAATCCGTCGTTGTTGAAATCAACAACCGCTGCGCCGCGCGAGCGTTCCATACTCGCAACGCCAGCGTCGGCGGAGGCTTCTGTGAAACGGCCATCGGCGTTTTGCATGAGCAGAGAGTTTGGATCTTGCATCGCAGCGACGGGCATTTGTTCAACATTGCCTTTGGTGACAAAAATATCGTCGCGCCCGTCGTTGTTGACGTCGGCAAATTGCGCGTGCCAACCCGTTGAGGGGCGTCCATCGCCACCGACATGAGGGCGATGCGCTGTGGTGCCAAAGTCATAGGTCGCATCGCGCCAATTGGGCTGCCCCTCGGTGCTATCGAAAATTTGCAATTTTTGATCTCCCATGGAGGTCAGATAAACCTCTGGCAGACCGTCACCCGTTAAATCACGCGAGGCGATGCCCATGCCCCAGATCGCGAAATCGCGCCATCCATCTTCTGCTCCATAGAGGCGCGGCTTCGGATCAAATGTCCACATTTGCTCGCTACCGCCGCGCACGTAGTAGTGGCGGTCATTGGAAATGCGCAGGTCGGCATGGCCGTTTCTGTTCCAGTCTGAAAACAGGATCGACAGGGTGCAAAATCCAGGTTCAAGCGAGATGGGATCGCCATATTGATCGCCATTTGGGCGATAGAGTTGGGTCGCATCGCATGCCTCAAATGGGCCATCGGGATCGCCGCGATCAACATAGGTTCCGAAGGCGAGCGTCGGAAGTGTTTCGCCCTGTTCCCAAGTCGCAGAAAATGCGGTGGTCCAGTGATCGCTGGATTGAAAATTTAGGGTTTCGAATGGGGCAAAGTTACAATTCCCTGTGCCGCGTAGGATCATGTCAGCGCCGACGCGTAAAATGGCGATGTCCAGAATACCGTCGCTGTCGATATCAATGGGATAGGCGCCGGTTACCCCAGTCAAAGCGAGAGCATCAGGTGTGCCTTCTTTAAACGCGATGTTTGCTGATGAGGTGTTGATCAGCAATTGAGATGGGTTCGTCCCGCCGGCCGCAAAGAGGTCGGGAAAGTTGTCATTATTGCAATCAAAAACCGCGAGTCCGCCGCCCACAAAATGCTCCCAGCCGCCTGCATAGACATGCTTGGGGACTGAGACCGGATCGAAAGCTAACTCAGCTTGAGCCGCCATAGGCAAAAGGCACAGTACAAGACTAAGTCGCATTCTTCCCAAGCTCCTGAACTTTGAGCGCCGAGACCTGATCGATCCCCATCGCAGCTGCGCCGCGCGCCCACATTTTGTCGGAATAATGATGCACCCGAATATCGGGCAGCGGGGCGTCTACATTTACCACATTGCGGGCAACGCGCCCGAGCACATCATCGCTGCACAAATGTGCAATTCGATGTTTCGCACCCGTCAAAACGATCCGTTCTGGATCAAATAGATTAATAAGGTTGGCGAGGCCCATCGCGAAAAATTCGCCTGTTTGGTCCAGAATGGATTGCGCAGCTGGATCGCCTGCGTCCGCTGCGTCAACAACGTCTTTCACGGCTGTGATGTTCTTTTGGCCAAGCTTTTCTTCGGCTTCACGCAAAATCGCATAGCCGCCGACATAGGCTTCCAGACAACCGCGTTGACCGCACTGACACAGCGCGCCGTTGATCGCGACTTTGGTATGCCCAAACTCTGCGCCGCAGCCCCGTTGTCCACGATACAGTCTGCCATCCAACACGATCCCAAGACCGACGCCATGTTCCACGGTGACAACTAGGAAATTCTCGAGGCCCTTTGCCTCTCCGAACAACTGTTCTGCCTTGGCGGCGAGGTTAGCGTCGTTATCGACAAACGCAGGGTAGGGCAGGTGTTCCTCTAGGAGCGAGCCGAAATCAACATTGCGCTCGGTGAGCGAGGAGGACCAATGCACATACCGCGTGCTCCAGTCGATTTGACCGGCAAGGCCAATAGAAAGACCCGCAACGCTATCGGTGCCACCCTCGATGTCTTTGCATGTGTCTTCCACCGCGCGCGCGATGGTTTTGACCAATGTCATCGGATCCATCGGGGATGCGCTTAGCTCGAGATTGCTGTGCGCCACCTCGGTGCCGTCCCAATCCAGAATGAGAATGGACATATCCTTGCGGGTGATTTTGATGCCTGCCACATGAAAGCGGGCCTGCGCCATGCGAAGTGCAACGCGTGGGCGACCGCGCTTGGAATTGTCACTTTCGCTTGCGGCGACTTCCTCGATCAATCCGCCTGACATCAGACCCGAGGTCACAAAAGTGACGGTCGCCGGGCTCAATCTGAGCGCCGCGGCGATGTCAGTTCGTGATGCCTCCCCACGTTCGCGAATGCAGTTCAACACGCGCAAACGAGTCACTGCTCGCGCGTCCATCAGCTCTACATCCTTGTACCTGCGAGGTTTTACCTGTCCCGATTCTTTATTCATTTCATTACACTAACCGATTTTTTCTGGTTTTGATTATATTTTTTTCACTGACTGAAATAATTATGATACGAAATTTAGGAGGCCAGTACGAATCACTTCGTTGGCCGTTCTAGGGAGGAAAGTATGAAACGTTTACTAAGTCTATCCGCAGCAGCAGTCCTTTTGGGCTCAACTGCATTTGCCGACGTTACTGTTGGCGTGAGCTGGTCGAATTTTCAGGAAGAACGCTGGAAGACCGATGAAGCTGCGATCGTAGGTGCGCTCGAAGCAGCGGGTGCAAAATATGTATCTGCAGACGCTCAGTCGTCTTCATCCAAGCAACTTTCAGACGTCGAGAGCCTGATCGCTCAAGGCGTCGACGCGTTGATCATCTTGGCACAAGACGCTCAGGCGATTGGACCAGCAGTTCAAGCCGCAGCAGATGA
>NZ_JBDWVM010000012.1:0-11520 GCF_039984035.1 Planktotalea sp. | reverse complement strand
GCGCTAAAACACTCTGGGCGGTGTCCTCATCAAGGTTGCCCGTCGGCTCATCCGCAAGAATGAGCGCAGGTTTGGCGGCTAAAGCACGGGCAATCGCCACGCGTTGTTGCTGACCACCAGAGAGGGCTTCGGGATATTTATCGAGCTGATCCGTCAGCCCCATGCGCGCAGCCAAATTGGCGCACCATTTGTCGTCATGTCGCCCCGCGAGCTGCGCTTGAAAGCTGATGTTGGCTGCGACACTAAGGCTCGGGATCAAATTGAACTGTTGAAACACGATCCCGCTCAATTCTCGGCGTAGCATCGCCCGTTTGGTATCGCTCGGATCAGAAATCAACGCATCATTGATACGAATGCTGCCGCAGTTTGGCACATCAAGGCCTGCAATCAGATGTAACAATGTGCTCTTGCCAGAGCCGGATTCACCCATCAATGCAAGGCTTTGCCCCGCATCGAGCGTCATTGAAACACCGCGCAGCACGTCAACCTGTCCAGCCGCCGCAACATAGCTTTTGTGAACCTGATGCACCTCTAAGAGCATTTGACGCCTCCAATGCTGCCCAGTCCTTTAGATAGGCGTGTACTGCGGGTTTCAAGCGAAGGTCTGCCGACAAGACAGTTAACGTTTACGAATGATGCAATTTCCTCTAAAAGCGCGCCCTATTGCTTTGCTCTAAAATCGCGTGGGATGACGGTGACGAGACTTGTAACAATGCTAGCGGCTTGCTCCCTTTTGGCAGCTTGCGGTGATCCACTAAGAAACGTTGACCGCTTGTCGTCGGTCGAATTAGCTGATGATGCAGTCACAGTCGGCGCATTGCCTGATCCTGCGACGGCATCTGCGCCAAAAGGATTGTTTTCCAACCTCTTTTCAGGCCGCCAAAATGCACCTGCAGCAACACCTATTGAAACGACGGTTACGCCATTAGAGAGCATTGATACCGATAGCGCCGTTGGCGCGGCTTTGGGAGCCGCCGCCACACCCGAAGCGATTGCAGCGACTGAAACCGTCGCTGCTCCAGCCGTTGCAGTGCCTGCGGCTGCACCTGCACCACAAAAACGTGGTCTTTTTGGCTGGGGGCGTCCGAAAAATGCAGCAGCATCAGCGCCAATTGTTACCGCGACAACAACGAAGAGAATTGCACCTGCTGAAATCGCGCCCGTAGATGTTCCACCGGCAGTTGCTGAAACCATTCCAGCGCCGGAAGCCACTCCTACGGCACCAGTTGTCGCCGAAGCGAAGCCGCGCACGGGCTTCTTCGGACGATTGGCAGGCGCGCGCAAGCAGGACAAAGCAGAACCCGAAGAAGTTACCGTCCGCACTGCTTCGCTGGGACCTGTGACCGCTCCACAGTCAACGCGCCAAACGCAAACAGCGTTCAAATCACGCAATCGCAAACACAAAGGCCCTGATGTTCAAATCGTACCTTTCGGCACGACGCTTCCTGCCGGTGCAATCGCCCGGGTGTGTGATCTACCAAGCGGTCGCCTCGGCAAAGAAGTTGGTAAATTTCCAGAGCGTGGTCGCGGCTACAAGATGTTTGACAGCAACCCAAGTGCGGCGGGAACGCGTCCTTTCTACGTGACTGGGTTTGATGACAAATGCGCCCGTACCTTCACCGCAGCCCTCGCGCTCTTCGGTAGCCCAACCTTGCACGAACAGTTGCGCTATGGCTTGCCAAGTTCGAAACAACCCTACAGCACGACGGATCAAGCCTATGAAGGCATCAAGCGCTCGGTGTGCGGCGTGAGCAAACAGAAACCCTGCGGCGCAAAGATCAGCCAATTGGAAAAAGACACGGCTTTCATCTCGATCTATGATCGCATTGGCAGCAATTCCAAATGGTCAAATATCTTGTTGCACAAAGGTTGGGTTCTCGCCTCTGACCGCAAGGGATAACCGATCTATCCAAGGTTTGATTTGGCGAAAGGCTTTTTATCGAAACCTGAGCGACAGAAGAGGTCCGAATGCTAAGAACTGCGACAACGATAACGGAACTCGCAATGCTCGCATATTGGGTGTTGGCAGGCGCGCTTGTTCTTAAGCTGATCTCGATTGACCCTGCGCTCATGTATTCCGATTATGAAAATCCGCTCGTGATCGCATGGAACTGGTCGTTTTTCCCAATCGATGTTGCTTTCGCCTTCGCTGGCCTCAGCGCGCGGTTTGGAACATTTGCCGAGCAGACCAAATTCAAGCTGAGAACCATAGGGTCTGTGCTTATGATCTGCGCAGGTGTCATGGCAGTGTCATTTTGGACGATCACAGGTGATTTCAATATCACCTGGTGGGGAGTGAACCTCTGGCTTATTGTCTTGGGCATGGCCAACTTGCTGTGCGATCAAATGCCTCAAACGGAAACGGTCTGAGTACAAAGAACGTGCAAGGCCATCTCATAGGACAAGGGCAGGCTGCCACGATGACCATACAGATCAATACCTCCTTGGTACGCAGGCTGATCGACGCGCAATTCCCTGAATATACGCATTTGCCAATCCGCGCGGTGCCCGAGCAAGGCAATGATAACCGCACGTTTCGCCTTGGTGATCAGCATAGCATACGATTGCCGAGCAATTCATCCTACGCAAGTGCGGTCGCCAAGGAGGCAACCGCGCTCAAATCGATCAAACCCGTTTTTTCGCTCGACGTGCCGGACGTTGTTGCGATGGGACAGCCAAGTGAAGACTACCCGCTGCCTTGGTCAATCCGGCGTTGGATTGATGGCGTCACATGGCAAACCACTGAGGTTAAGGACAAGCGCGCTTTGGCCAAATCGCTCGGTGGAATATTGAAAGAACTCCGCGCTATTCCGACCCTTCCGACGCTCTTCGCGGGGCAACATTCGTTTTATCGCGGGTGCCATCCTAGTGCTTATAGCGATGAGGTCATCAAAAGTTTGGGCATCCTGAACGATACAGAGCTAACGCAGCAGTGCTTGCGGATATGGCAACGTGGCCTGACAACGGTTTGGACGCACGACCCTGTATGGTTTCACGGGGATATCGCTGTTGGCAATGTTTTGATGAATGAACAGAATATCACGGCGCTCATCGATTTTGGCACGTGTGGCGTCGGTGATCCTGCTTGTGATTATGCAATTGCATGGACCTACTTTGACGCCGAAACACGCGCCCATTTTAGGGAAGCAATCGAGATTGATGATGGAACGTGGCAACGGGCCAAAGCTTGGGCGTTGTGGAAGGCCTTAGTTAGCCTCACCGGCCTGTCCGCGCCGGATACCCACGGTATCCAAAAGCGCGCGCTGAAAGAAATATGCGATGAGGGGGTCTCGATTGACTAGGTTTTTCATCGTCCTTTGGATTGCAATGCAAACCATCGCCCATAGCGCGCAGGCGCAGGAGGTTGTGAACCGCTCTGATCTGTTCTCTGTTTTTGCGGCCGAGAATACCACCGGCACCTTTGTCTTGATCGACGTGAAAAACGATCGAATGACGTTGGTCAACAAAATCCGCGCATACGAGAGGTTTATACCTGCCTCTACCTTTAAATTTGCCAACTCCCTTATCGCACTGGAAACGCAGGCTATTAGCTCCGTAGACGAAGTGATCCCCTACGGCGGCAAACCGCAGATATTCAAATCGTGGGAAAAGGACATGGCGCTGGGCGAGGCTTTCGCTGCTTCCAATGTACCTGTCTATCAAGAGCTCGCGCGCAGGGTCGGGCTTCAAAACTACACGCAGTGGCTCGCAAAACTTCAGTATGGCAATGGCGCCGTGGGTGAGGCTGTAGAAAGGTTCTGGCTCGACGGGCCGTTGACCATTAGCGCGGTGGAACAAGCGCAGTTCATGTCAGCTTTAGCGCAAAGCGCGCTGCCGCTCTCACAAAATAACCAGAGGATTGTTCAGCAGATCGCCCATATCGAAACGCACGATAGCAGCGCGCTACAAGGCAAAACGGGCTGGACCATCGCACCTGATCCCGACATTGGCTGGTTTGTGGGCTGGGTCGAAAGCGAAGGCGCGATTTATGCCTTCGCTCTTAATATGGATATGGCGGGTCGCTCTGACGCGCCTCTTCGCACCGCGCTGGCGCGACAGTTTCTCCAAGCGTTAAACGTCTACAAATGATGCACTGGCGCCTACATGCAGGCGGCTCAATGTGCTGCCTTTCTTGGTCAGCGTGAGCAGCTGATCAGGGGCAACCGACGACCAGGTCTTAACATCCGCATCAAGTGGCTCAGACGCAAGCGTCCATCCCAATTCGGCGTTGCCCTCTAAATACAGCGTCGGTGCACGCGCATCGCTGGCATGACGGAAGGCATAAAGCGTCGATCCGTTGCTGAGAACGCAGGTTGTGCGAACCGCATCCGTGCCGCGTCCATAAACGCTGTGCTCTTTTAGGATGCTGAGAACTGTTTCAATCGCCTGTTTTGGGTCTTCATTCAGCCCATTGGCGAGCAGCAAAAGGAAAATAAGTTCAGAATCAGTTGTGCCGCGCCGCGCGGCATAAAGCGGATCGGGCAGCATGGCTTCCAGCGGCCGCCGGATGTGTTCAATGTCAGGAACTTGTCCATTGTGCATGAACGACCAGCGCCCATGAATAAAGGGATGGCAATTTACCCGCGACGTCTCTCCGGACGTTGATGCACGCACGTGGGCCAGAAAATGATCCGATACGATCATGTGGCACAGGCTGAGTAAATTGCCATCCGACCAGGCAGGCAAAACATCCCGGTAGAGCCCTGGACCCTTAGCCCCATCATACCATGCAAACCCGAAACCATCTCCTTGGACGGCGACCTTTGCTTCGGTCGAATGTTGGCTTTGTTCCAACAAAGAGTGGGCGGGTTTGATGACGACCTCAGACAAGGAAATGGAGGGGCCAAGATAAGCTGCTAACCGGCACATTGGATTAATGCCTGCTGCTGATTTTTGTATTCAAAGCGCCAACAATTCGGCCTGCTGTCGTTTCGAAGAAGGGGGGGATGATTGCATGAACCAACGCAGCAAACGCGGCAAAGAACAGCGCAGCCGAAAACCCAAAAGCAAAGCGGGCGTGCTGGAAATAGGTTTCGTTCACGCTCGCCGGATGTTCGGTAAATCCTTTTAGGAATTTCATCGAAGCGCTGCTGTCTTGGGATTTTATCTGCATTGGATCGTCCGCCTTGTGTTGGTTGTTCCAGTATTTCGTAAAGCAGGCGCGAATTTGTCCCAATGTCATTGCTGATTTGTAAAAGATTGGGATATGTTCCCACTCATGGATCAAAAATTAGATGAAATAGACCGCCGTATACTGCGCGCCCTGCAAAAAGACGCGAGCCTGTCGATAGATGCATTGGCGGAAACCGTACATCTATCGCGCAATGCCTGCTGGCGGCGTGTCAAAAATCTTGAAACGAGCAAAGTGATCAAAGCGCGCGTTGCCCTTGTTGATCCTGAGGCCGTGGATTTGGGCCTGTCGGTCATTGTGCTGGTGCGCACCAGTCAACACGACAATGAATGGCTGACCCAATTTGACAAAGCCGTGCGCGAGCTACCCGAAATCCTGGGCGCGCATCGGATGTCTGGTGATCTCGACTACGTTCTGCGGGTCAGGGTTGCCTCGGTCGCGGCCTATGATCTGTTTTACAAACGTCTAATTAAACGCGTGCCGCTCTCGGATATTTCCGCGAGCTTTGTCATGGATGATATCAAAGACACGACAGAGCTACCGCTCTAGTAATGGGGTGGCCGCTCGTCACCCAGCACGACACCGCCGCCGCCTTGGGCCTCACGCTCGCCTTCGCGCTGCATCAGCATCTGAACGCGATGCGTCAAAACTGCGATCTCGCGTTCTTGGCGCGCAATCACATCGGACAACTCTTCGGTTGTTTTCAGCAGCTCGGCTGTCTTTTCTTCGAGGGCTTGAAGTCGCATATCTGTCATATCTTTGCGCTACCACGCGCCCGCAGATTGCGCAATTCCCGCTGGACTGTTGCCCCGATCCCCTAGGGGCGGTAAAGGGCAAGCATCAATGCCATCGAAAGTGAGACCCATGGCCAAAGTGAAAAAAGCCCCCCGTCCCAAGGCCGCCGCGCCAAAGGGATTTCGCGACTATTTCGGCGCGGAGGTAACAGAGCGCGCAGAAATGCTGCAAAAGATCGCAGGGGTCTATCATCGCTACGGGTTTGATGCGTTAGAGACGAGCGCCGTTGAAACGGTTGAAGCCTTGGGTAAATTCCTGCCTGACGTGGATCGCCCGAACGAGGGTGTCTTTGCGTGGCAAGAAGATGAAGACGCCGATTGGCTCGCGCTGCGTTATGACATGACGGCGCCTTTGGCCCGCGTTTATGCGCAGTTCCGCAATGATTTGCCGACTCCCTACCGTCGCTATGCGATGGGTCCTGTCTGGCGCAATGAAAAGCCGGGACCGGGTCGTTACCGCCAGTTCTATCAGTGTGATGCCGATACAGTGGGCACAGGTTCTGTCGCGGCCGATGCAGAAATCTGCGCGATGCTCAGCGACACGCTTGAGATCGTGGGCATTCCGCGCGGCGATTACATCGTGCGCGTTAACAACCGCAAAGTTCTGACAGGTGTCATGGAAGTTTGCGGCATTGCTGGCGATGATAAAGTCGATGAGCGCGGTATCGTTCTGCGCGCTATCGATAAGCTCGACCGCCTCGGTGAAACCGGCGTTCGCGCCTTGCTCGGCGCGGGCCGTGAGGACGCAAGTGGCGACTTCACCAAGGGTGCTGGGCTAAGCGATGAGCAAGCCGAGATCGTCATGGGCTTCATGTCCGCCAAACGCGACAGCGGCGCGGCAACGGCTGCACGTCTTAGCGAATTGGTTACGGGTTCCAAGATCGGCGAAGAGGGCGTGAACGAATTGCTCACCATTGCCGAGTTGATGGATGTGCAGGGCTATGGCTCGAACCAGATCGAGATTGATCCATCTGTCGTGCGTGGCCTTGGCTACTACACTGGCCCTGTTTATGAGGCCGAGCTGACCTTCGAGATCGAAGATGAAAAAGGGCGTCCGCGCAACTTTGGCTCCGTCGCAGGCGGTGGTCGCTATGATGATCTGGTGAAACGTTTCACAGGTCAGGAAGTGCCAGCAACTGGCGTGTCCATTGGTGTTGATCGCCTGCTCGCAGCGCTACGGATGAAGGGACGGATCGAGAGCCATTCAACAGGCCCAGTCGTCGTCACAGTTATGGATAAAACGCGTATGGCGGATTACCAAACCATCGTGGCAGAACTACGTAACGCAGGCATTCGCGCAGAGGTCTACCTCGGTAATCCTAAGAACTTCGGCAATCAATTGAAGTATGCGGACAAACGCAATTCCCCAGTCGCAATCATTGAAGGCGGCGATGAAAAGGAAAAGGGTGTCATCCAGATCAAAGATTTGATCCTTGGTGCGAAAATCGCTGAAAGCGCAACGCTGGAAGAATGGAAAGATCGCCCAAGCCAATACGAAGTGCCACGCGACGAACTGGTCGCGAAAGTGCGCGAAATTCTGGAAAGCCAAGCGTAATGAACGGAATTTCAGCAAAGACTGGTGCGCTTAAGGCGCATTTTGAGGCGTTGGGCGCTGTTCCGGTTGAAACGTCGATCTTGCAACCGGCCGAGGCCCTGCTTGACCTTTACGGCGAAGACATCCGTGCGCGCGCCTATGTGACGTCCGATGCATCACGGGGCGAGCAAATGTTGCGCCCTGATTTCACGGTTCCTGTTGTGCAAATGCATATGGCGGGCGGCGCAGAACCCGCTCGCTACACCTACGCGGGAACAGTGTTTCGCCGTCAAGAAGAGGACGAAACACGCGCCAATGAATATGCGCAGGTGGGTTATGAGGTGTTTGACCGCGCTGAGCCCGTCGCAGCGGATGCAGAAGTGTTCACGTTGATTGCGCAAGCCTTGGGCGATGCGCCTGTGCGTGCGTCCACGGGTGACATTGGCATCTTGGTTGCGGCGGTGTCCGCGCTGGAAACATCGCAAGCGCGCAAAGATGCGTTGCTGCGCCATATCTGGCGTCCGCGCCGCTTCCGCGCCTTGCTGGATCGCTATTCCAAGCCTGCCGTTCAGCGCGATGTGCTTGCGGCAGATGATCCTTTTGCAGGCGCTGGTCCAGCGATTGGTTTGCGCCGAAAGTCTGACGTGGAAGAGCGTATTGCAGCGCTACGCGAAGACGCTGAGGTGGCCCCTATTTCCAAACGCGAGATTGAGTTGATCGAAGCATTGCTGAACGTGCGCGAAACGCTTCCCTTTGCGTTGGAACAGCTGCGCGACCTCGCTGTTGATTTGCCGGCAATCAATCCCGCCGTAGAACGTCTTAGCGCACGTACAACAGCGCTGCGCACACGCGGCGTCGATGTGAGCAAGCTTGAGTTCGAGGCAAGCTACGGGCGCACGTTGATGGAATATTACGACGGTTTCGTCTTTGGTTTTTATGCAGAAACGCGCGCAGATTTGCCACCCATCGCGACAGGTGGGCGCTATGACGCGCTGACGCGGCGCTTGGGCCAAGGCGCAGAAATTCCTGCCGTGGGCGGCGTCATTCGCCCCGACCTTTTGATGATGTTGGAGGGCGCGGCATGACCTTGAAACTTGGTGTTCCGTCCAAAGGGCGGTTAATGGAAAAGACCTTCGATTGGTTTGGCGAACGCGGTGTAACGCTAAGCCGAACAGGGTCAGAACGCGAATATGCCGGCGCTGTTGAAGGTGTTTCTGGTGTTGAGCTTGTCTTGCTGTCCGCAGGTGAAATTCCGCGTGAATTGTCCGCTGGGCGCATTCACCTTGGAGTTACGGGCATTGATTTGATCCGCGAAAAGCTGAGCGGATGGGAACAGCGCGTTGAAGAACTTGCGCCGCTTGGCTTTGGTCACGCGGATCTTATCATCGCGGTGCCGGATTTTTGGGTCGATGTGCGCACACTTGATGACTTAGATGCGGCGGCCTCTATGTTTCGCACGCGAAACAGCTTTAGATTGCGCATCGCAACGAAATATCACCGCCTCATCCGTGAATATCTGCAACAAAATGGTGTCGCAGATTATCAACTGGTCGACAGCCAGGGCGCGACCGAGGGCACCGTGAAAAACGAAACGGCGGAAGCCGTGGCTGACATCACATCGACGGGTGAAACGCTCCGTGCGAACCACTTGCGATTGCTCGATGATGGTCCAGTTTTGAAATCTCAGGCGACTTTGCTACGCTCCAAAACAGCGGAGATGAATGACGTCGAACGCACTGATCTCGCGCGTTTGTTGGAGACGCTCGCGCTGGATTAACCACGCTCAAAACCTTCGGTGATGCAGGGATAGGAAACCGTTCCATGGAACCATTTAAGAATCTGATTTCACCAGAAATTGTACGTTTGATCGGGGTGTTGATCGCTAAGCAGTTGCCAGAGTTTAATGCAGCGCGCTTTCAAAGCAAGGTGCTGGCAGAGCTTGATCAGCTTGAGATGAAAGAGCGCGTCGCGTTAATTGCGGACACCTTGCACGCGGCTTTGCCCAAAGCGGGACATGAACGACTGCCCGTCCTTTTGACTACGCTACATCCCGACACTGAAAGCAAGGATGTGCAAAGCTCTGAAGATGGGCTCAGCAGTTGGGGAATCTGGCCGCTGACCCATCTCATCGGCACATACGGTTTGGATGATTTTGAGGCCTCGCTGGCGGCGCTTAAGGAAATGACAAAACGGCACACGTCTGAATTTGATGTGCGCCCGTTTATCGTAGCGGATCAAGCCCGCGCTTTGGGTATCATCTGTGCATGGGCGGATGATCCAAGTCATCATGTGCGCCGCTTGGTGAGCGAAGGAACACGCCCGCGCCTGCCGTGGGGCGTTCAGTTGAAAGAGTTGGTGGCGGACCCAACTCCGATGATCCCAACGTTGAAAAAGCTGCGCGATGATCCGTCAGAATATGTGCGTCGGTCGGTGGCGAACCATTTGAATGATATTGCAAAAGATCATCCTAATTTAGTGGCAGACCTTTCGGTGGATTGGCTGAAAGACGCCTCCAAAGAGCGCGAAAAGCTGGTGCGCCATGCGTGCCGTACTTTGATCAAGCAAGGGCATGAAGGGGCTTTGTCCGCCTTCGGTCTGCATCCGCCAGAGATTGAAGAACCGAAGATCACACTCGCTGCGGACGCTTTGAATTTTGGCGGCGAGATAGAGTTTGATGTGTCGGTGACATCTGTCGGGCAAGGTGCGCAAACGCTTGTCATCGACTATGTGATCCACTTTTTGAAAGCCAATGGCACGCTGGCCCCAAAGGTTTTCAAATGGACCAAGCTCGACTTGAAAGCGGGCGAGAGCAAACAGCTGAGCCGCCGACATGGGATAAAACCGATCACGACCCGCAAATATTACGACGGCCAGCAGGTTCTGTCTTTGCGTATCAACGGCAAGGATTTTGGCGAAGCTCCGTTTGAGCTAAAGGGCGCTACCTAACGCCGATTTCTGCCAGCGCTGCGCTGAGTTCCGCGGGCAGGGGTTCTTCGTGCTTTTTACCCTCTTTAAGGTCGGCAGGCGCATCTTCGAACGTCAAATATCGCCACCCTTGGAACGGGCGTTTGAGGGCATGTTCGGTACGGATTAGGCCAGGTTTCATGACAATCGCGCAACGACGAATACCGTCGCCGCCGATAACCTCATCAAGGCGCAAAATAGGTTGCCGTGCTTGAATAATGCCCTTGATTACCCAGTAGATTGAACCACCATTGAGAAGCTCTGCCTCGCGTTTGGGCCACATTCGGGTGACGTGACGTGAGGCGCCATCGGTCGCGGCGGCGCGCATTTGCTGCCACTCCTCCAGTCCTTCGACTGATTCTGTGCCAACACTGAGTTTTATAAGGTTAATTTGCTTGGTCACAGATTTTTCCCCATTTAGACACAACATATGGTATGTGAGTATTGCGCAACATCAAGGGGTAGTATTTCAGATTCTTCCTCGAAAGCGCATTGCCCGTCGTCGATAGCGGCTATACTAGGCTATCACACTCACATGAATACCAAGGGAATCGCCTGATGAATCGTTTTGCTGCCCCCATCGCCGAGCAAATCTGGGATATGAAGTATCGCTTTAAAGAAGCGGACGGAACACCCATTGATGCGACGGTCGAAGATTCTTGGGGCCGCATCGCCAAAGACTTGGCGAAAGTTGAAAACGACCCAGAACATTGGGAAGAGCAGTTCTATGCAGCTTTGGAAGATTTCAAATATCTTCCAGCAGGACGCATCACAGCTGGTGCTGGCACTGCGCGCAATGTGACGTTGTTCAATTGCTTTGTGATGGGCACAATTCCTGACTCAATGGGCGGTATCTTCGAGATGCTCAAAGAGGCCGCGCTGACGATGCAGCAAGGTGGCGGTATTGGCTATGATTTCTCAACCATTCGCCCCAAGGGCGCGGATGTGAAGGGCGTGGCGGCTGATGCCTCTGGTCCGCTGTCGTTTATGGATGTGTGGGATGCGATGTGTCGCACGATCATGTCCGCAGGGTCGCGCCGCGGTGCGATGATGGCGACAATGCGCTGCGATCACCCTGATATCGAAGACTTCATCAC
>NZ_JBDWVM010000011.1:0-13064 GCF_039984035.1 Planktotalea sp. | reverse complement strand
TAGTGAACAAACTGCGCGGCGGTCTGAAAATCGCAGCTGTGAAAGCACCTGGTTTCGGCGATCGCCGTAAAGCAATGCTTCAGGACATCGCGATCCTCACAGGCGGTCAGGTTATTTCCGAAGACCTCGGCATGAAGCTTGAGAACGTGACAATGGACATGCTTGGTACTGCCAAGAAAATCCAAATTACAAAAGACGAAACAACTGTTGTCGACGGCAATGGCGAAAAAGCGGAAATCGAAGCGCGTGTTGCCCAGATCCGTGGCCAGATCGAAGAAACAGCGTCTGATTATGACCGTGAGAAGCTTCAAGAACGTGTTGCGAAACTCGCAGGCGGCGTTGCTGTTATCCGCGTTGGCGGCATGACAGAAATCGAAGTGAAAGAGCGTAAAGACCGTGTTGACGATGCACTGAACGCGACCCGCGCTGCGGTTCAAGAAGGTGTTGTTGTTGGTGGTGGTGTTGCTCTTGTTCAAGCTGCAAAGTCACTTGACGGCCTTGAAGGCGCAAACAACGACCAGACTGTTGGTATCAACATCGTTCGCAAAGCAATCGAAGCGCCTCTGCGCCAGATCGCTGAGAACGCTGGTGTTGACGGTGCAGTTGTTGCGGGCAAAATCCGTGAGAGCGAAGACCTGACATTCGGTTTCAACGCGCAGACTGAAGAGTATGGCGACATGTTCTCCTTTGGCGTTATCGACCCTGCGAAAGTCTGCCGTACAGCGTTGCAAGACGCGGCATCTGTTGGTTCCTTGTTGATCACAACAGAAGCAATGGTTGCAGACGTTCCTGAGAAGGGTGGCGCCGGTGGCGGCGGCATGCCTGACATGGGCGGAATGGGCGGCATGGGCGGCATGATGTAAATCAGCCCTCCATCCGGAGACTATATTGGGGTCGCCTTTGGGCGGCCCCTTTTCTGTTTGGGGTCTTGAGCGGGTGAAAGTGCTTAGAGTTTTAGGAACCAAGGCTTTTGTTTAAAGATTGTTCATGGCTTGGGGGTTTAAGGCATGCAGCAACGGCATTGCGGTTGCACGTGAACACTCACGAAGCAGGACCAAAATATGATGAATGCAATTTCTGGCTTTAGCCATGCGACCCAAGGCCTTCAGGTTAATAGGGCGGTCATAGAACAGCAAAGTCAAAAACTGACCGAGTTTTTAGCGGACTATGACACCAGTAACCTAAGTGACGAAGACGCAACAGAAATCGTGGCCCAAGTCAAAGAGCTAGGAATCAATCCGGGTGCGGGGCTTGCGGATGTGCTAGGCGCATCGGGCATTGATGCAAAGGCTTTGGCGGAACAGGCAGGGCTTGGCAAAGCCGCGGGTGCAGGTGGCCCTCCAGGTGGCAAGAATGGTCCGCCCCCTCCTGGTGGGGCAGGCGGGGGCGCGGACGTAGATGACGCGCTTGTATCGCTGTTCTCTGAAGCGGTGGAAGCTTATGAGAGTTCAGATGAGGCAGAGTCACTTTGGGATGTCCTTGAACCAGCCTTGCAATCGGCGGGATACGATACATCAAAGTCGGTGATCGATTTTCGGGCTTAAAAAAGGGCTCGGATGGTTTTGGGACAGATGTAATCCAAGATCAACTCTTGCGGCGTGGTCTGAAATTTGGCGATTGCTTCAATTGTGAGGGTGTCCAATGCACCAGCCATCAATTTGAAGACCTTGAAATCTGCGTCTTAGCCATGTGCAGTTGACCGAGACTTGTCTTTTGTACGGCGAGCATCGCAGGTGCCCCGAACTTTGGGTTTCCGAACACCGATATTTGCAAGCCTAGCTATTCCATGCCCACGCTTAGACCCTAGCTGCAAGACCCACGCGTACAAGCATTTTTACAAAGGCTTTTTTCCAACCTTCATTTAGTTACATGTGCATTACGTAAGTTGCACCTACGTAAAGAAGGCGTGTCAGTCTGTTTGATAGCGCTTAACAAAATCAGAAAAATTTTTGCGAAACAGATCATAAAGTTGTGTTTTGTTTAGAAAATCCCAAAACCTTGTTTGCTAAATGAGGCTATTCCGACTATCGCAGTCGGGATAATGAACAAACGAGCAGCCCATGTCCGTAGATCCACGAATGACCAATCACAAGAATGCGCGCGAGTGGGTTTCTGTTCTCGCTAAATATCGCGAGCCGAATACCTTGCGAAGCAGTTTTGAACTTGGGGTCAGTTTCGTACCGTTCGTGGTGCTCTGGGCGATGGCGTGCTGGATGGCTTCGTTTAGCTACACTGCAGCCTTTGCTATTGCGCTCTTGAATGGCGGTTTTTTGCTACGGCTTTTTTGTATCCAACACGATTGCGGTCACGGATCATTCTTTGATAACCGAAATGTAAGCGATTGGGTCGGTCGTGCGCTCGGCGTTGTGACGTTGACCCCTTATGACGTTTGGCGCCGCACGCATACGATCCATCACAGCCATGCCGGCGATCTTGATCATCGTGGTATCGGCGATGTGATGACGCTGACTGTGGACGAATACAACGCGCGCACGCCGTTTGGTCGTTTTATGTATCGCTTGTATCGCCATCCTGCCGTTTTGTTCGGTCTTGGGCCAACCTATCTGTTCATCTTCCAGAACCGCTTGCCGCTAGGACTTATGACGCAGGGGTCTAAATACTGGATTTCTGCGATGGGAACAAATGTTGCGATGGCCGTGATTGCCTTTTTGATCGTGTATTTTATCGGTTGGCAGGCGTTGTTTCTTGTGACGTTGCCAACGATTATTTTGGCCGCTTCCATTGGTGTTTGGCTCTTTTACGTTCAGCATCAGTTTGAAGATACGCATTGGCGTGAGGGTAAAGATTGGCAACTTCATGAGGCCGCGTTGCACGGTAGTTCGCACTATGATCTGCCTCCAGTGCTGCGCTGGTTCACAGCGAACATTGGCATTCACCACGTTCATCATCTTTACAGTCGCATCCCGTTTTACCGTTTGAATGACGTGTTGCGCGATCATGAAGAATTGGTTGATTGCGGGCGTATGACACTGATGCAGAGCTTCAAATGTGCCAAGCTCGATCTCTGGGATACAGAACGTAACAAACTCGTTTCGTTCAAAGAAGCCAAAGCCTAAAGCCAGCTTGGGCAGCAATGCCCGATTGACTCTTCGTCGCTCTTCTAGGATTTTGGCCCCAAGGGGTCAGCGAATGCCCCGTGAGGCTTAGGCCCAAGCTTCGCGTCCTAGATTCACCCCCAATTGGGAGGACGCGACATGACCGCTCCAAATATGATCACTTGCGCACAGCTTTTGCGCCGTATCGGGTTGCCCGATGCACCCGTCTTGATAGATATCTGCATTGATGAAGACTTTGCCGAAAACCCGAGGTTGATCCCGACCGCGTTTCGACACCCTTTCAAAAAGATTGAACACCTTGTTCCAGCCTTGCAAGGGCGCAAGGCGGTCGTCATTTGCCAGAAGGGCAAGAAATTATCACAAGGCGCGATGGCGATGTTGCGCACGCATGGGATTGACGCGGAAGCGCTGGAAGGGGGCGTTGTTTCTTGGGCTGAAATGGATGGCCCAATGATCCCAGCCGCAGCCCTGCCTGATCGCCCAAGCCTGTGGGTGACACGGCATCGCCCGAAGGTGGATCGCATTGCGTGTCCTTGGCTTATTAAACGGTTCGTCGACCCGGGCGGGCGGTTCCTTTTTGTTGGCCCGTCTGAAGTGATGAATGTCGCTGAGAAATTTGACGCTATTCCCTTTGATGTTGAGGGCGCTGAACTATCCCATGGCGCAGAGACGTGTAGCTTTGATGCCTTGTTGGAGCGGTTCGATTTGAAAACACCCGCTCTTGCCAAGATGGCCGAAGTGATCCGTGCAGCTGACGGAACACCAAACGCGACATCACCGGAAGCAGCGGGACTGCTGGCCATGTCTGTGGGTCTGTCACGTATGTACAAAGATGACTTAGCGCAGCTTGATGCGGCTTTGCCTTTGTATGATGCGCTCTATCGTTGGGCGCGGGATGGACAAGGTGAGCGCCATGATTGGGCGACGCATGGGGGGACGAAATGACCCCTTTTTCTGAACTCTTTCGAACCTTTGGTAAAATTGGCTGTTTGTCTTTTGGTGGCCCTGCCGCGCAAATCGCGCTCATGCACAAAGAATTAGTCGAAAACCGAAAATGGCTTTCGGAGAAGGATTTCCTGTCCGGATTGTCCTTTTGCATGCTGTTGCCCGGACCTGAGGCGATGCAACTTGCGACCTATTCGGGGTGGCGTTTGCGCGGCACTTTGGGTGGTTTACTTGCTGGACTACTGTTCGTTCTGCCAGGCGCATTTGTGATCCTAGCGCTTGGTGCGATCTATGTGAGTTACGGCGATGTACCGCTGGTGCAAACGCTTTTCCTAGGGGTCAAAGCGGCGGTTTTGGCTATCGTGATCGAAGCCCTCATCAAAGTCGCGAAACGTGCATTCAAAATGCCGCTTCATTGGGCGTTGGCACTGGCCAGCTTCGTTGCGATTTTCGTTTTCGCATTGCCGTTTCCAGCGGTCATTGGCGTGGCAGCGCTGATTGGTTATTTAACCACGCCCGCAGCGGCGCAAGTTCCGACGCCGACAGTGCCTATCTTCCAAACACTAAGCACTGTCACGATATGGCTTGTGATCTGGTGGATACCGATCCTTGTTTTGGGTTTCGTCCTTGGTCAGGACTTCCTGTTCCAACTCGCGCTGTTCTTCTCCAAACTTGCGACAGTCACCTTCGGCGGCGCATATGCGGTTCTGGCCTACATGGGGCAGGACGTGGTGCAATCGCTTGGGTGGGTCAGCGCTGTTGAAATGATCGACGGCTTGGGCCTTGCGGAAACGACACCGGGGCCATTGATCCTTGTGACGGAATTCGTTGGCTTTTTGGCGGGGTTTAATCAGGGCGGCATTGGCTTGGCCATCGTCGCTGCATTGGTGACGCTCTGGGCCACGTTTGCCCCCTGCTTTTTGTGGATATTTGCAGGAGCGCCTTACATCGAATGGATGTCGGCACAGGCGCGTTTGAGCGGAGCACTCGCCGCGATCACGGCTGCTGTCGTAGGTGTGATCGCCAATCTGTCGATCTGGTTTGCGCTCAACGTGATCTTCGCGGTAGTGGAACGAACGTCTTTTGGTTGGATGCCTGACCTCTCCACCCTTGATTGGCGCGCTTTGGTTCTCAGTCTTGTCGCTGCGGTTTTGTTGCTGCGCCTTCACTTTGGATTGCTAAGTGTTCTCGCAATTTCCGCGCTGTTGGCGCTTGGAGTGACCCTTATATGAAACTGTTTTGGCTGGTCGTTTTGACCATGACAGCCTTCGCGTTCAATTCCGTCTTGAACCGACTTGCGCTTGCCCCGGGGAATACAGGCCCTGCTTCTTACGCCGCCATTCGACTGGTTGCGGGCGCGATCACACTGGCGGTTTTGGTTCAGATGCGCGCGCGGTCTTGGCCAGCCATTTCCAAACACTCCTTTTGGAGCGCGGGCATGCTGACGCTCTATGCGCTTGGTTTTTCCTTTGCCTACATTACGTTGCCAACAGGCGCGGGGGCCCTGATACTATTCGGGGGGGTGCAGGTCATATCCTTTGCGATCGCCCGTGCGAAAGGTCAGGCCATTGGCCTGCTCAGCTGGCTTGGAGCAATCCTTGCATTTGGTGGGCTGTGTTATTTGCTTTGGCCCGATGAAAGTGCCTCAATTGACATGTTCGGTTCAGCCTTGATGCTGGTCGCAGCATTGGGCTGGGCGCTTTATACAATGGCGGGTGCGCGCAATGCAGATCCCTTGGGCGCAACGGCGCTTGCCTTCATCCTTGCGGCGCCGGTCGGAATTCTCGCGTGGGTCATCCTACCCGACAGTGCGAGCGCACATGGCATTTTCTATGCGGTCATTTCAGGGGCTGTCACCTCTGGGATGGGCTATGCGGCATGGTACAAAGTCTTGCCGCAGATCAGCATTCCGACCGCGGCTGTGGCGCAATTGACGGTGCCAGTTATTGCAGCAGTGGGCGGTGCGCTTTTCTTGGGAGAAGCGCTTACGTCGCGTTTTGTCCTTGCGAGTTGTTTCGTGCTCTGCGGCGTCGGTTTGGTCATTTATGAGCAATCCCGCCGGAGTAAAGCGGCATAGGCAAGGGATTGCGCATTGTGACAAAACCCTTTTGTCACTGCGAAAGAGTGCTTAACTGATAGGTATGTTACGTTTTGCACTCGCCTTTACCTTGCTCCCCATGACCGCTGCTGCGGATTGCGTCGTGCTGTTGCATGGTCTGGCACGCACTCAAGCGTCCTTTGCTATCATGGAAGAAGTCCTTGAAGAACGGGGATTTGACGTGGTGAGCCCTGGATACCCTTCGACCAAAGCGACAGTGCAAACGTTGGTGCAAACCACGCTGCCACAAGCGGTTGAAGCGTGCGGCGCGCAAACAGTTCACTTTGTGACCCATTCGATGGGCGGTATTTTGTTGCGTGTTTGGCTCAAAGATCATCGCCCGGACAACCTAGGGCGCGTTGTGATGCTGGCCCCCCCTAATCAAGGTAGCGAAGTCGTCGATGTGTTCAGTCCTGTGGATGCGTTTGAGTGGATGAACGGTCCTGCGGGTATGCAGCTTAGTACAGATGAAGACAGTCTGCCCAATACCTTGCCACCAGCAGATTTCGAACTTGGCATCATTGCTGGCGATCAATCGCTGAACCCTTTGTTTTCATCGATCATTGAAGGGCCGGATGATGGCAAAGTTTCGGTTGAATCTACGAAACTTGAGGGTATGACAGCGCATATGACCCTGCCGGTGACGCACACGTTCATCATGAACAATTTCCGCGTGATTGGCGAAACGATCCTGTTTCTAGAGAACGGGGCATTTGATCCAGATTTGGATTGGCGCGACGTGGTAGAAGCCGCGATTGAGGAATTTGCAGATGGTGATGACACCCGCTGAACTTACGTTTGAAGGCGCAGACGTTCTGCGCCCCGAGGGTTTAAGCGATACGCCACTGACAATCTCTGACGGACACATCCAAGCCGATTCCACGAAAAGGCGCGTTGATGCGCGCGGGTTTCGGATATTGCCCGGCATTGTTGATATTCATGGCGATGGGTTTGAGCGGCATCTCGCTCCACGACGCGGCGCGATGACTGATATGCGGGCAGGCATTGCGTCTGCCGAGGCGGATTTGGCCAGCAATGGGATTACGACAGCCGTGATGGCCCAATTCTATAGTTGGGAAGGCGGTCTGCGTGCCCCAGAATTTGCGCGCAAATTCCTGAATGCATTGAGCGTGACACGGGCTGAACAGCTCACTGATATGCGCGCGCAATTGCGGATCGAAACGCATATGATGGACGACTACGCCGATATGCTGGCGTTGATCCAAGAGCACGCGATTGAGTATGTCGTTTTCAACGATCACATTCCGCACAAACGTTTGGAAGAGGGACGCAAGCCGCCCCGCTTAACGGGAACTGCCCTGAAAAGCGGTCGTAGCCCCGAGGCGCATTTAGCTTTGATGCAAGGCTTACATGCTAGGCGCGCAGACGTGCCGGCTGCGCTTAAGCTCTTTGCCAAGGAATTGATCGACGCGGGATCTTTGATTGGGAGCCATGACGATAACACCGCAGCGCAACGCGCAATGTTTCGGGACATGGGCGCGCAGATTTCAGAGTTCCCAGAAACGCGCGAGGCTGCTGAGGCCACCCATGAGACAGGGGGTAAGATTATTCTAGGCGCACCCAATGTGATGCGCGGCGGAAGTCACGCGGGCAATGTCGCGGCGGATGAATTGATCGGCGATGGGTTGTGCGATGCGCTAGCGTCTGACTATCACTATCCAGCGCTGCGCCAATCAGTCGGAAAGCTGATCAACAACGGCGTTTGCGATCTGCGGCGTGGTTGGGCCATGTTGTCTAGCGGGCCTGCTGCCATTTTAGGGCTTACAGATCGTGGTTCTTTAACAACGGGTTTACGCGCTGACTTGGTTGTCGAAGAGATTGAAACAGGCCGGATCGCAGCGACGTTCGCAGGCGGCCATATCACCTATCTTCAGGGTGAATTTGCGGCACGTATTTTAGCTGTTTAACGCGGGGCGGCCGCGCGGCGCAGACGGTCATTGATCGCAGCGCCAAGTCCTGCCTCGGGGATTGGCGCGACGGCGATACGATCCCCCTCTCGCGCATCAAGTGCATGAAGATGCCCGAACAGGCGTGCAGCCGCTTGCGACAGATCACCAGATTCCGACAGGTTGAGATCACACTCCATTTGCCCAAACCCGAGGGTTTTTTCGCCAGCCTCCCAAGAACTGGCATTTAGTCGAATATGCGCGTTGGGCGCGTAATGCGAAGACAGTTGACCGGGGGCTGTTATGTCGCCAGCGATAGGGTCGTGCAAAGGCGCGCCGAGCACCTCTTCAATCGCTTCACGAGGTACGCCACCAGCGCGTAGCAGGGTCGGCGCGTCGGTTAGACCAACAATTGTTGATTCAAGACCGACAGCGCAAGCGCCCCCATCTAGGACCGCAGCAATCTTGCCCGTTAGACCCGCCAAAACATGCTCTGCTGTGGTTGGGCTGATCTTTCCTGAAGGGTTTGCCGAAGGCGCAGCGACAGGGCCATCGAAAGAGCGCAGCAAACCCTGCGCTAAGTCACCAGCGGGAACGCGAATTGCGACGCTTGGTAATCCTGCAGTGACCAATTCGCTGAGGCCGGCATTTGGTACGAGAGGCAAGACCAAAGACAGCGGGCCGGGCCAAAAGGCGTCGGCCAGACTTTGCGCGGTGTCTGACCATTGTCCGAATGCGCGGGCGCTGTTTGCGTCAGCCACATGGATGATCAGCGGGTTAAAGCTGGGTCTGCCTTTGGCTTCATAGATTGCAGCGACGGCCAAACCGTTGCGTGCATCTGCACCAAGCCCGTAAACCGTCTCAGTCGGGAAGGCGACACAGTCTCCCGCTCGCAGCAAATCAGCGGCTTGCGCCACATCTTGGGCTGAAAAACCGAGGTGTTGCGTCACTTTGGCCATCCTGTTCTGACGTTGCGTTTACGTTGCGTGCGCGGTGCGCGGATTTGTAAGGTAGGTAGAATTTGATCAAGGCTTACTTGCCTCCGCGCAGTATTCCAAGCATGACCTTCGCGCAAAGCGTCTGTTGTAAGAAAAATAGAGAGACTAAACCGATGTCCTACCGTGCCCCAGTTCCCGATTACCAATTTTTGTTCGATCATGTCGTTGGTTTGGATGAGGTTATTGCCCAAGAGCGTTTCGAAGATGCGACGTCTGACGTCACTAGCGCAATTTTGACCGAAGCGGGCCGCCTGAGCGACGACGTCCTCGCCCCGCTTAATCGAAATGGCGATCTAACACCTGCATACTTGGAAAACGGTGTAGTGCGCACTTCTCCGGGGTTTGCGAAGGGATTCGAGGCGATTGCAGAGGGCGGTTGGATCGGTATCTCTGCGGATCCTGAATACGGTGGCATGGGGCTGCCGATGACGGTGACGACTGCAGTCAACGAGATGATGGCGGGTGGCTGTTTGTCTTTGCAACTTGCGCCGCTCATGTCGCAAGGACAGATCGAAGCATTAGAGCACCATGCATCGGATGAATTGAAAGACCTCTACCTGCCAAAGCTGATCTCAGGTGAATGGACAGGCACGATGAACCTGACCGAGCCGCAAGCAGGCAGTGATGTTGGTGCGCTGAGTTCCAAAGCAATTGCCAATGACGATGGTACCTTTGCGGTGACGGGTCAGAAGATTTACATCAGCTGGGGCGATCATGACGTTGCAGAAAACGTGTGCCACCTTGTGCTAGCGCGTCTTCCTGATGGCGCTGCGGGCACGAAGGGCATTAGCCTCTTTTTGGTACCAAAATATCTACCTGATGATGCGGGCAATCCGGGCGTTGCGAATACGCTCAAGGTGGTGAGCCTTGAACACAAGATGGGTCTGCACGGCAGCCCGACCGCTGTGATGCAGTATGATGGTGCCAAGGGTTGGCTCGTTGGCCGCGAAGGCGGCGGTATGCGCGCGATGTTCACGATGATGAACAACGCCCGTCTTGGTGTTGGTGGTCAAGGGATTGGGGCTGCAGAAGGTGCGTTCCAAAAAGCGCTGGAATACGCGAACGAGCGTAAGCAAGGACGTAGCCCGATTGAGGGCGGTACTGGCACGATCATGGATCACGCTGATGTGCGCCGCATGCTTTCGACGATGAAAGCAGATATTTTCGCGGCCCGTGGCATTAGCCTTATGTGCGCGGCTGCGATTGATATGGAGACGGCGACTGGTTCAAAAGAATGGGGCGCACGTGCTGCTGTGCTCACGCCGATTGCAAAAGCCTTTGGCACCGAAACAGGTATGCGGGTTTCCGAAACTGGCGTGCAAGTGCATGGCGGCATGGGCTTCATCGAAGAAACCGGTGCGGCGCAATTCTACCGCGATGTGCGCGTCACGGCGATCTATGAGGGCACCAATGGTATCCAAGCGATGGATCTTGTCGCGCGCAAGTTGATGGATGGCGGTGATGCGGCGTTTGCATTGCTCGATGAAATCGAATCCTTTACCGAAAAAGCCCGCCAAGATTGCCCAACTCTGGGTGAACCGCTCTGGGATGCCACAGAAAGCCTGCGCGAGACGACCGAATGGATGCTGGCGCAAGACGCTTTGAATACGCGGTTCGCAGGTGCGGTTCCATATCTGATGGCGTTTGCACGGGTCTTGGGTGGCTATGTGCACCTCAAAGCGACAATGGCCGTTAAGGGTAAAGGGCCACGCGCAAAATTAGCGCGTCTTTACATGACGCGTTTGTTGCCTGAGCACATCGGTCTTTTGGCAGCAGCGCGCGCTGGCGATTCTGATCTCTATTCCCTGAGCCCCGATGAATTGGCCAGTTAATGGCTGAACCGCTTGATAAGATCGGGTTTCCTTGGGAGACACCCCCTGAAGGGGCTGAGGCGATTGAAGTGGCAAAGGGCATTCTTTGGATGCGTTTGCCACTGCCGATGAAGCTTGATCACGTCAATGTCTATGCGTTGGACGAGGGCGATAGCTGGACCATCGTTGATACGGGCTTTGACAGCCGTAGAACACGTGAGCTCTGGGCTGAAATCATGGCTGGCCCGCTTGAGGGAAAGCCGATTTCACGGGTGCTTGTCACGCATCATCATCCCGATCATATCGGGCTTGCTGGCTGGTTTCAGAGCGAACATGGCGCAGAGCTCTGGACGACGCGAACCGCTTGGCTGCTAGGGCGGATGTTGTTGCTCGACAAGACGGAAAAGCAAAGCGCGGAAACGCTTGCGTTTTATCGAAGCGCGGGCATGGATTCAGACATCTATGCACAGCGCGCAGAGGAACGCCCGTTCAATTTTGCGGATGTCGTTGCGCCGCTTCCTGTTGGGTTTCACCGCATCAAACAAGGCGACACGATTCGCGCTGCGGGGCGTGATTGGGATGTGCACATGGGCAATGGGCACGCTCCAGAGCATGCAACGCTTTGGTCGCGCGATGACAATTTGGTGATTGCGGGGGATCAAATTCTTTCCTCGATCAGCCCAAATGTGGGTGTATACGCAACCGAACCTGACGCTGATCCGCTGGGTGAATGGCTGGAGGCGTGCGAGCGGCTCAACACATTGGCGCGCCCGGATCACCTTGTTTTAGGCGGTCATAAGCTGCCTTTTACTGGATTGCCGCTCAGAATGCGCAATTTGATTGAAAACCATCACAGCGGTTTGAAGCGTCTCGAGGAACATCTCGCGACACCCTCGACTGCTGGTGAATGCTTTGCCCCGCTGTTCAAACGCAAGATTGGTCCCGCTGAATATGGTCTGGCATTGGTTGAATCTATCGCCCATGTGCAGCACCTTTGGCTGGAAGGACGGGCCACGCGCGAAAAACGCGCAGATGGCGCTTGGGTTTACAGCTGCGTGCGTTAACCGCGCGCAAGGAGACGACTATGGACGATAAGATCAGCACCTCTGCAGAGGCGGTTGAAGCGAGTGCGCTGCCACGACGCTTTGAAGCGCATACCAAAGATGGAAAGAGCCGCGACGAGCGCACAGAAGGATTGGGCGGAAAACCTGCTAAATCCAAAAGTCCTGCGGAATGGGCGTATGAACGGCTCATCCTCTATATCCAGAATTTCGAAGAACAATTGGACAATGAGCATGAAGTCGCGATGGGCTTTACCGGTGGTGACGCAGGCGTTCTGAAAATTGAGGGCATGGGGTTCTTTGATCCTGATATTGTGACTTTCTATGGAACGGACCCAACGGGTGGCAAAACACAGTTGGTGCAACATGTCAGCCAGCTCAACGTGATGTTGCGTGCCCTTCCGAAAGAGGTCGAAGCAGAAGAGCCAAATCGTATTGGTTTCAAGCTTGCGCGGGAAATTGCATAAACCTTAATCAATTTGAGGGGTGCGCGCGTTCGTCATAGGTGACAGCCGCCGCGGAATCGGCTAACCAGCGATCAACCAGTTTTGAGGAGAAGATCAATGTCAGATCATAAACACGGCGAGATGGATATTTCCGTTCAGGAAAAAACCTTCGAAGGCTTTATTAAATACGTCACATGGGGCGCAGTTGTCTCCATCGGTATTTTGATTTTTGCTGGTCTTGTGAACGGCTAAAATCAGTCCAGCGCGTCTGTATTAGGGCGCGCTGCTCCGCTGGGGGGCGGCCTTTTTATGCGTAAGTTTATTCTCTTTTTAATGCTTCCATTGATCCTCGCTGCATGTGGGGCAAAGTCTGAATGGGCCTCTGACGAGATTGTCTCTCGCATGGCTTACCGTGAACCGGGCGCACCGACGTTGACGCTGGTGACGATGATTAACAATCGATCCGGCGGAGGCGCGCACACGGCCTTGGTGATCAACGCCTCGCAGCGCGTTATTTGGGATCCAGCAGGATCATTTTCCCATCCTCGCATTCCAGAGCGCAATGACGTGATTTATGGTGTGAACCCAGAAGTTTACAACGTCTACAAAAGCGCACATGCGCGTGAAACGTTCCATGTCGTGATGCAAGAAATTGAAGTTTCGCCAGAAGTGGCTGAAAAAGCTTTTGCTCTTGCGCGCCAAATGGGTCCCGTTGGTCAAG
>NZ_JBDWVM010000010.1:0-20438 GCF_039984035.1 Planktotalea sp. | reverse complement strand
GCCATTGCAGGCCCAAGCGCGCGGCGCGCGCCTTCAAACAGGATCAAAAGACCCGCGAGTGCGAACCATTTGTCCATGTCATCGGCAAGGCCGCCGGCATCAACGATTTTCTGATAAAAGATGTAGCCATAAAGCGCGGTGAAAACGCCAAAAAGGCCCAGCAGCCAATCCTGAATAGGGATGTAGTGGCGCGGGCTCGATTTTAGGGCAGGGTAGGCCATGAATGCGAGGAAGATCGCAAAGCCCAAGTGAATTTGACGGGAATTGTTAATGATGTCGCCGGGCAGAACATAGTTCGCGATGGGCGAGGCCAGAAGGACTTGGAACAATGACCACACGACGGCGACGATGGCCAGAAGCGTGCCGACACCCCCCGCAGGATCGCGTGCGCCTGCGTCGGAGGAGGCAACCAGATCCTGGAGCTCCTCTTCGCTGAGCGCGCGGTTTTCGGATGTTTTTTCACTCATGTTTTGTGTCCCCCTGAAGTGCAGCTTTTTGCTGCTTCTTTATGGTCTTTAACGAAAAAGGAGAGGCGCTGAGCGCCTCTCCCATCAGGTTGATCGCTTAGTCGATCAGGCCTGCTTCTTTGTAGTACTTCGCCGCACCAGGGTGCAGAGGAGCGGAGAGACCAGCCGTCGCCATTTCCTTTGGATCAAGGTTGGCGAAGGCAGGGTGAAGCTTTTTGAAGTCTTCGATGTTTTCCATGACGGAAGACACAACCGCGTATACCGCTTCGTCGGAAACGTCTGCAGATGTCACGAATGTTGCGCCAACACCGAATGTCGCTGTGTCGCCGTCGTTGCCGCGATACATGCCACCCGGGATTGTTGCTGTACGGTAGAAGGAGTTGTCATCGACAAGACCTGTAACCGCGTCGCCATCAACAGTCACGAGAACGGAATCGCATGCTGTTGTTGCTTCTTGGATGGAACCGGATGGGTGACCAACGGTGTAAACCATCGCATCGATCTGGTTGTCGCAAAGCGCTGCGGATTGCTCAGCTGCTTTCAGCTCTGTCGCCAGTGCGAAATCGCCAGTTGTCCAACCTTTTGCTTCCAGCAGAACTTCCATCGTGCCGCGCTGACCGGAACCTGGGTTGCCGATGTTTACGCGCTTGCCTTTGAGATCGTCAAAAGATGTGATGCCCGCGTCTGCACGCGCAACAACGGTGAATGGCTCTGGGTGAACAGAGAAGACTGCGCGCAGGCCTTCGAATTTGCCGGCATCCTCGAATTTGGATGTGCCGTTGTACGCGTGGTACTGCCAATCAGATTGCGCAACGCCGAACTCAAGCTCGCCTTCGCGGATTGTGTTGATGTTGTAAACAGAACCGCCTGTGGATTCTACGGAGCAACGGATGCCGTGCTCTTTGCGGCCTTTGTTCACCAAACGGCAGATCGCGCCGCCTGTTGGGTAGTAAACGCCAGTTACGCCGCCTGTACCGATTGTGATGAACTCTTCTGCAACTGCTGCAGATGCTGTCATTGATAGTGCAGCCGCCGCTAGTGCAGCGAAGGATTTTTTGTTGTGCAACATGGTTGCTCTCCCGGTTGGTAAAAATGGGCTGGTTACGCGTGAAGACTTGTTAAGATTTGGAACAAATAACGAGGTTTTTGCACGCGTAACCAATACGTCGGAGTTGGGGTCCGATATGAGAAATAGCGTCTCAATAACGGCGCAATCTGTCTATGCGCGTAACTACCTATGCATGAATCTGCCTTGGAATTTGATGTGCCGCATTGCGGTGGTGTGCAGAGTTGCAAGGGGAAAATTTCGGGATATTTTTCATAAGCTTAAGTTGTTTTCTATTTGTTCATAGCAAAGCGACGTTTTTTGACCTGCAGTCCCATAAATCATGAAACTGGTTCGTCTTAGCTACGTGTAAATCGCATTTGGCTTTCACAAACTCGGGCCTTGGAGACAGATTCGCACCTCGAATCGCTTGGTTGTGTGATCCCATCCGAAAAAGCAGCCATTGACCCTGGGGAAGCTCTTTGCGTAAGCGCAATCGCTTTGCCGTGGCCTTGATTTGTCCAGCGCCGACAGGCACGCTAAGGGAAGGACTAAAGAGCCGATCTTGCGTTTCCAACACGATACCAAGTGGTGCAAAATATGGGCCGCAAAGCAAGGAACCTGAATTGCAGAAGCAAAACGCTACAATGAACAAACGATCTGTTGAATTTGTCGCACGAGGCCGCAGAGCATGAGGGGCTCGCTGGGTTTTGTTCTTGCGCTCAGCTTGGCCGGACTTCAGTTCCTTGCCATTCTGGTCATGGTGTTCACGTCCTATCTGACGTCCGAGAGATCCATGCTCCAGCATGCGCGTGACCGTTTGGCAGAGGCAGGCGTGATAGCGAGCGAGCGCTCCAGCGGTTTTCTTCAGCCTGCGCGGGAAGCTGCGGAATTGGCGCAACGCGTTCTGGAAAGTGGCATTGTGGCGCTTGATGATCCCGCGGCGCTCGAGACGTTTTTGTTTCAAGGGTTGCAAACGGAGACCCAAGTCGCAGGTATTTATTTCGGCGATGAAACGGGCAATTTTACCTACGTTATGCGCAGCACGGGCGCGGGGCCCTTTCGCACCAAATTCGTGCGGCGGGTCGGCGATGAAACCGCAGCGGAGTTCATCTGGCGTACTGAAAACTTCCAATCCGTCGAGCAACAATTTGATCCAAACGATACATTTGATCCGCGAAAACGACCTTGGTATGAGAGCGCGAAGCGAGAACTGACAACGATTTGGACGGCCCCCTATATCTTCTTTTCATCTCGCCAACCGGGGATCACAGTTGCGGTGCCCGTGCGCAGAGACGGAGAGTTTAAGGGCGTCATTGGTGTCGATATTGAAATCTCTGCAATTTCAGAATTCTTGTCCCAGCTTGCGTTGAGCGAGCGAGGTTCGGCGCTCATTCTTGATCAAAATGGCAATGTCATTGCACATCCGGAAATGACGGTGGTGCTGGAGGGCGAGACGAAGGATGCTCTTGATATCGTCGGCATTAACGAAATCGATGATCCACTTGCGCAGGCTGTCTTTGAAACGCTTGGGCAGAAGGGCGAAATTCAGATTGAACGCGACTTGCAGTCCGAATTTACGTTCGAGCGCGAAAAATATGTGTCCTATTTTACGCCCCTTGCAGACCCGTCTCTGCTTTGGACAATTGCGGTTTATGCGCCCGAAAATGACTTCACGCAGAGCATCAAAGATAACAGGACCCGAAACATTTGGTTCGCTGCTATCATCTCTTTTTGCGCGGCCATCGTCGGTCTGTTTTTGGCGGAGTGGCTTTTGAAACCCGTGCGCGCATTCGCGGTGCGGACGGCCCTGATTTCGCAAGGGGAGGTTGGCGACACTGAGTCTTTGCCCGAGACCTACAAGGAACTCGAAAAAGCGAATGAAACGCTGATTGATCAAATCGCGCGTCGACGAAAAGCCGATGACAGGATCGTGGAACTGAACCGTGACCTGTCGCATTTCTCACGGGTTAACCTGATGGGGCAAATGGCAACCGGCTTGGCCCATGAATTGAGCCAGCCTTTGACGGCCATTTCGCAGAATGTGGATGCGGCGCTTTCCACGGCGAAGCAGCAAAAAGACCCCAACCCTGATCTTTTGAATATTCTTACTGAATTGGATGAGCAGGCCCATCGCGGCGGCGATATTGTGCGCGCGCTGCGTGGGTTTATCCGCAAGGATCAAGCAGAACTGGCGCCGTTCGATTTGAATGAACTGGTCATGCAAACAGAGAACCTGCTGCACCATGAGGCATTGGTGCAGGGGGTCGCTCTGCGCTTTAACGTGAGTGACATGCCAACGGTCGTCGGTAATCGCATTCAAATTGCGCAGGTTTTAATCAACTTGGTGCGCAATGCGATTGAAGCGATCACCGAGGCAGATAGCCCCGTCAAAGAAGTGACCATTCATGCAAAGCGCATGGACAGTCATTTGCAGCTTTGCGTTGATGATACAGGCCCCGGCATCGATCCTGAAGTCACCCTGTTCAAACAGTTTGAGACCAGCAAGAAAGAGGGTATGGGCCTCGGCCTTTCGATTTGCAGGACGATTGCAGAGGCCAATGGCGGCCGGTTGTGGCATGATGCGGCTTATAAAGAACGCTGTCGGTTTTGCCTGTCGTTGCCGCTGTGATGGGCTTGCCCTTGTGGGGCGAAGACGACTAGGAACGCGAATGACATCATTGGGAGGCGATGACTGTGCAGGCTAAAGAAAATTCTACCGTTTTTCTTGTCGATGACGATGATCGGATTCGCGTTAGCCTCGCGCGGGCTTTGGACAAACGGGGATTTCGGGTGGAAAGTTTCCCATCGGCCGAAGCCTTCCTTGAGAGTTTTGACGACACATTGCCCGGCTGTTTGGTCTTGGATTATGGGATGCCGGGCTTGAATGGTCTCGATCTGCAAAAACACTTGGCACAGGCCGAATTGTCGATCCCGATTATCTTTATCTCTGGTCAGGGTGGCGTGCCTGAATCCGTTCAGGCGATGAAAGCTGGCGCAGTTGATTTTCTAGAAAAGCCCTTTCGCCAAGCTGAATTAGTTGCCTGCATCGAAATGGCTTTTGAGCGAGATGCGGAAACGCGATCTGCGCAAGAGACCATGAAAACGGCGCGCAACAAGTTCGAAAGCCTGACCGCAAGGGAGCGCGAAGTTGCGCTCTTTATGATTGAGCACCCGTCTACAACGTCGAGCAAGGAAGTCGGGCGGCAATTGGATATTAGCCCAAGGACCGTTGACCATCACCGTGCGCGCATCTTGGAGAAGATGTCGATCGGCTCGGTGGCCGAGTTGATCGATTTGTCCGGATCGGCGGCACTCTTGGAGATTGGCGCACCAAAGGACGGCATCGCACTTCGTTGATGGATAGGTCTTGGGCCTAATATCTTGACGCCTTTGTTCAAATTCTACAAAGAACGTCCTAGCGTCAATTGGCTGAAACAACGTACAGCGTTTCTAACGATTTTGATTTATCGAGCCAGCGAAACACGAGGTTTCAGTGACCGAAACACAGCCGCGTCTTGCGGTTTTGAATGACTTGGTATACCGCAGTATACAAATCAGGGCGTGGTCAAGTCGGATTCGGCTCTCAGACCCTGAAAACCCATGAAACACTAGTAGTTGAGATAGCCCATGAGCCAATACGCAACCTACCTCGAAGAGATCGAAACACGCAAAACGCAAGGGTTGAGCCCAAAGCCGATTGACGATGCAGCGCTGACGGCGGAACTGATTACTCAGATCAAAGATACAGGCCATGCGGATCGCGCAGACTCTTTGAACTTTCTTATCTACAACACGTTGCCCGGCACCACGAGCGCAGCAGGCGTCAAAGCGGCGTTTCTAAAAGAAGTTATTCTCGGCGAAACAGTGGTCGAAGAAATCTCCGTGGCGTTCGCATTTGAGCTGCTGTCCCACATGAAGGGTGGACCTTCTGTTGAGGTTTTGATCGATCTTGCGCTGGCGGACGATCTCGCGATTGCAGAGCAAGCGGCAGACGTCTTGAAAACTCAGGTCTTCCTTTATGAGGCGGACACAGACCGTTTGGCTGACGCTTACAAAGCAGGCAACAAAATCGCCGAAGACATTCTGGTAAGCTACTCCAAAGCTGAGTTTTTCACCAAATTGCCTGACGTTGACGAAGAAATCGAAGTTGTCACATACATCGCGGGCGAAGGCGATATTTCAACCGACTTGCTGTCACCAGGCAACCAAGCGCACTCGCGCGCGGACCGCGAATTGCACGGCAAATGCATGATTTCACCTGAAGCACAGGTTGAAATCCAAGAGCTGCAAAAACAACACCCAGACAAGCGCGTAATGCTTATCGCTGAAAAAGGCACGATGGGCGTTGGTTCCTCCCGTATGTCTGGCGTGAACAACGTGGCGCTTTGGACAGGTAAGCAAGCAAGCCCTTATGTCCCATTCGTTAACTTCGCGCCTGTTGTGGCGGGTACGAACGGCATTTCTCCGATCTTCCTGACAACCGTTGGCGTGACGGGCGGTATCGGTGTCGATCTTAAGAACTGGGTCAAGAAAGTTGACGAAGATGGCAACGCGATCCTGAATAACGATGGCAACGCGATCCTTGAGCAGAAATACTCTGTTGAGACGGGCACGGTCCTGAAGATCAACACGAAAGACAAAAAGCTCTTTGACGAGACAGGCGAAAAAGAACTGGTCGATATGTCCTCGTCCTTCACGCCTCAGAAAGTCGAGTTCATGAAAGCGGGTGGCTCCTACGCCATCGTCTTCGGTAAAAAGTTGCAAAGTGTTGCCTGCGAAACGCTTGGTATCGAGCTGCAATCAGCATTTGCGCCTGCAAAAGAAGTCTCCATTCCGGGCCAAGGTCTGACCGCAGTTGAAAAGATCTTCAACGCGAACGCGGTTGGCGTGAAGCCGGGCACGATCCTGCATGCAGGTTCTGACGCGCGCGTTGCGGTAAACATTGTCGGCTCGCAAGACACGACTGGCTTGATGACGTCACAAGAGCTCGAAGCGATGGCCGCGATGGTTCTGTCACCGAAGGTTGACGGCGCTTATCAGTCTGGCTGTCACACGGCTTCTGTTTGGGATCAAAAAGCGCAAGCAAACACGCCAAAGCTGATGGCCTTCATGCACAAGTTTGGCTTGATCACAGCGCGTGACCCAAAGGGTGTGTACCACTCCATGACGGACGTTATTCACAAGGTTCTGAATGACATTACTGTGGATGATTGGTCGATCATCATCGGCGGCGACAGCCACACGCGTATGTCCAAAGGCGTTGCCTTCGGTGCTGACTCTGGCACCGTTGCGCTGGCACTTGCGACGGGCGAGGCATCCATGCCGATCCCTGAGTCTGTGAAAGTGACGTTTAAAGGCAAAATGGGAGATCACATGGACTTCCGCGACGTGGTTCACGCGACGCAATCACAGATGCTCGCTCAGTGTGGTGACAACGTCTTCCAAGGCCGTATCATCGAAGTGCACATCGGCACGTTGCTAGCTGACCAAGCGTTTACCTTCACGGATTGGACTGCGGAAATGAAGGCGAAAGCCTCTATCTGTATTTCCGAAGATGACACGCTGATCGAGTCTCTGAATGTTGCGATTTCACGCATCAAGATCATGATCGAAAAGGGCATGGATAACGATGTTCAGATGCTGCAAGGGCTGATCGACATTGCTGAAAAGCGGATTTCCGAAATCAAGTCTGGCGAAAAACCCGCGCTGACACCGGATGCGAATGCGAAGTACTTCGCGGAAGTCGTCGTTGATCTGGATGCCATCGACGAGCCTATGATCGCCGATCCTGACGTCAGCAATGCGGATGTTTCCAAGCGTTATACACACGACACGATCCGTCCGATTTCTTACTACCGTGCAGAAAAGAAGGTCGACCTCGGCTTTGTTGGGTCCTGCATGGTACACAAGGGCGATGTGAAGATCGTGGCGCAGATGCTGCGCAATTTGGAAAAAGCCTACGGCAAAGTTGAATTCAACGCGCCATTGGTTGTTGCGGCTCCGACGTACAATATCATCGATGAGTTGAAGGAAGAGGGCGACTGGGCCGTTCTTCAGAAATACTCTGGTTTTGAATTTGACGATAGCGCGCCTAAAGGCACTGCACGTACTGAATATGAGAACATTCTCTATCTTGAGCGTCCAGGCTGTAACCTGTGCATGGGTAACCAAGAAAAGGCCGCCAAAGGCGATACCGTTCTTGCGACGTCCACGCGTCTGTTCAAAGGCCGCGTTGTGGAAGATGCAGATGGCAAAACAGGTGAATCGCTGCTCGCGTCGACACCGGTTGTTGTTCTCTCAGCAATCCTTGGCCGTACGCCAACCTTGGAAGAGTATAAGGTCGCCGTTGAAGGCATTGATCTGACGAAGTTTGCTCCGCCAATTCAAAAGCCAGGTATGACAGCGTCCGCGCACTTCTAAAGCAAAGACCAATGCGGTTCGGTTCGACCGGACCGCTAGACATAAAAAACGCGCCGGAGCAAAACTCCGGCGCGTTTTTCGTTCTCTAGTGACCTGACGTTCGCCAACTCGATTTAGCGCTTAGCCAAAAGGCGAGAACTTAGAGGCCAAGCAGAACCGTATCGCCATCCATTTTAATAGGGAAGGACATGGTTTGTCCTTCGTCAGCGCCTTGGGCCGTACCGGTTTCTAGCGAAATGACCCAGTTGTGGAGTGGGCACGTAACGCACCCATCGTGGACAATGCCTTGGCTCAGGGGGCCATTTTTGTGTGGGCATTTGTCCTCAAGGGCGAAAACACGATCATCACTGGTTCGGAAAACAGCAATCGTCATGTCGCCGTTTTTGATGCAACGAGAGCCTTTGCGCGGGATATCAGAGATGGAGCCGACTGCGACCCACTGTTTGGTTTGAACGTTCATTCTGCTGCCTCCAGCTGTAGGTTTGCCATTGGGGCAAACTCATGCGCTTCGGCGCCTGCGACGCGTTCGGCCCATGGGTCGGTTTGAGAAAAGGTTTGGGAGAACAAGAAGCGTTCATAATAGGCTTTGCGCTGTTCGGCATCATCGTAAATCACGGATTTAACATGATCGTATCCAAGACGATCCGCCCATTTGTAGATGCGCTCGAGGTAGAAGCCCGTTTCGCGGTAATACTGCGTCAGCGCGCCAACGTATTCGAGAACGTCTTCTTCGGTTTCTACGTTGCCTAATTTGGTCGTGCCTTGGATGTGCAAACCAGCCGCGCCGCCGTAGAGGATTTCGTAGCCACTATCGACACAGACGATACCAATGTCTTTACATGTGCTTTCCGCACAGTTGCGCGGACAGCCAGACACGGCAAGTTTCAATTTCGCGGGTGCCCAAGAACCCCAGAGCAGTTTTTCTAGCTTAATGCCCAGCCCCGTGGAATCTTGTGTGCCAAAGCGACACCAGTCAGTCCCAACGCAGGTTTTCACCGTGCGCAGACCTTTTGCGTAAGCCGCGCCAGAGACCATGCCCGCATCGTTCAAATCTTTCCAAACTGGCAGAAGATCTTCTTTTTTGACGCCCAGAAGGTCGATCCGCTGACCGCCTGTGACCTTAACGCTTGGAATGTCGAATTTGTCGGCAACATCCGCGATTGCGCGCAGCTCATCTGGCGTGGTCATACCTCCAAACATACGTGGCACAACGGAATAAGTGCCGTCCTTTTGGATGTTGGCATGAACCCGTTCGTTGATGAAACGGGACTGTTGATCATCCTCATATTCACCCGGCCAATCAGACACGAGATAGTAGTTCAGAGCAGGGCGACATTTCGCGCAGCCCTCTGGTGTGGTCCATTCCAATTCCTGCATGACCGCTGGAATTGACTTGAGCCCCTTCGCCTTGATCGCGGTGCGCACCACTTCGTGACCGTGGCTGGTACATCCGCAAACCGTTTCAACGCTTGGCATTTTGAAATCATCGCCAAGCGTGACAGCCATCAGGTTTTCAACGAGGCCCGTACAGGTTCCGCAAGAGGCAGAAGCTTTGGTGTGCGAGCGTACTTCGCCAAGGCTGGTGAGGCCAAGATCGTTCATTTTTGAAACGATCATGCCTTTGGTAATGCCGTTACAGCCACAGATTTCTGCGTCGTCCGACATGGCCGCAACCATGGCGAGCGGATCAGCGTCACCGCCGCCCTGATAGGCTTGACCAAAGATTAGAGTGTCGCGCATCTCGGAGATGTCTTCGCCCGATTTCAGCAGCTCGTTATACCAACCGCCATCCGCGACCGCGCCATAGAGCACGGCGCCAATGATCTTGTTGTCTTTGATGATTACACGTTTGTACGTGCCGCTTTTTGCGTCGCGTAGCACGATGTCTTCGCGGTCAGGGCCTTCGTCAAAATCGCCAACAGAATAAAGGTCACAGCCAGTCACTTTCAATTTGGTTGGAGTTTCAGTGTGCATGAACGCGGCATCAGATGGGCCAGCCAAGTGCGACGCAGCTACCTTCGCCATTTGATAAAGCGGCGCGACAAGGCCGTAGACCATGCCGCCAACTTCGACGCATTCACCGACAGAATAGATGTCGGGGTCGGATGTTTGCATCGCGTTCGTTGTTACGATACCGCGATTGACTTCAAGGCCGCAGTCTTGCGCCAGCGCGACATTCGGGCGAATGCCAACGGCCATAACGACGATATCGCAGTGAATGACGGTGCCATCATCTAGCTCGACGCCTTCAACATTCGTTTCGCCCAAAATCTGTTTGGTGTTCGCCTTGCAGCGAATGTCGATGCCGCGGCTTTCGAGTTCTTTTTCCAGAAGGTAGCCCGCAGCCGTATCAAGCTGACGCTCCATCAAGGTTGGCATCAAGTGCAGGACTGTGACGTCCATGCCTTGGGCTTTTAGACCCGCAGCTGCTTCGAGGCCCAGCAAACCACCACCGATGACAACTGCATTCCCGCCTTTTTTGGCCGCCGCCATCATGGCGTCTGTGTCGTCAAGATCGCGGTAGGCGAGAACGCCGTTTAGATTGTGACCCGGGCAGGGGATGATGAAGGGATTAGAACCCGTAGCCATGACCAGTTTGTCATAGCTTTCAGTGATGCCGTTCTCAGATGTGACTGTCTTAGCGTCGCGATCAATCTTGGTGACCTTTGCACCTTTGTGCAACGTGATGCCGTGCTCTTCATACCATGCGTCACCGTGGATGATGATATCTTCGTAGGTCTTTTCACCTGACAGAACCGGTGACAGCATAATGCGGTCGTAGTTCACTCGTGGCTCTGCGTTGAAGATCGTAACGTCGTATGCTTCGGACACCTCGAACAGGTTTTCCAACATACGGCCCGGGGCCATTCCGTTACCGACGATAATTAAGCGTTGTTTGGTCATCGAAAGCTACACCTCTGCCTATAGCCCATCTGGGGCTTGGGTTTGAAAGGAAGTAGCGCCGTTGCCACAAGCGCGATTAACTGCATCGTTGCAGAGTCGCTATGATTGGTTTGGTTTTATGCTGGTTCCGTCCGAGTCTGCAAAGCGAAACACCTCCGAACCGAGTTTATGTTGCGTTGCAGGATTTCAAGAATTTATTGTGCCTAAAAAAGCGGCGTTTGTTCTGGAAAATATGCGACTCAAAATAGAAATTTCTCTCGCAGACATGACTGCAGGCTTCAAGATTTAGTCAAAACATGCGAGATCTGGGGTTCAGGCTTAAGCAAAGTCTTCGCGTGCTGCGAGACGGTCAGCTGCAGCTTGGAAGCGTGTTCGTGCTGCGGTACGCGCGGCTTCTGCATCCCCACTTCGTAAGGCTTCAATGACTGCAGTGTGTTCGGCCATGATAGCTGGACCAAACTCAGACGCGGCTGCGTTTTTGAGGAAAGGTGAGCGTAGATTGTTCTGAATATTAGTCTCGATCATCGTCACAACCTCAACATAGTAAGGGTTGTTGGAGGCTTCGGTGATCTGTCGATATAGCAAAAGTTCTGAATCGACACGTTCTTCCAAAGCGTCTGCAGGACCGCGACTATCTGCGACAGACATTCGCGCAAACGTCGCGTCGATTTGGGCCATTTGATCGACGGTTCGTTCAGTTGCTGCCAATCCAGATGCGCCAGATTGAACGCCTGTACGTAGTTGCAAAAGTTGCACGATTTGTTTGCGCTTTTCAAAGCAAGCAGGGCTGATCCGAAACGAAGAACGCTGAGAGGCGTCCGTTACAAAAGCCCCAACGCCGCGACGTGAATCCACGATGCCATCATAACGCAGCAATGAAATAGCTTCGCGCACGACCGTGCGCGCAACGCCAAATCGTTTGGATAGCTCCGCTTCGGTCGGCAGACGATCGCCTGCCACCAACTGACCGCCTTCGATCGCCCCCATAATCGATACCGCAACCTCATCCGGCAATCGCCGTGGTCGATCAATACGATCAAAGAGGGGGGCAGTTTCTGGCATGGCGTCTGGGCTCCGATTGGTTTGCTTTTGTGCGCAGAAATACGTGAAAAGTCGAGTCTGAAAAAGAGATAATAGAAAACAGGTTGTCTGACAACTGGTTTGATGCTTGTGTAGCGATAACTTGGAGGAATTTATGCGAATCGGATTAATCGGGCTTGGTGGCATGGGCAGAGGCCTGGCCAAAAACATGGCGGCCAAGGGTGTTGAGCTCACGGTTTCAGATCTGGATCAAAGCCGTGTCGATCAGGCGGTCGACCTTGGCGCGATGGCAGGGGAAACGCCTGTTCAGATGGCGCGCGATTGCGATGTTTTGATGGTGTGCGTCACCACAGCGGAAGCTGTGCAGGAAATCGTGCTCGGACCTGATGGCGCTTTGGCTGCCATGTCTGCAGGGGATATCTTGGTCGATCATACAACGGTTTCAGCAGCGCATGTTGAAACGATGCATGCCGCTTGCGCAGAGGCCGGTGTCCATTATGCCGAAGCGCCGATGACCCGCACACCCGCCCATGCAGATCGTGGAGAGGTAAATATTTTGTTCGGCGGCGAGGAAAGTTTACTCGAGCGATTGCGCCCGATCTTTGAAACCTATGCCGAAAACCTGTTCCATGTCGGCCCAGCCGGTCATGCGATCCGTTTGAAGTTGATTCACAACTATATCGCTTTTGCCAATGTCGCGAGCTTCTGTGAGGGCTTTGCCCTCGCTGCGAGGGAGGGTCTCGATATGAGCAAAGTCATCGGCATAATTTCGGCCGCAGGCGGCAAATCCGGCATGATGGACCTTTACGGTGAAGCAACTTTGCTGCGCGATTTCACACCGCACATGTCGCTTTCAAATGCGCAAAAAGACGTTCGATATTACGCCGAATGGCTCGAAAGCATGGACATGCCAGGTTTTATGGCGCGCTCGGTGCATCAGACCTATGCGCTGGCGTCCATCATGGGCCACGGCGCGGAAGGCTGCACAGCAATCATCAAGGCTTACGAAGAACTCACCGGCGTTGAGGCAAAGCTGCCTGACGACGGATGACGACAGGGTCCGGCGATCAGGGAGGGTTGCCGGACCTCGAAGTAGCACCAATGGGAGGAAACCAACATGCTCAAGAATTTATTAATGTCCGGCGCCGTGACGGCCCTCATGACGGGCGCAGCTTTCGCGCAAGACGTCACTTTGCGCCTCGCGCATTTCGCGGCTGAAACACATCCCGGTCATCTCGCAGCGGAGGCGTTTGCCTCGGCGGTTGCCGAGCGCACAGATGGCGCTATTGCGGTGGAACTTTTTCCGGCGAACCAGCTTGGAAATCCGCCTGAACAGCTTGAGCAAACGATCCTTGGGGCCATTGAGATGAACCTGCCGACACAAGGTGGGTTGGATAAATACGAGAAAGCCTTTGGCACAGTGATGACGCCTTTCGCGTTCAACAGCTATGCGCATGCGCATCAGGTTTTGGATGGGCCGTTTAGCGATTGGGCTGGCCCGAAGCTTGAAGAGCAGGGCCTCGTGATGTTGTCGAACTGGGAATACGGGTTCCGCAATATCACCAATACGATTGGTCCGATTAACTCACCTGACGATGTGAAAGGCTTGAAACTGCGCACGCCGCCAGAGTTGCAAATCGTAGCAGCGCTGGAAGGTCTGGGCGCCGCGACGACACAGATCGCTTTTTCCGAGCTGCCAAATGCATTGAACCAAGGTGTTGTGGATGGTCAGGAAAACCCGATTGGCGTGATCTATCATTACAAACTAAACGATTTTCAGGATCACCTCGCGCTTACACGCCACGTCTATAATTCCATGGTCCATGTGATCAATAAGGACGTTTTTGACGGGCTGACCGAAGACCAACAAACGATTTTACGCGAAGAAAGCAAGAAAGCGGGCGACATGATGCGCGCGGCCGTAATTGCGCAGGAAGAGGACGAAATCGGCAAGCTGGAAGCCGCGGGCATGCAAGTCACACGTCCTGATCTTGCTGCGTTTTCGTCGCTCATGGGGCCAGCACGTGATCGCGTTGCGGATTACTCGGGCAAGGAAAACATGGATACATTCCTCAGTTTCCTGAAGTAAATCAATGTCATCTACGCGTTAAAAGGCGCGCAGATGATCCGTTTGGATTTCTGACATGACGACTTTTCTCATCCTCGCTGCGCTGGTGATACTGATTGCGCTCGGCCTGCCTGTTGCAGTGTCCTTGGGCCTCACGGCGGTTGGCTTTTATGTGCTGCTCGGCGAGTTTCGCATTCTTGCAATGCTCCCCCAGCGCATGTTTTCCGCAACGACGGGCTTTACGTTGCTCGCCATTCCGTTTTTCATTCTCGCGGGCACGTTGATGAATACTGGTGGTATCACAGAGCGCATCTTCCGTTTTGCCAATGCCTGTGTTGGTCATTTGCGCGGTGGGCTAGGGCAGGTAAATGTGCTCGCCTCTCTCTTCTTTTCTGGCATGTCAGGCGCCGCCGTTGCTGACGCTGCGGGCCTTGGACAGGTCGAGCTGAAAGCAATGGCCGACAAGGGCTACGATCCAGATTTCAGCGCTGCAATCACCGCCGCCTCTTCGACTATTGGGCCGGTTTTTCCGCCGTCGATCCCATTTGTCCTTTATGCATCGATCACGGGCGTCTCTGTTGAGCGGTTGTTTTTAGCGGGTGTTGTCCCAGGGGTTTTAATGGCCGTAGCGTTGATGGGTGCGGTTTGGATCGTCGCCTACCGCCATCAGATGCCCCGCGCCGATCATATTGATTGGCTGGAAATCTGGCAGAGTTTTCGCGGAGCGATCCTGTCCTTGCTGACCCCGATTATCATCATCGGTGGTATCTTTGGCGGGGTTTTCACGCCAACAGAAGCAGGGGTGGCTGCAAGCGCATATGCGATGTTTCTCTCTATGGTCATTTACAAAGAAATCGCGCTACGCGATTTACCCGCGATCTTTTGGAGCACGTTGCAGCACACCATTCGCGTGATGTTTGTCATTGCCGCCGCTGGGTTCTTCGGATGGCTTTTGGTGCATCAACGGGTGCCCGATGCGCTGGTGAAATCACTCGTAAGCCTCTCCGATAACCCGGCGGCTATCATGGCAATTGTTGTGGCAATTCTTTTGGTTCTTGGCATGTTCCTAGAAGGAATTGCTGTGATTGTTCTGACGGTCCCGCTCTTCGCGCCAGTGATGCAAGGGATCGGCGTTGATCCGCTGCAATTTGGTGTCATCATGATCATGTGCTCTATGCTCGGCTTGTTAACGCCGCCCGTTGGTATGGTGCTTTTCGCAGTTGCCTCCATTGCCGATATGCCGGTGTCCCGATTGGCCCGTGCTTTGGTGCCCTATCTCGTTGGACTTGCTCTGGTTCTGATGTTGGTTGTTTCGGTGCCTGCGGTGTCGACATGGCTTCCGCAAGTGGTGGCGGGACGATGAAGCGCATAGATCATTTTGTCGGAGCGATCCTACGTGCAGTGCCTTGTGCTTGTTTGCTTGGGCTCTTCGCGCTGATTTTCATCAATGTAATCGCGCGAACTTTTCAGCTAGCTGGGTTTGCGTGGTTTGACGAAGTCATTAAGGGATTGTTCGCTTGGATGGTTTTCGTCGGCTCTGCCGCGCTTTGGCGGGAAAACGACCATTTTCAGGTCCTTTGGTTGCCCAACGCGTTGCCTGTCTCAATCGCGCGTTTGCTCCGTATTGTGATCGTTTTGCTCGCGCTATGCTTTTTGTGGACGATGACTTGGTATGGGTTGTCCCTCACGCTTAAAGCGACGGCCCAGACACCCATTCTCGCGCTGCCGACCTCGCTCTTTTACGTCGCGATCCCAATATCTGGCGCAGTGATGATTGCTTATTCACTGGTCGATCTCTTCAGACTTCTCACCCTAAAGGAAAACTCACAATGATCTTGGACCACCGGACTTACACTTGCCATCCAGGCCGTATCAAAAAGCATATGAAGCTTTATGAAGAATTTGGTTGGGAAGCCCAGAGACGCCATCTGGGCGAGCCCGTCATTTACGGCGCTGTCGAGACTGGGGACGTGAATTCCTATGTGCATGTTTGGGCCTATAAAAGTGCCTCAGATCGCGCAGAGAAACGCGCAGCAATGGCCGCCGATCCTGAATGGCAGACCTTTCTGAAACTCAGCGCGGAAAGCGGTAACCTTTTGAAGCAGGTCAACACGATTCTGACGCCCGCGCCATTTTTCGGAAAACCAAAATCATCTTAATCCCACAGTAGAGTAACGAGTAATCTTTCCTCAACGGCGCGTGGATGTCCCTCCACGCGCCGCCTTTCTTTTACGCGAATTCGCGCTAGTTCTTTTCCTAGCTTTGCACAGGGCTTTCGTTGAAGCGCCGCTTGGGTGATACTGCAAAGCACGTTCGATACAGACCGAGGAAAGGACCATCATGATCCGTAGTCTACTTGCGATAAGCCTCGCTTTTGCGGCCAGTACCGCAAAGGCAGAAGAATTGCCGATTTTTGATGCGCATATGCACTACAGTCATGATGCCGTAATCCAAGTGCCGCCAGAACAAGCGGCAAAAATCCTTCGTGATGCGGGCGTGCGCAAGGCATTGGTGTCCAGCTCGGATGATGATGGCACCCAGAAATTGAAGGCGGCAGCGCCTGATATCGTCGTTCCCGCACTGCGGCCCTATCGCCGTCGCGGCGAGACTGGATCATGGATGCATGATCCCTCTGTGATCACCTATCTTGAGGATCGCTTGGCGCGCTTTGAATATGAAGCCATTGGGGAATTTCACGCCTTTGGCGATGATATCGAAACCGATGTGATCCAACGTATGATCGAATTGGCACGCGAGCGAAATTTGCTGTTGCACCATCACGGGGACCGCGAAGCGCTTGATCTTATTTTCAAAAGCTGGCCAGAGGCGCGTGTGCTTTGGGCGCATTCTGGATTTGATCGCCCCGGTGAGGTTGCCGATGCACTCGCAACATATCCGCGCCTTTGGGCCGATCTTGCCTACCGCACTGATATGGCGGGCAGCGGCGGCGTCAGCGCGGAATGGCGCAAGACATTCACCGACTATTCTGATCGTTTCATGGTGGGCTCGGATACTTTCACGCCTGAGCGTTGGTATTATGTTGGACCGCACGCAGACTATTCTCGCAGTTGGCTGGCTGATTTACCCGCTAGTCTCGCGCGTAAGATTGCCTATGAAAACTCTGAGGCGATGTTGAGCGCCAAATGAAGGTTGCTGCCGTTCTGATCGCAGCCCTGTGGTCTTCACAAGCCATCGCTTGCGCGCCCGCGGCGAACGCTCTGAAACTCACAAGTGAAGGCGAGGTCGCGCTTGATGCTTACCTTACGCTGGACGATCTGCCGTTGTCAGAACCCTTTGACATGGGCCTTTTGCTGTGTGGTGACACTGTTCAGATTGAACGCGTTGATGTCGCGGCCATCATGCCGGCGCATCAACATGGCATGAACTATGAACCCGTGGTGAAGGCCGTCGGCAATGGCGCCTTCGAAGTGTCGGGCATGGTTTTTCACATGCCAGGAGTTTGGCAGGTGCAAGTTTCGATCTACGGCGAACAAGAGCCTGCGTTCTTCAATTTGGAGGTTGAGGCGCGGTGATCAAACCTCTTTCGGCTTTGCGCGCCTTGCTGCTCTGTCTCGCGTCGGTAACAGCGGCGCAGGCCGAGGTTTTGCTGAGCGAAGAGGAAATCGCGCAGACCCTCGCACATGGTCCGTGGCCGCCCGCGTTTGAGCCAGATGCGAGCAATCGGGTTTCGGGTGATGCTGACGCAATTGCATTCGGGCAAGTGCTGTTCTTTGATCCCATCCTGTCACGAAACGGGGATATGTCCTGCGCAAGTTGCCATGATCCAGAACATGGATTTGCTGAGTCGCGTCCGCGCGCGGTGGGGCAGGTGCTCTTGGATCGCAACACGCTGTCCTTGATGAACCTCTCCGCGCACCGTTGGTTTGGCTGGGCCGGGGACACCGATAGCATTTGGGCGCAAAGTATAACGCCGCTTTTGAATCCTGATGAAATGGGTCACGATGCAGGCAGTCTGAAAACTGCCCTGATGCAGAGCGATCAGGCGCAAGAATATTCGGATATTTTTGGGCCGATATCAGAGCAAGACAGCGAAGAAGTGCTGGTCAATACGTCTAAAGCGCTCGCAGCCTATCAAGAGACCTTGGTCACGGGGCAAACGTCCTTTGATTTGTTTCGTGATGCTTTGGAACAAGGCGATTTGGAGCGCGCAGCGCTTTATCCTGAGGGCGCTCAGCGTGGCTTGCAGACTTTCATAGGGCGCGGGAATTGTGCCTTTTGTCATTCTGGACCTTCTTTTAGCAATGGCGAATTCCATGACGTCGGCGTGCCTTATTTTGTGACCGAAACCCGTGTCGATCAGGGTCGCTTTGGGGGCATGCAAGCGCTCAAGGCCAGCCCCTATAATTTGGCGGGGCGTTACTCTGACGATCCTGACAAACGCGGGGCTTGGGCAGTTGAAAACGTGCGCATGTCCCACGGTGATTTCGGCATCTTTCGCGTGCCAAGCCTGCGCGGCACTGCGCACACGGCCCCCTATATGCACGACGGTAGTCTGCCTGATTTGCGCGCGGTCGTGCAGCATTATAACGAGATTGATCTGGAACGCTTGCATGCCGATGGCGAAGCAATCTTGATGCCTTTGGGTTTGACGGAGGGAGAAATTGGCGATCTTATTCAGTTTCTCAACAGCTTAAGCGACGATTGAGGCAATAGCGTCGGTTGCACCCTAGGCGGGAAGCTGCCGCGACACCAAAATGTTACTTTAAATCGAGTTTATAGCCCTATCTAAATCAACCAAAGCAGCGACAGGAGTATTTGAAATGACCCGAATGACAGCGAAAGATTTTGATCAGGAACTATTGGACCTTTATGATTTTTACGCCCATGGCAAAATGACCAAGCGCGAGTTTTTGGATAAAGCGGGACGCTTTGCAGTTGGCGGTGTAACGGCGCTCGCGCTTTTGAATATGCTGAGCCCCAACTATGCGATGGCGGAGCAGGTTTCATTCAACGACCCTGACATTCATGCCGATTACATCACCTATCCATCCCCGAATGGAACGGGTGATGTGCGCGGCTATCTCGTGCGTCCGGCGGGCGTTGAAACACCTTTGCCTGCCGTTCTGGTGATCCACGAAAACCGCGGTTTGAACCCCTATATCGAAGATGTGGCGCGCCGCGTTGCCAAGGCGGGTTTTATGGCACTTGCCCCTGATGGGCTAACATCTGTTGGCGGGTATCCGGGTAATGATGCAGACGGGCGCGAATTGCAGCGCACAGTGGATCGCACTAAACTGATGAACGATTTCTTCGCTGGTTTTGAGCACCTCGGCGCGCGCGACGATTGTACAGGTAAGGTCGGGGCAACAGGCTTTTGCTACGGCGGCGGCGTCGTGAACGCGCTGGCGGTGGCCTATCCTGAAATGGCCGCGGGCGTGCCGTTCTATGGTCGCCAAGCCTCTGCTGTGGACATCCCGAAAATTCAGGCACCGTTGATGTATCAATTCGGCGAATTGGATGAACGCGTGAATGCCTCTTGGCCAGAAACCGAAGCCGCGCTTAAGGCCAACAACAAAGTCTATGAGGCCTACATCTATGAAGGCGCAAACCACGGTTTTCATAACGACAGCACGCCGCGCTATGACGAAGCCATGGCAGAGCTGGCATGGGGTCGCACCATTGATTGGTTCAACAAGCACTTGAGCTAAGAGCAAAGGCAAGGCAGCGCGTCAAGTTTGGCTGCGCTGCCAAAAGGAGAGAATTGAGATGACAAAGAGCTTACTCACACGCCGCACAGTTTTGACGGGTGTTGCTGCGAGCACAGGAATGACCGGTCTGGTGGCGCCTGCCTTTGCGCAGGGACTTGCACCGACGCGTTCGATGCGCGGTGGTTCTAACAACTACCGCCCCGGCGCACCAATCGTTGAAAAGATTGGCGGCGGTGGTTTCTGGATGTCTGGCACCGTGCGCCGCGCTGGCGATGGCGCGCCATTGGCAGGGCAACGTATCCAGATTTGGGCACATACGACTGAGGGACATGAACGCGACCAGCGAAGCCATGGCGCGACATTGAGCGACGAAAACGGCGTTTATCGTTTGGAAATGCCGCAGATCGTTCCTGCCTTTGGTCAGGCCCATGCGCACCTTGCTTTTGACAGCGATGGCTTTGAAACCGTGTTTCTGCGTCCGCTGATGGCCAGCCCAAACGACAAGAGCCTGCAAGCTGATTTCATTCTGCAATCGGTCTAAGGCGCAGCGTGAAGAACGAAGAGAAATCGACCCGCGACGTCCTGATTTGGATTGGTGTTGCGTGTCTTATTGCGGCAGCGATGGGCGCTGCGATGCTCAGCCCATTGTTGGCGTGGCGGCAGCCCGTCTACATTGTTGCGGGGTTTGCGGGTATTATCGCGATGGCGCTTTTGCTTGTTCAGCCTTTGCTCGCAAGCCGCAGCTTGCTCAGCTTGTCCCCCTTGACCAAAAGACGTCTGCATCGCGGGGTTGGCGCAGGTCTGTTTGTCGCCGTGTTGGT
>NZ_JBDWVM010000009.1:0-30391 GCF_039984035.1 Planktotalea sp. | reverse complement strand
AGGGCGGCGTTCAGCCCAGTGAAACCCCCGCCAATGATAGCGACTTCGGTTTGCCGTGTGCCTTCTAGGCGCGGCAGATGGAGTGGCGAAACGGTTGTTTGCCAATAACCGTCGCGGAGCGGCTCCGGCCCGTAGGCATAGGGTTCATAGATGCGCTTCATGCGCGCGCGGCGGCCTGTTCATCGCGTTGCTGGCGAAGGCTGGCCTGCTTGGAGATGAGCGAGGCACTTATGACGCCAATAGTGACGATTGCGATCATGATCGTGGAAAGCGCGTTGATTTCGGGGCTGACGCCCAAGCGAACGGCCGAGAAGATTTTGATCGGCAGCGTTGTCGCTGAGGGGCCGCTTGTGAAGCTGGCGATAACAAGATCGTCGAGCGAAAGGGTGAACGCCAATAGCCAGCCAGAGATAACTGCAGGCGCGATGATGGGCAGCGTCACCAAGCGGAAGGCTTGGAAGGGCGAGCACCCTAGATCAAGCGCTGCTTCTTCCAGTGAGCGGTCAAAGCTGACGAGGCGCGAAGAGACAACAACTGATACGTAGCACATGGCGAATGTGGTGTGGGCCAGCACGATCGTGAGCACGCCGCGATCTAAGCCGATGCCAATGAAAAGGAGCAGGAGTGACAGACCTGTAATGACCTCTGGCATAACCAGCGGCGCGTAGATCATCCCGGAGAACAGCGTGCGCCCCTTAAAGCGGTTGGCTCGCACCAGCACGTAGGCTGCCAGTGTGCCCAGCACAGTCGCGAGCGTGGAGCTAAAGACAGCCACCTTGATCGTGATCCATGCTGCATTGAGGAAGGATTCGTTCTGGACCAGTTCGCCATACCATTTTGTAGAGAAGCCAGCCCAAACTGTGACGAGTTTGCTCTCGTTGAAGCTGTAGATCACGAGAATGACCATCGGCAGATACAGGAACGCAAAGCCGAGCGTGAGCGCGGTGACATTGAACCAAGAGAAGCGCTTCATTGCTCAAGCTCCCTTTGCTTCTGCTCATTTCGCTGGAACAGGATGATCGGGATAATGAGGATCAGCAAAAGGATGATCGCAACGGCGGAGGCGACAGGCCAATCGCGGTTGTTGAAGAATTCCTCCCAGAGCACCTTGCCGATCATCAGCGTTTGCGAGCCACCTAAAAGCGACGGAATAACGAATTCGCCTAGTGTGGGGATGAAGACAAGGAAGCAGCCGGCGATGATGCCTGTTTTGCTGAGCGGCACAGTGACCAGCCAAAAGGCGGACGTGCGTGAACATCCCAGATCTTCGGCGGCTTCGAGCAGGTTGTCGTCCATCTTTTCCAGCGCCGAATAGATCGGGAGGATCATGAAGGGCAAATAGGTGTAAACGATGCCGATATAGACGGCGTAGTTTGTGTTCAGGATGGTTAAAGGCTCTGAAATGATACCGGTCCAGAGCAGGAATTGGTTGAGCAACCCCTCGTTCGACAGAATACCCATCCACGCATAAACGCGGATTAGAAAGCTGGTCCAGAACGGTAGGATTACAAGCATCAGCAGTGTTGGGCGCCACTCCGGCGCAGCGCGCGCCATGGAGTAGGCGATGGGATAGCCGATGAGTAACGTAAAGAAGGTAGAGATCAGCGCGATCTTGAGACTGGAAAGATAGGCCTTCCAATAAAGGTCATCGGTCGTCAGGAAGGTGAAATTTTCGAAATCCAACTCGCTAAAGAAGTTGGTGAAGCCCTTCCATCCCTCGGATAAATCAAGCTGCGGCAGGTAGGGCGGAATTGCCAGCGCCGTATCCGAAAGCGATATTTTCAACACGATCATGAAAGGTACCAAGAACAGTGCCAGTAGCCACAAATATGGAATAGCGATGAGCGTGAAGCGGCGCATGTCCTAGGACTCCAAAAGCACACCAGCGGTGCCTGTGAAACTGACCCAAACGTCGTCTTCCCAAGTGATATCGCGCCGTGCGAGGCGACGGGCGTTTGTCATCTGCGCTTTAATCATCGCACCATTGGACAGCTCCACGTAGTAGGTGGATACGTTGCCGAGATAAGCGATGTCGATCACCTTGCCGCGCATCGCGTTATCGGCAGCATCCGGGCGCGCCTTGGCGATGTTCAGTTTCTCAGGGCGGATTGCGAGTGTGAGCGTTTTGCCGTCCAGGTGGGGATCACCATTCAAAACGATGATCGGCAACTCGCCAGCAGCCCATTCCAAGGACAAACCACCTTCGGGAATTTGATAGGCCGTTTCAGAAGGAGCAGCTTTGAGTTCTTCTGCGCTGGGCGGGGGTAGCTGTTTGATCGTTTGCTCACGCTCACCCAAAATTGGGAAGAGGAGCTTGTCGTGAAGCCACTCACCGAGCTTGTTTGGCTCTGGTTTGGGACCTGTCTGCGCTGCGATCTCTTCTTGTGGCGCTTCAGTGGGCGCGTCTTCGGGTTCGGGCGTCGGCGCGGTGATCGCGCGCAAGGATGCGGTGCCTTCGATCAAATTCACATCACCGATGAAGTCTGCGACATATTTCGAATTTGGTGCTTCGTAGATATCTGCGGGCGTGGCCACTTGCATAACGCGGCCCTCGTCCATCACAGCCACGCGGGAGGCGACGGTCATTGCCTCTTCCTGATCATGGGTCACAATGACGAATGTTGTGCCGGTCTTCTCTTGAATATCCATCAGCTCAAATTGGGTGTCTTGGCGCAGCTTCTTGTCGAGCGCGCCGAGTGGCTCATCCAGTAACAACAGTTTGGGCGCTTTGGCGAGCGAGCGGGCAAGGGCGACACGTTGGCGTTGACCGCCTGAAATCTGATGGGGTTTGCGACGGGCGAATTTTTCCAAGCGCGTCAGTTTGAGCATTTCGTGCACACGCGCATCGATGGCGCCTTTGGCTATATCCGTGCGACGCAGACCGAAAGCAATATTTTCATAGATCGAAAGATGGGGAAACAACGCGTAGCTTTGGAACATCATGTTCACAGCGCGCTTGTTTGGCGGCACGTTGTTCATGTCTTGACCCGCGATGCTGATGGTGCCTGTCGTGGGCGTTTCAAACCCGCCAAGCATCCGCATCATCGTGGTTTTGCCGCAGCCAGATGGACCAAGCAGCGCGAAGAATTCTTTCTCGAAAATGTCGAGTGTCAAATCGTCGATGGCAGTGAAATCGCCAAAGCGTTTTGTAACGTTCTTAAATTGGATCAGGGGTGTTTCGCTTGGATCATCCCAAGGGGCGAATACTGGTGCTTGCGCCATTCATGTGCTCCGAGGTGGGAGGAACCCCCGCGCCAGTGCGCGAGGGTTATCTGTCTTAGGTGCCAGATTTGATTTTTGTCCACAGACGCGTGACGACGCGCTGTACCTTTGGTGGGTAAGGTGTGGTTGTGAACAGGTTCTCAAGCGTGGCTGCATCAGGGTAGATCGCAGGATCGCCGATCACGTCTTCCTCAAGCAATGGCTGGGACGCAAGGTTGCCGTTTGCGTAGTAAACGTAGTTTGATGCATCGGCCATGTTTTGCGCGTCCATGATGAAGTTCAGGAACGTGTGCGCTGCGTCAGGGTTCGGTGCGTCCGTTGGGATCGCCATTTGATCGAACCACATTTGCGCACCTTCTTTTGCCGCGTGATATGCGATCTCGACACCGTTTTCTGCTTCATCCGCGCGATCGCGTGCTTGCAGAATGTCACCAGACCAACCGATTGCAACGCAGATATCACCGTTTGCAAGCGCGTTGATGTATTCAGAGCTGTGGAATTTCTGAATATGCGGGCGAACTGCTGCCAAAACAGGCTCTGTCTTTGCGATCACATCTGGATCGTGACTGTCGGGGTCTTCACCCAAGAACTGTAGCACCATTGGTACCATTTCGGTTGGCGCGTCCAGCATGTGAACACCGCAATCAGCAAGCTTGGCCATGTTGTCAGGGTTCAAAACTAGCTCAAGACTATCGATTGGCGCATCTTCGCCAAGCGCTTCTTTAACTTTGCCAACGTTCACGCCGATGCCAGTTGTGCCCCACATGTAGTTAATGGAGTAAGCGTTCTCAGGATCGTACTGTTCGGTACGTGAAGAAACGACATCCCACATGTTTGCAATGTTTGGCAGTTTCGCCATGTCCAGTTTCTGGAATGCGCCCGCAGTGATCTGGCGCTGCAAGAACGTGCCGGATGGAACAACGACGTCATAGCCGGAACCACCTGCGAGCATCTTTGTTTCCAGCAATTCGTTGCTGTCAAAGACGTCGTAGATCAGATCGATACCAGTTTCGGCTTCGAACTTTTCGAGCAGAGCTTCGTCAATATAGTCAGACCAGTTGTAGACGCGGACTTCTTCCGCTGTCGCACTGGCGGCGATCAGGGCGAGCGAAGCGCTCGCAAGCATTAGTTTTTTCATGTGATTGACTCCCCAAGGAATATACAAAGCGGCGTTCATTGCGACCGCATTCTGCACAACATAGTTTTCACGAGGTGGTTGGAGTCGCAAGTTTTTATTGCGATTTTCAGGTTCGAATGGAGAACTTCGCGAGAGCGTCTAATTCATAGGCAAGCATGCTTGATGGTTTGCGGCTATCCAAGTGTTGCGGATTTCGCATAGCTTCGTGTCGTCCAGAGTTGAAATTGTTAGATCAGACTAGCGCTCGGAGTTTACAAAGACCGTAACGTAACTTTGTTATTTTTCAGATAGTTACCTTAACCATAGCGCCGAACGCTGATTTCTCTCAGACATGCGGTTGCCTTTGAATTACTATTTTTTTAGCGTCCGATAGCGAGCGAAACTTATTTCCGCATAGCGGAAACACGCGGACTCGTTCGAAAACATCTGGGGGGTAGTGAAGTGACCAATGCTGTAGAATATCAGCTCATTGACGATGTCGCAGTTTTGCGAGCGAACAATCCCCCTGTGAATGCTTTGGGGCAAGCAGTTCGCGCAGGTCTGCTTGCAGGGGTGATGCGCGCCGAGGGAGAAGCGAAAGCGATCTTGATCATCGGAAACGGTCGGACCTTTTTTGCGGGCGCGGACATCAAGGAATTTGGCAAACCCCCGCAGGAGCCATTCTTGCCAGATGTTTGCACACGCATCGAGCAAAGTACGCTACCGGTGATTTCTTCTATTCATGGCACAGCCTTGGGCGGTGGTTTGGAAGTGGCGCTTGGCACACATTACCGCATTGCTGTTCCCTCAGCAAAGGTGGGATTGCCAGAAGTGCATTTGGGTATTCTCCCAGGCGCTGGTGGAACACAACGGTTGCCGCGAGTGGCTGGCGTAGAAAATACGATGGATTTGATCACCTCTGGCGGTCATGTAACGGCTGCGGATGCTTTGGCGATGGGTATTCTCGATGCGGTTGAAGACGGTGATGTTGAAGCCATCGGCCTCACCTTTGCCAATCAGATTTTAGCGCAAGGCAAGGGGCCGCGCCCTGTCGGTCAATTACCCCGACCTGATCCGATTGATTTTGATACGGCCCATGCTGCAGCCATGAAAAAGGGGCGTGGTCAAATCGCGCCAGCGACGGCCATTCGCGCGATTGAAGCCGCGTGCCACAACGATCTGGCCGAAGGTCTGCAGCGTGAACGTGATCTTTTCATGACGTTGATGAATTCGCCCCAACGCGAGGGGATGATCCATGCGTTCTTTAACGAGCGCGCGGTGTCTAAACTGCCAGAGCTTAAGGGCATCGCACCTCGCGATGTGCAATCGATTGGTGTCATTGGCGGCGGAACAATGGGCGCAGGCATAACGGTTGCCGCGCTTTTGGCAGGTTTGAACGTTGTGATGATCGAACGCGATTCTGACGCAGTGAAAGCAGGATCAGATCGCGTGTCTGGCATTTTGCAAGGCTCGGTCAAGCGCGGCAAACTCAGCCAAGGCAAGTATGATGCGATCATGGTAGGCGGGTTCTCTGCCTCTGATAGTTACGACGCACTGGGCGATGTTGATCTGGTTATTGAAGCTGCCTTCGAAGAGATGGGCGTCAAAAAAGCGATCTTTGCCGAACTGGACCGTGTCTGTAAAACAGGCGCGGTTCTTGCGTCCAATACCTCTTACCTCGATGTGAACGAAATTGCCGCCTCTACCTCGCGCCCTGCGGATGTTATTGGTCTGCATTTTTTCTCGCCTGCGCATGTGATGAAGCTGCTCGAAGTGGTGGTCGCCGATCAAACGGCGCCTGACGTTGTCGCGACGGGTTTCGCATTGGGTAAAGCCATGCGCAAAACCGCGGTGCGCTCTGGTGTGTGTGATGGTTTCATCGGAAACCGCATTTTGAAAACCTATCGTACCTGCGCGGATCATATGGTTCTAGACGGGGCATCCCCGTTTGAAATTGATGATGCGATGACCGCGTTTGGTTTTGCGATGGGCCCTTATGCGGTCGCTGATCTGGCAGGTCTCGACATTGGCTGGGCGACGCGCAAGCGACTTGCGCCAACACGGGATCCACGTGAACGCATCAGCACTTATGCGGATAAAATCTGCGAAGCGGGTCACTTTGGTCAAAAGACAGGCAAAGGTTACTACGTTTACGAAAAAGGAAAACGTGGTGGAACGCCGAACCCTGAAATGATGGCGCTGATCGAAGCGGAAAGAACAGAGCTTGGCATCACGCAACGCGCATTCACTGCCGAAGATATTCAACGCCGTTACATGTGCGCCATGGTCAATGAAGCGGCGAAGGTTGTCGACGAAGGCATCGCTGCACGCCCGCTCGATGTCGATATGGTGCTTCTCTTTGGATACGGATTTCCACGCCATTGGGGCGGGCCTTTGAAGTGGGCAGATCTGCAAGGTGTGCAAAGCATTCTGGACGACATCGAGAGCTACGCAAAAGAAGACGCTTATTTTTGGGAATGCTCTGACTTGCTCAAGCGGCTCGTCGCTGCGGGCAAGACGTTTGAAGATTTGAATATGGGAGAGACAGTATGAAACAGGCGGTGATCGTATCGACGGCGCGTTCGGGATTGGCGAAGTCTTTTCGCGGGTCTTTGAACATGACGCACGGTGCAACATTGGGCGCGCATTCGGTAGAACATGCCGTCGCGCGCGCAGGGATTGACCCTGCAAGCGTTGAAGACTGTATTATGGGGTGCGCGACCCCTGAAGGCGCAACGGGCGGCAACATCGCACGACAAATCGCCTTGCGCGCTGGGCTGCCTGTGACGGTCTGCGGCGCGACAATTAATCGATTTTGTTCTTCTGGTTTACAAAGCATCGCGATGGCCGCGCAATCCATTCAAAATGGCGCGGGTCCGATGGTTGCTGGCGGTGTCGAAAGCATCTCGCTGACAGGCAATCATAGCGTAGCGAGCCACGATTCTTGGATCAAAGAGCATAAGCCAGCCGTCTACATGACCATGATCGAAACTGCCGATATCGTTGCAGAGCGTTATAGCATCTCGCGCGCACAGCAGGATGAATATGGATTGCGCTCGCAACAGCGCATGGCAGCGGCGCAAGAGGCTGGCAAATTCGCAGATGAGATCGTTCCGATGGCGGCCACGATGGCTGTGAAAGACAAAGAGACAGGCGAGATTTCAGAGCGCGAGGTGATGGTTGATCGCGACGAATGCAACCGCCCGACGACGGTGATTGAGGGTCTAAATGGGCTAAATCCAGTTCGCGCAGGTGGATATGTAACGGCTGGGAACGCGAGCCAACTGTCCGATGGATCCGCTGCTGTTGTGATGATGGAAGCCTCTGAAGCTGAGCGCCAAGGCATCGAAGCGTTGGGCGCGTTCAAGGGTTTCGCGGTTGCTGGCTGTGAGCCTGACGAGATGGGCATTGGTCCCGTTTATGCAGTGCCACGTCTGCTCGAAAGGCATGGGCTCAAAGTTGATGACATTGATCTTTGGGAATTGAACGAGGCCTTTGCGTCGCAAGCGCTTTATAGCCGCGATCGGCTCGGTATTGATGATGAGAAATGTAACGTGAATGGTGGATCGATTGCGATTGGCCACCCCTTTGGCATGACAGGCACCCGTATGACGGGTCACCTGATGCTTGAGGGTAAACGCCGCGGCGCGAAGCTGGGCGTTGTCACGATGTGTATTGGCGGCGGCATGGGTGCTGCTGGCCTCTTCGAAATTTTCTAGGGAGCGGAAAAATGGATTTGAATTACAGCGATGAGGAGCGCGCCTTTCAGGCGGAAGTGCGCACGTTCCTCAGTGAAAAACTGCCAAAGGAAATGTCAGAAAAAGTGCGCCTTGGAAGCGGCCTTAACAAGGCTGACATGGAGCAGTGGCACGGTATTTTGAATGACAAAGGTTGGCTTGCACAAAACTGGCCCAAGGAATTTGGCGGTGCCGAATGGGATGCGGTGCAGCGTCACATTTTTGAGGAAGAAGCGAGCCTCGCCAATGCACCGCGTATTGTTCCGTTTGGTCTCGGCATGCTTGCGCCTGTTTTGCAAAAATTCGGATCGAAAGAGCAGTGCGATCGGTGGTTGCCACGTATCTTGGATGGCTCTGATTGGTGGTGCCAAGGGTATTCCGAACCGGGCGCTGGATCAGATTTGGCGTCTTTGAAAACCAAGGCTGTTCGCGACGGTGATCATTACATCGTGAACGGTCAGAAAACGTGGACGACACTTGGCCAACACGCGAACATGATCTTCTGTCTCGTGCGCACGGATCCTGATGCGAAGCAACAAGAGGGCATTTCCTTCCTTCTGATCGACATGGATACACCCGGCATCGAAGTACGCCCCATCATTTTGCTCGACGGCACGGCCGAGGTGAATGAGGTTTGGTTCACGGATGTGAAGGTCCCTGCTGAGAACCTTGTTGGTGAGGAAAACAAAGGCTGGACCTACGCCAAATATCTACTGACCCATGAGCGGGCGAATATCGCGGGTGTTGGGTCGTCAAACGCTGGCCTTTTGGCGGTTAAGCGCATGGCACAAACAGAGCTGTCGGGTGGTAAGCCGCTCATCGAAAACCCGCATTTCGCAGCGCGTATTGCGCAGGTCGAAATCGATTTGATGGCGATGAGCCTCGCCAATTTGCGGATCGTCAGTCAAGCGGCAAAAGGCGGTGCTCCCGGCCTTGAGGCCTCGATGCTGAAGGTCAAAGGATCGATCATTCGCCAAGAGATCAACGACCTCGCGCGCCGCGCTGTTGGCACCTATGCGCTGCCCTTCGCCTCCGAGGCGGTGGAAGGCACGAATGAGGCGCCCTTCGGCCCAGAATATGCAGCGCCCCTTGCTGCGCAATATTTCAACAATCGCAAGCTATCGATCTTTGGCGGCTCTAACGAAGTGCAACGCCAGATCATTGCGAAAACAACCTTGGGAGCGATGCGATGAACTTCGAGCTCACAGAAGAGCGGCAAATGCTGCAAGACACGTTGCGCCGTTTCCTCGCGGATAAATACGATGTGAAAACACGCAATACCATTCTGGATTCAGAAAGCGGTATGAGCGCGGACATCTGGGCACAGCTCGCTGAGCTTGGTGTTCTGGGCGCCTTGTTTGGCGAAGACGACGGTGGCTTTGGCGGCGCTGGTTTCGACATCGCTGTGGTCTTTGAAGAGCTGGGTCGCGCGGGTGTGGTTGAGCCTATCTTGGAGACTTGTATCCTTGGGGGTGGGCTTGTTGCTGCGCTTGGAAATGAGAGTCAAAAGGTCTTATTAGAGTCTGTTATTGGCGGTGAAACACGCCTTGCGCTGGCGCATGGTGAACCGCGCAGTCGCTATGATTTGAACCGTGTCGAGACTGTGTTCAAGGATGGCAAACTGTCTGGTCACAAGTCGATGGTTCTGGGCGCACCGAATGCAGATCATATTGTTATCTCCGTGCGTGAAAGCGGCGAAGTAGACTCTAAAGAGGGGATTTCGCTCTTCCTTGTGCCTGTGTCAGAGCTCGATATGCGGGTCACGCCAATGATGGGTGGCGGCATGGCTGCGGATATCTATCTGGATGGTTTGGCTTTGAGCGATGATATGCGCTTGGGTGCGGCTGGCGCTGCCTATGAACATCTGGAAAATATGCAAGCGGCTGCGATCACTGCGATCTGTGCGCAGACCTTGGGCGGTATGGAAAACGCGATGGCACTCACCATTGAATACCTGAAAACACGTAAGCAATTTGGTATTGCGATTGGTCAATTCCAAGCGCTGCAACACCGCATGTCAGACATGCTGATCGAGATGGAGCAAGCGCGCTCTGCCGTGATTGGCGCTGCTGGGTACTTGGAGGCGGATGTGCGTTTGCGCGATCGATATGCAAGCGCCGCAAAGAACCTGATGGGCCGCGCTGGCCGTTTGGTGGCTGAAGAAGCGGTGCAGATGCATGGCGGTATTGCGATGACGCAGGAATATGAGCTCGCCCATATCGCGAAACGTATCATCATGGCGGATCATATGTTTGGGGATACGGATCACCATCTTGAACGCTTCATCGCGTTAAGCGCAGCTTAAGTCATGGAAGAAATTCGCGATGAAACTGGTACGCAAAGGTTGGTGGGTTACGTGGTCGAAGTGGGCCATGCCGACGGCTTTGCGCGCTGTTGGCTTGATGTGGATGAACGCCATCTCAACCGCCACAATGTGCTGCACGGCGGAATCGCGACAATTCTTCTAGACAATGCAAGTGGGACGGCTGGCAGCCTCACAGTGGATGCTGCTGGCCTTACCCCATTTTTGACGATCTCGATGACGACGCAATACCTTGCGTCGGGCAAGCGCGGTCGCGTCACGGCCATTGGCAAGGTGACAGGCGGCGGGCGGTCGACCAAGTTCATTTCGGCAGAGCTTCGCCATGAAGATGGCACGCTCATTGCGACGTCTTCGGGCGTTTACAAACGTGTTCCACAGGAGAAACTAAAATGAGTCTCGCACGGATTGAGGAGCACGGCTCCACATTGGTTATCGTGAATTCAAACGCGTCCCGTCGCGGAGCATTATCGCCTGAGCTTTATGAGGTTGTGCTTGAAACATTGAAGCGCGCTGAAGATCCTAAGGTGCGGGCAATCGTCTTTGCATCTGAAGGCGGTTTTTTCTGTTCGGGTGGTGATTTGAACGGTCTGAAAGAACGTCGCCATCTAAGTTTTGAAGAACGCCAAGGGATGATCCAAAGCCTGCATGATGTTGTCGGTGCTTTGCGCAATTCCCGAGTTCCAATCATTGCCGCAGTTGAGGGTGGTGCAGCGGGTGCGGGTCTGTCGATTGCACTGGCTTGCGATATGATAGTGGCGAGCCCGGGTGCGAAGTTCACCGCCTCTTATGTAAAGGCGGGTGTTGTGCCCGATGGTGGTTTGACATCGGCGTTGGCGCGGATGATTCCGCGGCAGTTGGCGAATGAAATGTGCATGCTGGCCCGCACAGTGCAGGCAGAACGTTTGGCGGCACTTGGCGTTATCAATCTGATTGCAGATGATCCATTGGCCGAGGCGCATAAATTGGCGGATGAATTTGCCCAAGGCCCGCGCGTCGCGCAGGGTGTTATCAAAGGATTGGTCAGTCAAGGATATGAGGCCACAGAGCAAGAGCAGCTAGATTCAGAACGCGATGCAATGGCGCGCGCGGTGGGCGCAGAAGAGGCGCAGATTGGCATCAACGCATTTCTGAATAAGAAAACGCCAGTGTATCCATGAGCCAGCCGCAGCACATTCATCAGTTCCTAGAAAATCAAGCGATTGCGCGCCCTGAGGCGATCGCACTTCAGGATTGGGACGGGTCTGAATGGAGCTTTGCCAAGGAATGGGATGTGGCGAAAAAGGGCGCTGAGTTACTTCGTCTTGCAGGCGTTCAACGCGGTGATCGTGTGCTGATGGTGACAGAGAACTGCGCGATGCTTTGTGCGTTTATCTATGCGTGTTCATTGATTGGCGCTTGGGCGGTTCCAGTGAATGCCCGTCAAACCGGCGCGGAGCTTGATCGCATCATCAAACATGCAACGCCGCGTGTTGCCCTTTTCATGCATGAGGTGTCGCCAGATGCAAAAGCGCATGGGACGCGTTTGAAGGCGCGCGAGGTGTCGGGTGCTTGGGGCAAGGTCCAGATCACAGAGCTGCATGCAAGCGATCCCGCGACGGATGGCAATGTCGCTGTGATGCTTTTTACGACTGGCACGACGGGTACGCCTAAAGGGGTTATGCTCACGCAGGAAAATCTGCTTTTTACGGGTAAAACATCTGCCAAATCGCGCGGTATGACGGAAGCGGACACAGTGTATGGTGTGCTACCGATGACCCATGTGTTCGGCCTTGCTTCGATGCTGATGGCTGCGACCTGTGTGGGTGCAAGGATCAGGTTGGAGGCGCGGTTTAGCGCTGAAAAGCTGTATACGGCTTTGACCAGCGGCGTGACTATTCTGCCAGCAGTCCCTCAAATGCATGCGCTTTTGATGCAGTATACCCTTGAGCGCGGTAGTCAGAGCATCGCTGGCGGATCGCTTAGATATGTATCTTCGGGCGCGGCGCCACTTGATCCCGTTTGGAAACGCAAAGCTGAAGAGTTCTATGGCATCCCGCTTCAGAACGGCTATGGCATGACAGAAACCACCGCTGGCGTTAGCATGACCAAGAGCGAGCTGGGTGATCCGGATACCTCTGTTGGTCCGCCATTGGTGGGCGTTGAAGTTTCGATTGATGAATCGGCTGCAGGCGGCGGGGATGGCGTTGGTGAAGTGCTGACACGCGGGCCGCACATCATGCTTGGCTATTTCCGAAATGGGGAAGAGACGGCCAAGGTGATTGATACGAACAGTTGGATGCATACTGGTGATCTCGGCAAGATCGACACGCTTGGTCGGCTTCATATTCTAGGGCGAAGCAAGGAGTTGATCATTCGCGGCGGTTTCAACATCTATCCGCCAGAGGTCGAAGCGGCCTTCAATGACCATCCTGCTGTGGTGCAATCTGCTGTTATAGGCCGCCGAACGCAGACTGGTGATGAAGAGGTGTTGGCCTTTATTCAAATCCCTGCTTCGGATGCTGTAACTGTGGAAGAATTGCGCACCTTCGTGGCCGAGCGTTTGTCCGCATATAAGCGACCTAGCCAGATCATTTTGACGGACGCTCTACCAGCGGCGCCAACGGGTAAGTTGCTCAAACATAAATTGGTTGATGTGTTTGCCGATCGTCTAGATTGACGTTCAAAATCCAAGCTCTGGTGCGATCTGGACCTTTGAGACACCTGCGAAGCGCGCCATGCGATCCAATTCGCTGCGTAGCTTTTTAAGACGTGCTGGCGTTGCACGCACGCCGTCTTCCCACCAAAGGCCCGTAACGTTCAAAACATCATCCGCGCGCAATGCTTTCATATCGATACGCCCCGTTAGGCGATCACCTTCGAGAATGGGAAAGACGTAATAGCCATATTGGCGTTTCGCTTCGGGCACGAAAATTTCGATCCGATAATGAAAGCCAAAGAGCCGCTCAGCCCGTTTGCGGTCGCGTAGAGCTGGATCAAAAGGGCTTAGAATGCGCAGGCGTGATGTTGGTTTGGGCGGCGTCTCTTCCATGATCCCATCGCGGGCATAGGAGCGGCGTAGCTTGCCATCAACGCCTTCAACATCGATTTCAATCAGACCTGCGTTTTCGCACCAGTCTTTGGCTTCGGCCTTAGTCACGATGTCCCAGAAATCAGCGATTTCGCCTGAAGTGGCAAAGCCAAGCCGATCAAGCGCAGCGCTACATAGCCAATCAATGCTCCTGCGTTCATCCATCGCCTCGCGCGTATAGCGATAATCGAGCACACGTTCTGTTGTGTCGTAAAACTTCTTAAAGGCCTCGCGCCGCGTAACGCTGAGCACGCCAGTGCGCCACAAGTATTCCAGCGCCGTTTTGGATGGGTGCCAATCCCACCATCCGCCCGATCCACGTTTTTCGTTTTCACCTACGCAAGCCGAAGATTTTGGTCCCTCGCGCTCAATTTGACTAAGCAGGTCATCGACCTTTTCTTCAAATCCTTCGCGCCGCCAACTGCGCCATTGTTTGCGCAATTTATCCGCGTCGCGCGCGAATTTGAGTTTCCAATGCACGAAAAATTCAGAAGGGATCACCGATGCATCATGTGTCCAGTGCTCGAAGAGCGAGTGATCTTTTTCCAGCAGTTGCGTCAGGTTCTTGGGTCGGTAAGCTGCGCGACGTGCGCGCAAAACCATGTGGTGCGCGCGCTCGACCGTGTTGATGCTATCGACCTGAACAAAGCCAAGCTGAGTGATCAATTCAAGCAGATCATCGCCCTTGCCTGTACCAGTAGGCGCTAAGCTCAGAAGATGGCGGTCCAGAAATAGCGCGCGCGCATCTTTGTTTTTGAGTACGGGGCGAGCCACCAATTAGCGACGCTTCAGCGTGTCACCGAAGCTGATAGTCGGGCTTAATTCGTAGCGCTTTTCTAGCTCGATATTCGGGTTTTCGACACGCTGTGCAATGATCTCTGCGGCCTTACGTCCGATTTCTTGACGACAGGCATCCATCGTTGCCAGTTGCTTTGGAAGACCCTGGAGCAATTCGACCCCGTTGAAGCCGGCAAGACCGATGCGTTGCGGAATTTCGAGCCCTTGCTCCATGAGATAGAGCAGGCCACCCGCGCCAATCATATCGTTGGAGTAATACAGAAAATCGAGCTCAGGGTCGCGTTCAAGCAAGGCAGCGGTCATTTCGCGCCCCTTCGCAAGCGCTGATCCACCCGAATAAAATTCCCGTTCAGCGATTTCGATACCCGCTTTACCAAGGACTTCTGTGAACCCTTCAAAGCGTTTGCGCGCACGGTGATCCAACGGCATTTTCGTGCCCATAAAACCAATGCGCTCATAGCGACCTTTGAGGATCGCTTTGGCCATTTCCCGACCTGCACGGCGATGCGAGATACCAACGCTGGTATCGATCGCTGTACCGTCCACATCCATGATTTCAACAACGGGAATGCCTGACGCCTTAAGCATCGCGCGCGATGCATCAGAATGTTCCAGACCCGCAATGATCACACCAGACGGACGCCAAGACAGCATCTCGAACAGAACGCGTTCTTCTTTTTCTGGTAGATAATCGGTAACCCCCACAACCGGTTGCAGATCGGTATCTTCCAGGATCTGCGAAATCCCGGTCATGACCTCTGGGAAAACCATGTTTGACAGCGATGGGATAATAACAGCGACAAGATTGACCCGTTGAGAGGCCAACGCGCCGGCGATTTTATTGGGCACGTATCCAAGTTCTTTTGCGGTTTGCAGCACCTTTTCGCGCGTGGTTGCCGAAACATCGCCTCGATTGCGCAACACGCGCGAGACGGTCATTTCCGAGACCCCAGAGGCTTCGGACACATCACGAAGGGTCAGCGGGCGATTTTCAGACTTAGACAAAGGCTTTGGCTCCAACCAGAACGAACTAGGTTGATCCTAATTCGGATTTGCAACAAGTGCCATGGGGTGTTTGTCGCGTCTGTTTTTGCTCCTGACATTTGTGGGGCGAATGATTAAACCATCGCATGAAGGCCCCGTGGCTCAACTGGATAGAGCAGCCCCCTCCTAAGGGGCAGGTTATTGGTTCGAATCCAATCGGGGTCACCAAAAACACCTTTAAAATATGGCTTATTTACAGGGCTTTGTGCAGAATCTTGCAGAAAGTCCCGTGAGCTTTCGCGCCGAATTCTGCTGAAACGACCGAAATCTCGTACAAAACCTGTACAAAATTCGCACGTCTTTGCGCTTTCAGGGGCCATCCAATGAGCTGGCGGGTGGCAAACACATGTGCGGAACGGAAGTTCGGCAGCGCAACGCGCAAGCAGATCATCATGTTCTTAGCCGACAAGGCGAGCGATGACGGCTCAGGCATCTGGTGTTCCAAGGGAACGATTCAGCGGCACACAGAGCTGGGAGAGACCACAGTCAAGCGAGCCGTGCGTGAATTCCTCAAAGAAGGCATCCTTGTCGAGACCGGCGCGCGCACCTGCAAGAACGGTTTCACCGTCGTTTACCGGATCGATCTCGCCAAGGTTGAAGACCTCGAACCCACGCTGGAACCCGAGATTGAGACGGGGTCCACAGTGGCCCCCGTCCAGTCTGACCCCGGTACGGGGGCCACTGTGGCCGGGGTACCGGGGCCACCACGGCCCCCAAACCATCCTAAAACCATCCATAAACCACCTACGCGCAAGCGCGAGGCGGCGGCGGATGAAAATGCGGAGAAGATTTTAGAAGCATATCCACCGGACCGATTGCGCGGCAAAGCGGCTTGCATTGCCCAGATCGAGGAGGCCATGAAGGACGGAATTGAACCCGAAGACTTGCGGCAGGCGGTCCAAGCCTACGCGACCGACAGCGCGGGCTTCACCCGCTCCAAGGTCTGCTTTTCCGACAACTGGTTTCAGTCGCGGCGCTGGCAGGCCTATGTCGAGAAGCAAGCGGAAGATCGGGAGAAGGCGGCAGCGTTGCAGGCTGATCACCATGCGCGACTGGCCTGTTGGATCAGTGATCGCAGCCCGATGTGCAAGCACATCACGGCCCCGCAGGTGACGGCATTGCTTGCCGCAAAGCTGGTGACACAAGCCCAAATCCAAGCTGCAGGCCTCAGATCATGACCGCGACCGATCCGACAGAAGAGCAAACAGCAAGGCGACCCATGTCATACGCTGGCGCTGCTGACACGGGACCTTGCGAGGGGCGGCAAGCCTCCCCTTCGAACCCCACCCGCGCAGGCAAACCCCGCACCAAAGAGCCGCTGACCGAGACCTTCGTCTTTCGGTGTAGCGCCGCAGAGAAGGCCCAGCTGCGCGCCAAGGCCGAAGCTGCTGGCCTGCCCGCTGCGACCCTGCTGCGCGAGGCTTTAGGTCTGACCGAGGCCCGCCGCCGCAAGCCTATTCCCCGCGTCGATCCAGCGCTGGTGCTGGCAGTCGGGCGTATTGGAGGCAACCTTAACCAGATCGCCCGCTGGCTGAACCGCGCGATGCTGGCGGGTCGCGTCGACCTCGATGCGCTGACCGTTGCTCGCCACCTGCTGACCATCGAACGCCAGCTTGCCCAGATCGTTGAGGCGGCCCGCCGATGCTAATCAAGTTCTTCCGCAACGGCAAAGGCGCGGGCGCTGGTCCGGTCGGCTACCCCGTCGCGGACAAGGTGCTGGCCTATGACGACAATCGCGATCTGATCCGTGATGCAGACGGCCAGCCGATGACAGTCCAGCGCGAACCCTTGCCGGAGGTCCTGCGCGGCAATCCCGACCGCACGGAGGTCCTGATCGATGCCAGCCGCCACCAGTGGACCTACCGTGCAGGCGTGATCAGCTTTGCCGCTGAGGATGCCCCGACCGAGGAGCAGCAGGCCGAGGTCATGGACAATTTCGAGTGTCTGGCCTTCGCGGGGTTGGACCCAACGCAATATGACGTGCTCTGGGTCCGACATACCCACGAAGACCGCGTCGAGCTTCATTTCTGCACACCGCGTCTTGAGCTGACCTCGGGGCGCAGCCTGAACATCGCGCCGCCGGGGTATGAGAAAGCCTTCGACAGCCTGCGCGACGTGATGAACCAGCGCCACGGCTGGGCCGATCCGATGGAGCTGGAGCGCACTCAAGAGGTCCGTGATATCGTCGAGGCCCCAAGCCGCGCTCAGGGCCGTGACGAGCTGCATGCTTGGCTGCAAGACCAGATCAGCGTCGGCCTGATCACTGACCGCGCCACCATGATCGACGCCCTCACAGACGCAGGCTACGACTTGCCCCGCGTCGGCAAAGCATACCTGACCGCCCGCGATCCAGACACGGACGAGCGCTGGCGTTTGAAAGGAGAGATTTTCCATGAAGACTGGCAAGCCGACACGGTTGAGCGAGAAGCTGAACGCGGAGCTGGACACGATCCGGCAGGACTACGCCGCCTCGATGGCATCCCAGCTGGAGAGCTTCAGGACCGATTTGAGCAAAATTGCGACAATCGCGCATCGTACAATCGAGAGCGATACCCGCACCTTTCTGCGACAGAACAAGAGCTGGCTGACGATCTCGCCCTGGCTGATTGCGGGGACGTTCTTGGCGGGGATCGCCTTGATGATGGTCGCGAGCTGGCTTTGGACGCTGATGCTGAACAGCTCGGAACTGACGGACTTAGGCCTGACGCGGATCGACAGGGAGGACGCGACATGGTTGGTGCTGGACCCGACCAAGACACGGCTGAGGACCTGCACGCTGGGCGGCAGATCAGTGACCTGCATCAAGATCGAGGAGGATTAGATGACCACACCCCTGACAGCCTTGGAACGCGACTTGCTCGCCTGCGTCGAGCGGTTGGTGACGGCCTGCGAGGTCTCAGCAAAGGAATTGAGCGGGTTAGAGGAACGCTCGACGACCAAGATGCAGAGCCAGATGGATGGATTGGCCGCCTGCGTGTCGGTGCTCATTCAATCTCAAACGGCATCCGTGGCTGCGTTGCACGGCTTGTTGAACGAGGGCTCGAATTACGGGAATTTGCGGAGGCAACTCGAGACCAGCTTGAAGTTAGTGAAAGCCGCCGAAGAGAGGCTGAGAAAGAGCTAGAAGAGCGGGAGGTCGAGATGGATCGGGGGATGACGCATTAGAGTGCTTTGTCAAATTAGCTAAATTTAAATCTTTATCCTGTAGTTGACCCGGTAAATAAGACCTGGTAACGCTTGGATCAAAAGGAGAACATTATGCTTGACCGGATGTTGGATAGTGGAGCTTGGGTACAGGCGAAGCGTGAAGGTTTGGGGCTGACACAAAAGGCTTTTGCAGAACTCCTCGGAATGCCGGAAACGGGCGAGCGTACTGTGCGTGGTTGGGAGCTGGGAGAACACTTCCCGACACCGGCAAAGCGGGCGCAGATCGAGAATTTGCCAGATACTGCGCTGTTGCGTAGCCCGTACGCAAGTAATCCCAAACTGGCAGAGTTTTCTTTCATCGATTTGTTCGCAGGCATTGGTGGGATCCGTTATCCCTTTCAAAAGCTTGGCGGACACTGCGTTTTCACATCCGAGTGGGACAAGTTCTCCAAGAAAACATATGCCGCCAATTTTGGCGAAGTGCCCCATGGCGATATCACTAAAATTGCAGCCCATGACATCCCGAAACATGATGTCCTGTTGGCAGGCTTTCCTTGCCAAGCGTTTTCACAGGCTGGGTTGAAGCAAGGCTTTAACGATACGCGCGGTACGATGTTCTTCGAGATCCAGAGGATCCTGGCACATCATCGACCAAAGGCGTTTCTGCTCGAAAATGTGAAGCAGTTGAGAGGGCACGACCAGGGGCGGACCCTAAAAACCATTCTCGCAATCCTTGAAGGGCGCAAGGTTCCAGACATTCCGGCTTCTGTGCCAATGTCCGAGGAGGCTCGGGCATCTCTTGGTGCCAAGTTGAATTATCGGGTAGGGTACCGCGTTCTAAAGGCAGCTAATTTTGGCGTCCCGCAAAACCGGGAGCGTGTTTATATCATCGGGTTTGACCGTGATCAGGTCCGTGCCGCTGACGATACTGATATCTGTTCAATGATCCTTGATCGCTTGAGCGAAAGAAAAGCGACCACACGCGTGGGCGATATTCTCGAAGACAACTCTCGGGTCGATCCAAAGTATACGATCTCGGACAAGTTGTTGGCAGGGCATGTAAGGCGGCTGGCGGGCCACAAACAAAAGGGAAACGGTTTTGGCTTCAGCGTGTTTACGCCTGACAGCCCGTACACAAACACAATAAGTGCGCGCTACTACAAGGATGGTAGCGAAATTCTCATCGACCAGAGCGATATAAGTAAGAATCCACGCAAACTCACCCCTCAGGAATGCGCGCGCCTTCAGGGCTTCCCGGACGAGTTTAACGTCGATGCGGTTTCCGATTGTCAAAACTACCGGCAGTTTGGAAATTCAGTCTCTGTACCCGTGATCGAGGCTATCGCGGCCGAGATGAAGCCCTACATTTCAGGCTAGCCTATGGCAGACATCGTTTCCCCGGAAAAACGCAGTGCCATGATGTCGGGTATTCGGGGGAAAGACACCAAGCCGGAAATCATCGTGCGTCGCCTGCTTCACCGGCTTGGCTACCGGTTCCGCCTTTATCGCAGAGACCTGCCAGGGCGTCCGGATATCGTGCTGCCAAAGTGGCGTACTGTGATTCTGGTAAACGGCTGCTATTGGCACGGCCACGAAGACTGCCATCTGTTCCGCGCGCCCAAAACCCGAACAGAATTCTGGACCAACAAGATCGAAGGCAATCAGGCGCGTGATCGGCGCAATCACGCTGCGCTGCGGGATGCCGGTTGGAAGGTTATAGTTATCTGGGAATGCGCGGTATCAAAAAAACTTAGCCTGAGCGCCGAGCAGCTGGAAGACGCAATTTCTGCTGCGTTGACGTCATCAGAGACCCTGACTGATATCAGAGGATAATCGCCGGTTGGTGAAATGCCGTTACAATCTGTAAGCTGTTGATGATTCTTGTTTTAAGGGCATTCAATGGCTGATCCAGTACTTCCGACCGATTCCAAAGCTGCTTTATACACGGTTTGCTTATTCCTCGCGCAGTCTGGCGATCCTCATGCCGAACTGGGGTACAAAACCCAAACCTCTGCATTCGACGAGATCGGGGCAAGGTTTGGCGTGCCCAAGAATTCTGTGCGCAACGTGCGTGATATGTTTGACAGGTTTACCGATAGCGACAGGGTCGGCTGGGAGAACACTGAACTGCCGCAGCGTTTCAAGAATATCCTTGATCAACACGCAGAGACCAGTCGTGCAGAACTGCGCGACATTTCTATCGAGATACTGACGTTGGAATGGGAAAAACTAGGTAAGGAGGAAGATCAAACGATGAACGACGGGGGCCACCTTTCAGAAACTGCCAGATTCTCCGAGGAGGTCGCCGCAAACTTTTCGATACCGAAATTTACCATCATAGCCGAGAGCTATGCTACAACATGGGGCTTCGTGAACGGAGCGGGCAGGACATTTAAGTTGTCAAACGATGACTTGAATAAAGCGTTGACCGAAATTCTCGCCGCATGGGGCGACTGGACCGCAGCGGGCCTGAACAACAATAGTAAGAACCCCGACGACACGCTGACCAGTTTCGCGGGCAAGCACTTTTCATCAGGCGCGCATCAGGTTCTTGCAAATGACCAGCGCCGCGGCTTTCTTCACTTCATTTCAGCGATAGCTTTTACGGCGACACATGATACCCCGTTCGACGAAGCGGCGTCAAAAGTACCTTTGAAAAAAGAAGATTACGAAGCAGCTCTGGGTCTGGTCTCTGAAATTCAGCGGAACAGCAAACTTGTTTCGCAAGGTACGTCAAAATCTGGCGTGACCAACAAACAGCAAGCCGCGCTCAAGGGCGGCGAAAACGTAATCTTCTACGGCGCGCCTGGAACGGGAAAGTCCAACCGCGTTGAGAAAAAAATCAAGGAAGCAGGCAAGAAGCCTTTCAGAACGGTTTTTCACCCCGACCTCCAGAACAGCGATTTTTTTGGATGTCTCAAACCGCAAATGGATGGCAAGAAAGTTCGCTACGGGTTTTCACCTGGGCCATTCATGAAGGCGCTTGCTGAGGCCTACAGAGAACCTACAGAACCGGTCTTCCTCGTAATCGAGGAACTGAACCGCGCGGCGGCAGCTGCTGTCTTTGGCGATTTGTTTCTCCTGCTCGACCGCGACGACGATGGGAATGGCGAGTACGATGTGAGCTTTCCTTCGCCCGAAAGCGAACAGTGGTTTGAGGCTGAAACGGGAACGGCCCATGAAGCACTTTTGCTTCCATCCAACCTGTTTATTTACGCTACGATGAACAGCGCGGATCAGGGCGTGTATCCCATAGACACTGCCTTCAGGAGGCGGTGGCGGCAGGAATACCTACCGCTCGACTATAAATCTGGCCCTGACGGGGACGTTGCTTATGTCGATTCCACGGGAAAACGCCACTCGCTTGCATGGCGCGAATTCGTCAAGTTGTTGAACGGGCACCTTACAAGCAGTCAGACACTGGATATAGCCGAAGACCGTCTGCTGGGGCAGTGGTTCGTCAAGAAGAAGGAGCTGGACGGAAAAGGTATCCCAGAGAAGGTCTTGCTATACCTTTGGGACGATTTGTTGCGGCATGAAGGCCGTGATTTGATCTTTGATACAAGCAGCATCAAGACTTACGGTAGCCTCACAATCGAAATCGCAGATGAAGGTCGGATCTTGTCGGATCGTTTCCTAGCAGCTCTGAATGCAGCCTCTGATGTCGATAATACGGAACCGCAAGAAACGGTCGAAGATGAGATCTGACTTACCTGTCTTCTTGTCTGATCGCGATCCCTTGGCCGTTCTTGATCGACACGCCGACACGGTGCTTTCTGCAATGCGCGAATGGGGTATCGGACGTATAGACGAAAGGGAGACGATTCATTTCTGCGGCCTGATACATCATCCGGAAGAGGGCGCTGTGGTGTTTCTACCAAGGGAATCAGTAACGGGTGATCCAGTTACTGATCTAGAGACTGCGTCCCTAACCATGCGGGCGCTTGCGAGGTTCGGCGTCGAGGCGTCCAAACGGGATTATGAGGATGACGGTGAGGCGGGCAACCCTGGGTCCTTGTCAGTTATCAGGCGACTGGCAGATGACTTCCGGGATCATGGCCTTTTTGCAGAGCGTACACGTCAACGCACCATAAACTCGGGAAAACCCGACTGGATGAGAACCGTCAAGCGCGAGGTTGCGATACAGGGACATAAAGGCCAACCGATCTTTACCGGCATCCGGAGCAGCCGCTCTACGAAAAGCTCGGACGCACTTCTTTCGCAGATTCAGGCAGCAGTCATTCGCGAAATCCATGCGGCACACTCATGGTGGCTGACTGGCGCATCCAGCAAGCGAGAAGAACTTTTGTCCTGCCAGCGCCCGCCGTTCCCTCGAACAACTTGGGTGCGGAAATTAGATGCTTTGCTGCCATCACTCTATTCGGCAAGGTCAATTTTCCTGGCTGAGTATCTACGTTATTATCTTCGCGAAACACGAGCATCGGCTAGTGGGTCTTTCGTGTTCGGCGTCGAGGGTTTTCACAGTGTTTGGGAGACAATTCTACGCGAAACCATCAAACGTTCCCCCTACGACACCATGCGGAACTGGAACAGTGAATTGCCGAAACCCTTCTATTTGCACCAAGGTTCGCTTACGCAAGATCCACGCAGCAGGGGAATGCAAACGGACATCATTCTGGAACATGAGTCGTCATTTACCATCGTTGACGCCAAATACTACGCAGCCAAGAATGCGGGAACGGCTCCAGGATGGCCTGACATCGCCAAGCAGATTTTTTATGAAAAAGCCTTGAGAGAAATAGTAGACAGCAATTCTGAATTGCCTGCTGTGATCCATAATATATTCGCGTTCCCAGCGGCGACTAATGATGGCCCCCTTACAAAAGCGGAAATCCGACATACGAACGGCAAACCAGTAAGTTCGGCCTTTCCGCCAATCGTTTGTTCGTACGTTTCAGTTCGCGAAGCGCTGTACCACTATGTATCGCGCTCCCAAGGCGTTGATCTGGAAAACAATGATCCCGCAGGTGCTCTAAGAGGGTAGCGTCACGATTCCGGGGCGTGAGATATACCGAGCATATTCTTGTGTAAGTTCAGATATCAGCTCTTCTCTGAATCGATAGGAAACCTTCCAGCCCTTAGTGCTTGGCTTCGGTACGCTGATTGAAAGGCTCCTGAAAACGCTGACTTTTCCAGCATTCTTGTCAGCTGAAAACTTGAGAACTGGGCTTTCCCATTCCATCCCTGACTTTGGATCTCGTTTCTTGTGAAGCCTTTTCTTGGTTTCAGTTTTTGTTCCATCTGGGGAAGCAAATGGCCATTCCACAGCTAGCAGATAGAGTAGCGGTCCAGGGTTGGGTTGCGCGTTGTCGCAACTCGCACCGACCTGAACAAGGCGAAGTTCGCAATCTTCCCATTCCGCCTCACTTACTTGAAAAATATCGTCCCTGAGTTGGGCTTCGGTCACACCCCATTTTTCTTTGAGCACCGCATCACTTATTTCGAACGGAAACTCGATAACGGCACCCAATTCTGTCGGTTCGATAGGCGCGCTCCGCGCAGTTCGAGCGAAAGACAAATGGATAGCGCTGTTTACGCTTGCCTGGACCTTTACCGTTGGGGGTGCTTTCGGATCTTCAAGCGACGTTTTCCAATCAAACGTATCGCCGCTATCGGGATCATGTTCAGCAATGCGGTCAGAAAGGATTGGGACCAAGACGCGGTTAATGGATTCCCGCGGGGTTTCTGTGGCCCTGTTTTTTCCAGCACCGGCCTGAGACAACTTGAATAGTACCTTACCTAGTTCAGAACCAAACTGATCCGATGCTCTATGCTCGATCGGAACCAAGTCGATAATGGAACGTAGGACTGCATCCGCTGCCGCAGCAACATCCGCTTCCCAAGTTAACAGAGCCCTAAGTTGTGGGCTTTCCGAAACTTTTGTAAGAATATCCGTGCGGAGTTTTTCAGGGTCCAATACGGCACCGTTGGATGTGTCGATGTAGTCGCCCTTTCTCAGCGCCGTGAAAAAGACCGGAAGGTGCTTAGCATCCTCCCCCGTAAGGCGGCCGAATAAATGCTCTTTCAGCTCATCGACTTCTGGCTGCTCTGCCCAAAGAACCAAACCGTAGGGGCCGCTTTCAGGGCAGATTAACTTTTGAATGACATCCTCTAAAGCTGTGAACGCGACCTTATTGTTAGCACCAAAAGTTGCACCCGTAGTCAGGTTCTGATCAAGAAATAGTATCCGCGTACCGGGCAACTTCTCCCATTCAGCTACTGTTTCATCAGTATACAACTTCGAATGGCAGTCCAGACGAAGAAAATCGAGGCTTTTCTTGATACCCGATAGGTGGTGCTCTTTATCGTCAACAATAACAAAACGGGAATTTATTAACATTCTTAGTCCTCTAAGCTAGCAAACTGCAAAGCTATGACTGCACCATCGTATTGAGCCGGTACATCGGTCTCCGACACATCTGGAAAGGTCAGCTCGCCATCGTTGAGTTCCATAACCATATTTGCGTAGTATAATCCCATGCCCATCCCGTCAGGCCGCCTTGTGTAAAACGGACGGACTAGGTCCGTAGGTGCATCCTCAAAGCCCGGCCCTGTGTCGGCGATGACAATTGCGGGGCCACCCTCAAAATCAGGCTCAATATTCATATACAGCGCCCGTCCAGATCCATCTTCTTCATCGGGCCAACGCGTTCTCATCCAGAAAATCGCGTTGTCGATAACATTGGTGATGGCTCCCAGCGTGAGTCCAAACGAACAGGATACCCGGACACTAGGCGCGTCATCTTCGACCGCTGGGCATTCAAGGCGTACTTTGTGGTGTCTAAAGCGAATACGGTTTAGGTCACGCGCACGTTTGACAACAGATTTGAGATCAACAAGTGACCTATCTTTTTTCCTCAAGAGATCCGAAAAACCGTCTAGGAGGCGCATCATTTCGTTGACTTGGTCTGCTACATCTTCAACTTCAGGCTTGCCTTCAAGGTTCCGATAGAGCGACCGCACACCTTGTTCTATTTCATGAAATACCACGGCGAGACTTGTTCCTGAGATGCCGGTCGAAAGAAGCCGCTCCTTCATGGAAGTGTATTCATGTTCGATGCGATCCAATAATGGATCGATCTGGCCGGAGAGGTTATTTTTTTGACCAATCAGCCGTAGCTTTCCAACAGGTTCCAGAATGCTTTTGGTCTCTGGATCCTGAACGTCTCCCAAAAGTTCACCGATTGCCTTACGGTCAACCTCACGCTCTCGTTGCAACGGTTCGATAGCCCCAATGACCAGTCTTTGAAGCCGTCCATAGGCTGCATTTTCTATGAAACCTTCACGGTTGGATTTTTCGACCAGTGCATGGCTTTCATCCTGCCCTAGCGAAACATGTCCTACGACAATGTTTCGGCTGAGGCCTTTGGCTGGATTGTTGACACGCTTGAGATCGAGGCCCAGCCAATCATTGTTTCGCTCACCATAGTCATAGACCCTGATGCCATCGCGGTAGACACGGATACCTCCGTTCTCATCAAGAAACCCTTTGACCAGCTGTGCTTCACCCATCTTTTTGGCGAGCTTCGGAGTAAGGTTGTAGACAAAAAGTGTTCCCGAAATCGGACCAACACCCTCCAACATTTCGGCATCGGCGATCACTTTTCGCAATGTGCCGGTCTGTGCCTTTCCGCTGAAAAGCGGGTCATCATCATCGACCTCTGCCGGCGGTACAAGAAGCCGTGCGTTCTCTTCGACAACAGTTCTCTTTTCCCGCGAAACGCCAGGTATCCCTCTGAATTCATAAGTGTAACTGAAAACTTTACCATCAAACTGAAAGCTATATTTCCAAGGTGCTCTCTTTAAGAGTTCAGCTGGATCAGGCAGGTTTTTAATCCACTGGGGGAAGTCTGGGACTTCTAGTACAGCTTCAAAGTCATCCCTCGTTTTCGCTCCAAATGGTGAAGAAATCGAAGTGATCTGACGGTAAAGGCGGCGGATCTCGCCGCGAGTCCAATGCAGATCACGTAGCTCCTTAATTCTAATTCTAGTTCCAGTAGAGCCGTCAGTGAAAACCACTGGATCGCGCACTTCGACATCAACATTCGCTTCATCAAGAAACTCGTGTTTGATCATAGCGTTCCAGTCAATCTTGACCACGACCTCTTGTTCACCGGCAGCTCTCGTAACCATAGTGATCTTATTGCCCAGCTTGTGGACAGAAAGCCGACCGAGCCCCTTGGACCCCAACGGAAGGCGTCCTTTGCCTGTCCGTTTTTTCTCTTGAAGCTGCTTCTCCTTATGATCATGAGCTATGACCAACCAAATTTTTCGGACGGTTTCCGCAGACATTCCATCGCCGTCATCTCTTATCGAGATACTAGGTGATTTGGATCCAATACCCTTAATCTTGACCTTCACGCACGACGCATCAGCGTCATATCCGTTTTTCACCAACTCAAAAACTGCAAGTCTGGGCGTGCCAATCAATTGGTCGCCTAAATGTTGCAGCAAGCGTGCTCGCGGTTTGAATACCTCTTTGCTGTCTACGCTATTCAAATGCTTTGCCCTAAAATTGAATAAATTTCTCTAACAGTGATCATTCACGAACCAGCCGATCAAGTCTTCGACTAGAAAAATAGAGCATCAAAACTGACCCGGTGAGAAACGGGATAAAGATACCAGAAATCACAACTACCATGATCTGAAGTGCCGTGATCCAAGTGAAATCTGTTGAATAGTCAAAGAACCTAAACCTTACAAACCCAGCCAAATAGCAGACGCATACGCAAGCATAGATAGTAAACAATGGTTCGAGTGGTTGGAAGACTGTACGCTTGGTCCTTTCCAATACAGCATGTCGCATCCGTTTCCAATTTCTACTCGGTTTTAACATGATTTACTCCCTTACTAGCTCGATCCATGTGTGAACATCATCGTCCGTTACTTCGCGCCCCTCGACGTGGGATTGATACCAACGGGCCACGATGGCCCCCCGTTTCTCGCTTTTGATTTTTATGGCTTCTACGTTGAGATGCTGATCAAGCGAGGTCTCGATCCTTTTGAGTGCGTCGAAGTCATGGGCTGCGCGGACCGCTTTGGTTCCTAACAGTATCCAGGCTGCGTCCACATCGAACCGGTCAGCCATAGCAACCAAAGCTTCAACCGGCAGGCCGCGTTGGCCCTTTTCGTAGCTGTGATAAGCGCGATGTGAGACGCCAAGCGCCTCCGCCATGGCGGTTTGAGTCAGGCCAACTTCATTGCGCGCAATCGCAAGGCGCGCACCCATGGAAGTGAAGACAGACTTAGAATCCTGCGCCATGCAAGGTTTCCTATTGACGAAACCGTCACATCGCGCGAAACTGCACAAAATGACGTATAATTACACTCAATCCCATCTGACCACGTCAGAAGGTGCGGAACAAGCGATTCCATGCGTGCAGAAAATTCAACCCAAACGGATAAGGATGACTGAAATGGCAGAAATCGACAAAACCGACAGCTCGCAAATTCTGGGGCTTGGAAAGACGCCAGCTCAATGGGTTGAGATTATGGCTGAGCGAGAGATCGAAATTTCCGAACGCACGTTGCGAGAGCGGGCTAATGAAACGGGTGCGTTCTATCGGTTGGGGCGAACCATGCTGATCACGCCTGCGCAGATTGATACTATTTTTGAAGGAGGTCAGTCATGCCGCTCGAAATCTACAAGAGGGGTCGCTTCTACTGGGTTAAGGGCTGGGTCGAGTACAACGGCAGGCCAATCGCAGGCCCATACCGGCGAAGCACTAAGGCATCTACAGAAGCAGGCGCACGGGACTGGATAGCGCTTGAAACTGAAATGCAGATACGTCGACATGTTGTCGGCGATGAGATCAGCAAGACTTTTTCAGATGCAATCATGCTCTACAACGCCTCCAAAGAGGACGCTGCGCGACTCATTCCAATTGTCAAAGAGATTGGGGCCATGCCGCTGAGGGACATCACAGGCGCATTGTTGAAGGGGTTTGGGCCAGATTGGAAGCCGATGGCATCGACCGATACTTGGTGGAGGGAAATTATTGTTCCAGCAAGCGCTGTCATCAATAATGCACATCAGTTGTTGGGAACGCCTCTCATCCGCGTAAAGCCCTATGACAAATTTGAACGCATTTCGCAGGACAAACTGCGCGACAAGCCGAGCCGCGTTGAGCGTACCCCTGCGGACAAGGAGTGGATCGAGGCGTTTTGCAGCGCAGCTGATCCATACAACGCGGCGCTGGCCCGGTTCATGTTCGAGACGGCGGCGCGGATCGATCAGGCTGTTTCGTTAGAGCCTCATGATCTGCGGCCCGCCGAGAACAAGGTCAGAGTGAAGGCCCAGAAGGGACACCCTGAGAGCTGGATTACGGTATCGCCAGAGATGATGGACAAACTGCTGGCCTTGCCACCAAAGCGACCCAAAAACCGCAAGACCGGTAAATTCATGAAGCCGCGCGTTTTTGGCTATGGCAGCTCGACCGGGTACAACACACGCTGGAAGACCATCTGCAAGCGTGCTGGCATCCAATACCTATCTGCGCACCAAGCAGGGCGTCATGGGTTTTTCACTGAATTAGTTGTCCGGCAGGGTGTCGATCCCGTAACTGCGGCCAAAGCCGGTCGTTGGGCCGACCCTAATCTACCCATGCGCATCTATGCCCATGCAGAGACAGATGAGGCCGACGTCAGAGCCCGCTTTCGTACAAACCATGTACAGGAAGACCCTGTACAAACACCCAAACAACAGAAATCAAAGAAGGAATAGCGCTATGAACGGTTCCCTCCTAAGGGGCAGGTTGCAGGTTCGAATCCTGCCGGGGTCGCCAAGAATATCGGTTTGCTCGAATGCAACCAACCTATCGTGGTAAACCAGCGGCTGGAACGTTGCAAAAAGACGTTGTGACTTTATGCATGACTTTGAAAGCGGCTCTCACCCCTTTTAAAGCAGATTTTCAGTCCTGAATTGGGGGCGGTCTTTAAAAGGTAATTTTAGCTGCGAGTACCCTGAATTAAGGTTCGATTTCTCACTATACAGAGATCGAAACGAGCACTCGCACACGTGGAAAAACATTGATTCTATGTTCTTTCTCGCCATATTACGCAGCAAATTTTGTGGGGCAAATTTGACATGGACCTAGGCGCACTTGAAATCGCATTGCGTGGCGTTTCGGCTGGTTTTTCTATTATCTTTTTGTCGGTAATCTGCCGTGATCGTATCGCGACTGCAGCAAAGTTGGCTTTGATTGCATTGGTTCTGGCGACAAGCGCTCGGATTTGGTCCAATTTGCCGCCACAATATCAGTTTGAAGAACTTGTTCTATTTGCTTTGCGCGTAATTGGAGCGGGCGGTGCGCTTGCGGTGACTGTGCTGACGCTCATTATCTTCCTTGATAGTAAGCGCTTTCTCTGGGTTTGGATCGCGTCGGGAGTATTGATAACCGTTGGAACTCTGGTTGCCATTTGGTTCAAGGAAGTCGTTCCATTTCTACGTGTTTTTGCCGGGGCACATTTCTTAGGGCTCCTTTTGCTGGTTGTTAAGACGCGCGACGGCGATTTGCTGAACGCGCGTCGGCAAGCGAGACCTGTCGTGGCCGTCTTTCTGATGTTGTTTTGTATTGGGCAGGCTTTTACCTCCACACAACTGGTTGGACAGCCATCTCAAGTCATGAGACTGCTCCATATTAGTATCTATAATTTGGTCATCTTTAGTCTTGCGGTTTGGTCTTTGCGGGCCAATCTCGAAAACTGGCCGGGCCCCGTGACTCCTTCAACTAAGCCGCTATCAAACCCAAGTGTGGAAAAATCTAATCAAAAAGTGCTGATTGCGCGCATTAATGAAGCGATGGATGCAGGTATTTGGAAGCAAGAGGGACTGACAGTCGGCGCTTTGGCCAGAGAAGTGAATGTTCCAGAACATCGGGTGCGTACGGCCATTAACCAAATTTTGGGTCACAAAA
>NZ_JBDWVM010000008.1:0-8995 GCF_039984035.1 Planktotalea sp. | reverse complement strand
GCAAATCTATCAAAATCGGGGATCGTGTCGCGATTGGTGAACAGGTCTCAATCCGTGATCAACAGCATATTCATACTATCGGCAAGGGAGTGCGCGATCAGGGGTTTGAGGTGGCACCTGTCATGATAGGCGCGAACACTTGGATCGGACGCGGCGTGTTCATCGGGCCGGGCACGCGGATCGGAAAAGACTGCATCGTCGCGGCGAACAGCGTTGTTCATGGCGAGTTTCCTGATGGGGTCTTGATCGCTGGAGCTCCCGCTAAAGTGCGTAAATCCCTTAGCGATAAAACCGAGGCCAAAACCGATGGGTGATACGGCACTGAAAGTGGCTTTGCTAACGCGCCAGATTACCCATTATCACCATCCGCGCTTTGTCGCCTCTGCGCAGGTATTGCAGCGGTTAGATGTGATCTCCGTTGCGAATGAGGGCAAGTTTTCTCAGGTGCTCGCCAAGACATTGCCAGATGGATATCGGGTGCATCGAATGTACGAGACACTTCAAGACTACTGCGCGGCTGTGAAACAACGCAGTTTGGCTGCCAAGATTGAGAAAACGCTCGAAACTATTACACCTGATGTGGTGGCAATCAGCGGTTGGGCCTCGCCAGAAAGTTACGTCGCTTTGCGCTGGGCGCGTCGACGCGGGAAAGGCGTCATTGTGATGTCTGATAGCCGCGCCGAGGATGCCCCTCGTAATGCGGTACGCGACTGGATCAAGGGACGTGTAGTCTGTGCCTGTGATGCCGGCCTTGCGGCGGGTGAAAGCCACAAAGGTTATTTGATGGCGCTTGGCTTACCTGAGGGGGCAATTCGGCTCGGCTATGATGTTGTGGATAACGCTCATTTTCAGGACTTTGAATTTGCTTCCGAGGCGGCGGCCCTTGCTGCGCGCGCGAATTTGGGCCTGCCGACCTCTTACATTCTGGCTTCGTCGCGCTTCATAAAGAAAAAGAACCTCAAGACCCTTATTAAGGCTTATGAACATGCCTGCGATGGGATCAACAATCCCCCTGATCTCTTGATCGCAGGGGATGGGACAGAGCGCGCTGAGCTGGAACTCTTGGCGAAAAACGTCAACTCTGGAAAAGTCCACCTGCCTGGTTTGTTCGCTTATAAAGACCTGCCAGCACTCTATGCGTTGTCCTCTGGTTTCGTTCATATCCCAACGAGTGAGCAATGGGGTTTAGTCGTCAGCGAGGCGGCAGCAAGTGGGTTGCCGTTGTTGGTCTCTAAAGAGTGCGGAGCTGCGCCGGAGCTGGTGAAGCCCTCTCTGAATGGGTGGCTAGTGTCCGCACATGACATGGATGACATTGCAAAATCTCTGAAGAGCATGATGACCCTGAGCAAAGAAGAGCGGAGACAAATGGGGCAAGCGAGTCAGAGCATTGTCGCGGATTGGGGGCCGGATCGCTTCGCATCCGGGCTTGCCGAAACAGCGGCTATGGCAAAAACATCGGGCAAGTCCCTGTCTGTTTTAGATCGCGCGCTTATCGCGATCATGAGCCGGATGGTTGTTGAGGTGGTTGCATGACCGAGACGCCAATCACTCGGCAAGGGGCGCTTAAGCCGGTTTTGGTCGCGTCGCACCCGCGTTCGGGAACGCATGTGGTGATGGACCTTATTCGGCGCCAGTTTCCCAGCACGCGCAATTGGCGTTGTTTCGGACTGCCCTTGGATCATCTTTATCTAAACTTGGAGCGCCTAGGCGCGGAGCAGCGTCGCTTTGATGAACAGACGGCAAAGCGCATCGTAAACCGTCCAAAACGCGCACTGCTTAAGACTCATTTCACAGCTGATTTTCAAAGCGGGTGGGCGCAAGATGAATGCACACCGCCACAAGGGCATTGGCGCTCGCTCGGTCAGGCGGCAAAGGTGATCTATGTGGTGCGCCACCCGATGGACGTCATGGTTTCCTATCACCAGTTCTTGAGCGCCATAGATGCGAGCGTTGTTGAGATGGACCTCATGCGTTTTCTGCATAGCCCGCATTGGGACAAAAGTGTGGATCGCTTGGGGTGGTGGCAATCGCATGTGTCAGGATGGGCAACACGCGAAGACGTCACTGTTTTGCGCTATGAAGACGTGGTCCATCAAACGGAACAAACGCTCGAAACGCTCAGCACGTCCTTGGACGATGCGGGTAGGCGTCGCAAACCTTTGTTGCCACCTAAAGTTACAACGCTGCGTAACGCGCGGTTGAACCGGCTTCTGTCAGTATCGCCGCAAAGTACAGCAATCATCGCAGATCGAAGCAGATTTCCAGCCATTGACTGGCGCGATGCTCTGACACCTGCGGATATCGACGAATTACAAACGCGCTTGAATGAAGAGCTTGGCCACTATGGATATAGCCTTGACCCAGCCAAGGCAAAGACGGAGAGGAGTGGCTGATGAGTAAAGGGAAAGTCAGCATGTTGACCACGGATTTCTCGACTCGGTCAGGCGGCGTTTATGAAGCAATTGCAGGTCAGGCACTGGCGCTGCGACGGGCGGATCGCGACGTGGATGTGGTAAATTTCGCAGCGACTGATGGCGAGAGAGCCGCGGGATCTCAAGACATCACGGTCCACGACGTACCTGCGGATGGGATATTCAAAACCCTCTTTTCCAATTCGCTCGTAAAAACTCTAGAAAACAACACTGCACAGGTTCTCCATACGCACGGTCTTTGGATTCCTGCGGTCTCTATTCAGTCCCGAACGTGGCGCGCGCGTAGCAAAGGCAGGTTTGTTCTATCGCCCCATGGCATGCTTGATCCTTGGGCGTTGGAAAATGCCAAATGGAAAAAACGCACTGCGATGGCTCTGTTTGAACGGGCAACACTGCAGGCGGCGGATTGTTTGCACGCTCTCAATCGATCAGAGGCTCAGGCGATGCGGGCGCTGGGCCTTATGCAACCCATCGCCGTCGTCCCAAACGGTGTTGATTTACCGACGCCTAAGATTGCGATCAGCCCTTTGCCTGATGACGGTCGCAAAGTTTTGCTTTTTCTGGGGCGCCTGCACCCGAAAAAGGGCCTCGCTGAAACGCTAGAGGCTTGGTCCACTTTGTTGGTTCAACGCCCAGAGATAAGTAAAAAATGGCGGTTGGTGATCGCAGGTTGGGATGATGGGGGTCATCAACAAGCACTCGAGAAACGGGTGGCTGAACTCAGCTTAGAAAAAGAGGTTCGGTTTCTTGGCGCGGTTTACGGGGCGGAAAAGAATGCGCTGCTCGCGCAGGCCAGCGCCTTTGTCCTGGCGTCGCGATCAGAAGGATTGCCCATGGCGGTTTTAGAGGCATGGGCAAACAAGCTTCCCGTCTTCATGAGCAAGGAATGCAATCTACCCGAAGGATTTGCTGCGGGCGCGGCAATAGATACGGGCACTCAGCCCCATGAAATCGCGACCGCGTTTGAGCTGAACTTAGAACGCGACGATCTCAACGATATTGGCGAGGCAGGGCGAAGATTGGTCGAAGCACGCTTCACTTGGGACAGTGTCGGCTTGCAGCTTGATGCGGTATACGCTTGGTTGTTGGGGGAAACAGATATGCGCCCGGAAACGGTTTTGACATGACTTCAACAGGCCCCTTACCAGATACCGATTGGGTCGCGCAAAACCGCGCGAGCCAAAAATGGACGAGGCGTGAGCAAGTAGGCCGTGTCGCTTGGGCGCTTGTCTATCCCTTATTTCGATTAAGTCCGCGTCCATTTTGGGCATGGCGCCGCACGCTTTTGCGTATGTTTGGCGCGCGCATTGGCCGTGAGGTGCATGTCTTTTCGACAGTTCGGATCACCATCCCTTGGAACCTTGAGGTCGGTGACGCTTCAGCTCTGGGGGATCGGGTCATCGTTTATGCGCTTGGACCAATCACGATTGGGGAGCGCGTGACGGTTTCGCAAGGGGCGCATCTTTGCGCGGGAACTCATGACTGGCGTGATCCTGCCATGACCCTACTTAAGCCACCGATCAATATTGGGGATGATGCGTGGATATGCGCTGATGCATTTATTGGGCCTGATGTCGAAATCGGATCCCACGCGATTGTGGGCGCGCGCGCGGTCATCTCCAAGACTGTTGAGGGTAGGGCGATAATGGCGGGTAACCCTGCGCGTCAAATAGGGAATAAGACGCATGGATAAGCATTTGTCTGCTCTAAGGCACTATCGATACATTAAGTTCAGGCCGATCGCGTGAAAGAAGACTTCTAATGACTCTTTGCGTTGTGATCCTCACCAAAAATGAAGAACGCCATATCGAACGTGCGATTGCATCGGTCGAAGAGATTGCAGATTGCTGTGTGGTGATTGATAGCGGATCGAGTGATCAAACGATTTCGCTCGCGAAACGCGCTGGGGCGGAAGTTCTTGAAAACCCTTGGGTCAACTATGCAACGCAGTTCAACTGGGCGCTTGATCAACTGCCCGCTGGGACCGATTGGGTGCTGCGTTTGGATGCGGACGAATTCGTAACGCCTGAACTTGCGCAGCAAATTAAACAGGATCTAGCGAAACAGCCCAAACAGGTTGAGGGTATTTATGTATCGCGGCGCATGACATTTTTGGGTCGCCCTATTCGCTGGGGTGGCGTGTTCCCAATCCGCGTGTTGCGCCTGTTTCGCCATACGAAAGGGCGCTGTGAAAACCGTTGGATGGATGAGCATATTCAGGTGCTTGGGGAGACGGCGAATTTCGCAGGCGAGATCATTGATGACAACCAGAACCAGCTCACATGGTGGATTGCAAAACACAATGATTATGCGAACCGCGAAGTCGTTGATCTGCTCAATCTGGAATATGGTTTTATGCCCCATGAAACTGTTGCTCGTTTAAAAGGCGGACAACAAACGGGTGTGAAACGTTGGCTCAAGGAACATATCTACGCGCGTTTGCCTGGCGGTTTCAGAGCGTTTGTCTACTTCATCTATCGATATGTGCTGAGGCTTGGGTTTCTTGATGGCAAAGAGGGAACTGCGTTTCATGTGCTGCAAGGGTTTTGGTATCGCTATCTCGTTGATACCAAACTTTATGAAACCAAAAAGTACATGAAAAAGAATAACGCAGACGTCGTCACGGCAATCCGTGATGTCCTTCAAATCGACGTTTCCTAGTTGTTTCTGCTTTGGCTGGTCGCTCTTATTTCAGCAGCGCTGTTTTCAAAACATGGTGGAAAATCTGACGTAGGACAAAAGCGACAAGAATTGGGATCGCCACAGCATGGATAAGCACCCGCGCCCAAAACGCCCAAATCAACCAAGCCGCTGATTTTACCTTTTGCGGTAAATCGTTTGAGAGATGTTCATAGGCGGCGATGGCTGTGCCTCTTTTCGTCCAATCTTGTGGCGTTGAGGTATTCGTTGCGCGCTCAACGATGTCTGCATCCAGCGCTGAAAGACCATCGCGCGTTGCAGCGTGCAGCGCATGGGTGATTTCCATAGAGCACCATGCGGATATCTGAATGCTGTAGGGTACAATGATATAGGTCAGTAAAAAGAGTGAAATTGCGGTAAATGTCACGCCTTCAACCAGTGTGTGCAGTCGCGGTAGGGCCGCGAAATTTCGGACGACGCATAAAGCTCCAAAACAGATGAGAGATATCGCAAAGATAGGGCCGCTAACCGCATTTGAGATTGCGAGGAGAAGCGTCAGAACCTCGAAGGCTGCAGTGGAGAGAACCAGTGCATCCATGGCTTGGCGAAGTAAAAGCGCAAAGGATTGTATTGCGTGACCGATCCCTATTTCGGCTGATGCGACAAAGTTAAAGCCTACCTCGACGCTGGCAACGACATCCACGACAGCCAATATCGCGCCCAGTGTTGTAAGCTCTTTGACGGCTTGCGTTTGGACCGTATCGATATAGGCTACATTGCTATCGTTGAGCTCTTGCCCGCCTAAAAAAGGGGCGAGCGAGTTTAGTGCACCCGAGAACCAAAGACACCCCAAAAAGATGAATGCGAGCCCAAAAGCCCAGCGAAGGAGACCTTTCAAATCGCGCTCGATATGGTTTTCTTGAGAGCTAGAATTCTGGTCCGTCATGATTTCGTCCCTTCACACAGCGAGTCGATCAAAGCTTGCGATGACGATGCTGTATCTACGTCGACCATGCCAACAATACCCGCGACATGCCCCTTTTGGCTGTTCTGCCAAAAGAGCCAAGGCGGCGCGGTTTTTGGCGGATTTGGTTTCGCGCTGTATTCGGCCAACCAAAAACCATAGGCATTTAAGTCCTTCCCAAGATGTGTGCGCCAGAACGAAGGGCTGGCATATACAATTGGAGCACACCCCGTTTTTGCCGCAACCACCTTCAACCAGAGCAATACGTTCGCCTTGTAGTCAGCGCTTTGGCTCTCATTCGGTGCAATCTCGAGGTCGAGCGCCGGGGGCAGGTCCCCCTTGGATGGCATGGCGACTTCAAGGAAATGATTGGCTTGAGTGACAGGATCATCATTCGGGCGATAGAAATGATACGCGCCGAACAGAATACCCTCTTTTGCGGCGCCAGCACGATGGGCGGCAAAGCTCTTGTCAACGTAGGTATTGCCCTCGGTCGCTTTGGAATAAGCGAAGGCGATACCGCTCGCTTTTGTTTCCTTCCAATTCACCTTGGACTGGTAGTGGGACAGATCAACGCCCTTTGGTTGTTTGGCTAGGTCTGTTGTCGCTGGCGGTGCTTTGGCCTTTTCATCATTGGATGACGCATGCTTTTTGACGGTAGGTGCTGCGACATGATTTGGAGAAGGGACCAATGGTGGACGCACGACAATGAAAACACTCAGCGCGATTGAGATAACCGACAAAAGCGCGGTTTCGGAAACCGAAAATTTTTGCGTTGTGCGTGGCTTCAACTTTGCCAAGAATGATGTGAGCGACATCCAAGAAAATTCCTTGCATTGAAATCCACGAAGGCATGAATTTCCAAAAAGTTAATCAACCTTAAGATGAAATGCGTTCATTTCCAAGGACGTCGTTTGAGGAACTCGAATTCTGCGTTGCGAAGGATTATTCGTTGCCGACGAAAGTGAGCTAAAGAAGCTCATACCCAAAGTGTGAAAGCAGCGAGGTATGAGGTTCAAGCATTTGAGAAATATGTGAGATTTGTTGTGGCGCTAAGCGATCAATTTGCTGCGCGTTCATGTCTCGCAGCCGTTCGTTGTATTGTTGTTTGACGCTTAGGCGCTGGTTCAACTGCAAGGTTTTGATCTCAGGAACGAGTTTTTTGATCTTTTGCTCAACCAAATCGGGCGTGCGACACATCTCCTCATAGGTGAAAAATGTGCTTATCCCCGTAAACTTGCTTTGATTGGCGCGCTGCATCTCAAGGCATGCAATCGTATGACGAACAGCGATAGGTAAAAGCACGTCAAGATCTTTAATGAACTGGCCGCGCCTGCGAAGAATTGCTTCGATCATCGCGTAAGGATTGCGGACCATGATCAGGAAGCGAGTTGAAGAGAAGTGTTGCTTCAGCAAGTCGGCATAAGCGAGGAAAGGAGGCGCTTTGGTGAAGAATACTTTGGCGTCAGTTGAATGTGCCCGCGCCTGAAAATACCAAGCCTTCTTGTTTTGATGCCAATTAAACGCCTTCGGATTGCTGATCTGATCCAATGATGTCTGGGTTGAAGCCCAAATCAACCCATTTTCATGTTGAGTGATTGGTCCAGAAAACCCAAGCGCATGCTGGCCCTCACGGGGAAGGTGCCAAACGTCTGGGGAGGTTCCAAGCGCCTTGGACAGAAAGGTCGATCCGCTGTTGTTAGGGCACAGAAGAAAAAGATGTCGTGTCACACAGGTGTTTAAGTCTGTTTGGGCGCCGAAGTGTAGGCATGGATCTGCTTCATTTTGTGTCATGTCAGGTTTTGTAGGCCACGTTTTGATTTCTATGCCGGAAAAGTGTCGATCAAATGTACTACCAAGGCAATATTGGGCGCTTTAGGGTGTTTACCTTTAAATAAGGCATTATAAGCAAAACAAATTTTAACCAAGTTGTAATCAAGCCTGAAAAACTGTGCCGTTGATTTTGTCATAACAGGTGTCAGCGAACTTTGATCCAAATAGGTATAGAGCCGCGCATGCAAGCCGCACAAAAACGAAATCCCTTCAAGATTTCAATCGTCACTGCCGTATATAATCGCGAAGCAACGATTGGAGAAGCGATTCAATCTGTGCAAGATCAAAGCTATTCCAATATTGAACATGTTATTCAGGACGGTGGTTCAACGGATGGAACGTTGGGTGTTATTGAGCAGCTCTCAAACAGTCGTACGTCTCTTGTGAGCGAGCGAGACGAAGGTATTTACGACGCTATCAATTTAGGAATGCAGCGTGCGACCGGGGATGTGGTGGGTTTGATGCATTCCGATGATATTTTTGCGCAAGACTCAATTATCGAAGGCGTCGCGCAGGCCTTTGAAGATCCCAGCATCGATTGTGTTTATGGTGATCTGCAATATGTCGCCGCCGACGATACTTCGCGCGTGATCCGCCATTGGAAAGCGGGCCCATTTGAGCGCGCCAAACTGCGCCGCGGTTGGATGCCGCCTCATCCGACGTTCTATCTGCGCAGGTCCATTCTGGAGCGGTTGGGCAATTATGACACTTCGTTCCAAATTGCAGCTGACTATGATGCGATGATGCGTTGGCTTTGGACTGGGCAAATCAAGACGGCTTATCTCCCGCAAGTGATGGTCAAAATGCGTGTGGGCGGAGAGAGTAATCGATCGCTTGGGCGAATTTTGCAAAAAAGCCGCGAAGACTACCGAGCGATCAAGGCGAATAATCTTGGCGGCTTCGGTACACTGCTTTGTAAAAACCTGAGGAAAGTTGGCCAATTCAGGTTCTAAAACAAAACACATGCATAACGAGAATATGAGCGTGTTACTGCACGCTGTTTCGTGTCAAAACCTTGAAACTAACCGATATCTCTGACATCGTCGGGGCAAAGCTAAATGCGCGCATGGGGTCGTAATGAATAGTGATCAACAGATCGAAAACGGGTCACAAGAACCACCAGTAG
>NZ_JBDWVM010000007.1:0-3967 GCF_039984035.1 Planktotalea sp. | reverse complement strand
GGTTGTTGGTTGTCCATCCGCATCCACGGCCCAGCCTTCTGGAATCGCTTCTCCCGCCGCTTTGGCCATTGTGATCCGTCCCAAAGCAACTGTTGTTGTGGATTGATCGAAGGACATTGCAATGCCGCCGGTTTCATTTGGCACTGCAAACGCCATCGGATTGGTGCCAATGGCGCGGGTTTTGCCGCCGGGGGGGGCCACGATGGGCGAGGCATTGGTCATACCCATTGCGATCAAACCATGACGCGCAGCCATTTCGGTGAAGTAGCCAAGCGCTGTGCAGGTGTGCGTGCGATGAAGCGCGACAGAGACCGTGCCCGTTTCTTTTGCGGCGCTGATCGCTTGATCCAACGCGGCTGCGAACGCCGGTTGGGCAAATCCGTTGTTCCCGTCCACTTCAATACGCGATGGCAAGGGGCGGCTGACGCTTGGCGTGGCTGTTCCATCAACACGACCGCTCACCAGCTGTTGGCAATAGCTTTCGACATAGTAGAGCCCGCAGATCCGGTTGTTGCGCGCTTCCGCCCAAGCGACGGCACGCGCCATTTCCGCCGCAATACTGTCATTGGCTCCATGCGCTTTTAACGCAGCGTTGGTGATCTCTTCGATCTCATTGACGAATATCTGTGGCATGGCTCTTCCTCGCTAGTGTCGCGAGACCGTGACGATACCGCCATGATCGGTCAAGCCCTAGGTGGTTCGCGTATCCACAAAACTAATCACAGAGGTATCAATCTCTTCTGTAAGGCCATCCAACTCAACGCTGCTGCCATCAGAGAAGCTGAGCAAGACACCTGTATTCGTGACAGACTGTTCTGCAAGCGTCGGAGCGGTATCGCTCTGATGTTCCACGACAATCACGTCTTCAAGGCTATCGAAATCTGCAATGACGGCATTGCCCGTCGTCGTTTCTGCGCGCACAAATGTATCTGCGCCCTCACCGCCCGTCGCGGTGTCGTCATCGCCAAGGGTGATCTCATCATCGCCTTCGCCGCCGCTCAGAACATCCGCGCTTTCATCATCCACATCATCAATCAGCGCGCCAAAGATATTGTCGTTGCCAAGACCACCTTCAATCGTGTCGGCACCTGCGCCGCCAACCAACGTGTCATTCCCGTCGGCTCCATCGACCACGTCATCGCCATCGCCCGCTTCGATCAAATCATCATTTTGCGAACCTGTGATCGTCTCGTCGTCCAAATCAACGGGTTCGTCGTCTTCGCCTTCATCAGTCGTTTCTTCGTCGCTTGCCTCTTCGTCGGCTGTCTCCTCGTCTTCAGCGGCTAGCGCTTCGTCAAGCGGGTTGCTGCCACCTTCGACAGGCTCTTCTGTTGTCTCTTCAGTTTGATCTTCTTCATCCGTCTCTTCAGAAGATTCGAAAAAAGACGTCCCAAACATGGTGAGACCACTCAACAAAACAAGCAAAATTGGTGACATAAGACTTTCCTAACGAAGTAAACAGACGCACTGATGACGGTTAACTATCGTTAAGATACGCAGTGAACTTGTCAAGAATTTGACGGATTAAGGCCCGTTCAAAGGGCCACAAGTGCACCGCCCTCGAGGCGCATCTGTCGATCCATCCGGCCAGCCAGTTCCAAATTGTGGGTCGCGATTACCGCAGACAAACCTGTCCCGCGCACAAGCTCCATCAGCGCAGCAAAGACTTGATCGGAGGTTTCTGGATCAAGGTTCCCAGTTGGTTCATCCGCAAGCAAAAGGCGCGGCGCATTTGCAAGCGCTCGGCAAAATGCGACGCGCTGCTGCTCCCCGCCAGAAAGTGCCGCCGGGCGGTGATCCGCGCGATGCGAGACACCAACACGGGTCAACAGATCGAGGGCGCGTTCCTCTGCCTTCGCAGCGGCAATGCCATTGGCCAGTTGCGGAAGCACAATATTTTCTAGCGCCGTAAATTCTGGCAGCAAATGATGGAATTGATACACAAACCCAACATCTTCGCGGCGGATTGCAGTGCGTTTGCGATCGCTCAGGCCTGTCACATCTTGCCCTGCTATTTTAACCGAACCCGCATCGGGCGTATCGAGCAACCCAGCAATATGCAGCAACGTAGATTTGCCCGCACCGGACGGGGCGACCAGTGCAACAATTTCACCTGCGTTCACGCTCAAATCAATCTCGCGCAGCACGGTGACTTCGTTTTCGCGCCCTTGATTATAGGATTTAGCGATACCGCTCAGCTCTAGCGTTGGATCACTCATAGCGCAGTGCCTCCACAGGGTTCATACGGGCCGCGCGGCGCGCTGGGAAAATAGTGACAACAAATGACAGGCCGAGGGACAAGATGACAGCCGACATGACGTCTTCAAGGCGCAGCTCAGCTGGCAAATTGTAGATGCCGCGCACTGCGGGATCCCAAACGCCGCCACCAGAGAAATAGTTCACCGCAGAGAAAATCGGATCGATGTAAATCGCGAACAAGCATCCGAGAATGACGCCCATCGCTGTCCCAATGATCCCCGTAAATGCACCGCAAATGAAAAACACCCGCAAGACCGAGCCTTCACTGAGGCCCATCGTGCGCAAGATACCAATGTCACGGCCCTTGTTCTTCACGAGCATGATGAGGCCCGAAACGATGTTCATCGCCGCGATCAACACAAGGATGGACAGGATCACGAACATCACATTATCCTCGACCTCAAGTGCGCGCAAAAAGCCACCCGATGCATCTGTCCAAGCCCAAAGCTGAGCACGATCCCCGCCTGCCCGCAATAGATCGAGCTGGATCGCATCAATCTCTTCCGGCTCTTCAACCATGACTTCGATCTCATCCACCGCGCCTTCGCGATTGAAGAAACTTTGCGCTTCAGCGAGCGGCATATACACTCGTGTTCGATCTATATCGTAGCGCCCTGCGGTGAAAACATAAGTGATTTCATAGGCTTTGACTCGCGGGCTGGTGCCAAAGGCCGTCTTGACACCATTCGGTGAAATAATCTTGATGCGGTCCCCGACGCTCACGTTGAGCTCGCGCGCGACGCCAGAGCCGATGGCAATCCCACTCTCAAAACGATTGATATCACCATCGAAGCTCTCAGGGTCTGCGACTTTGGGGATCGTTAGCAGGTTCGCTTTCGTGATCCCGTAAATTTCAACACCAGTGTTGCGCCCCGCCTTATTGCCCATGACCTGTCCACGCACCAGCGGGGCCGCGCGCGTGACGCCTTCCACCTGGCTGAGACGTTCGGCCATTTCATCATAATCGTAAATCTTGCGATCAAGGCGTCCGTATTCATCGACAGCCGCTGATTTGTAGACCGTCACATGGGCGTTCGCGCCCAAGATCGTACCGACGAAATCAGTCCGAAAGCCCGAGCGCACAGCAAGCGTCGCAATAAGCGCAAACACCGCCAACGTGATGCCAATCAGGCTGATCCAAGTCATCACACTCACGCCACCCTCGGCGCGTTTGGCGCGCAAATAGCGCCATGCGATCATCCACTCAAAGCGGGCAAAAGGAATTGGGGTCTTGGACACTGCTCACGGCTCCCATTTGGGATTGATTATGCCTCAGACCTGCGACGAAACAGGGAAAAAGGCAAGCGTAGCAGCCAAATAAGCGTTGAAAACAGCATAAGACCGCCCAGAAACCCTAAAGCGGCAAAGATGATGCCCTCAAACGTCACTGGCATCGCGGGTTTATAGTTTTCCCAAACGCGCCCCGCCAGCTCACCATCGGTAAAGCGCGCCGCATATTTTGCGCGGCTAAACGGACCGAGACCCTGCATTTGTTCAAGATCATGGGACAAACGGTCGTGGCGCTCAATCGTGCTGACCATTGTATCAGCGCGCGCAGCGCCCATCTCGCCGCCTTTGGCCAGATCAACCAGCGCCGCTTCGCGCGTCATATCAAGGCTAGCCGCATCCGCGTCAAAGTCGCTCATAAAACGCGAAAGTTCATCTACAGCGCCGCCAAGGCGCTGCACATATTGTTGCGAATATTCTG
>NZ_JBDWVM010000006.1:0-4055 GCF_039984035.1 Planktotalea sp. | reverse complement strand
GGTTCACCTGCTTTTCAACGATGATCGAGTTTCCGATCAACGTGCAAGTGGCGGCTAAAAAGAGACATACCATCAATATGATTGATAGCTGCCTTGTGGCTTCGTCAAGTGCCGCGGCTCTTTCGGTGACCGATGTTTGGGCGGTATTAACAATGGTCTCTATGAAAACGGAAACGTCACGCGTCATGTTAGAGCGCGTTTGTTGAAGGATTAACATCTTTTCTTGATGTGTTAGTCTTGTCACTCCAAGGGCCAGCAGTCCTTTTTCGCCGAGAATATAAGCGTTCAACTGCAACGTCAGGTCTGCAAGTTCTGTGCGTTGAGCGCTGGGGCGAAGTTGCGGCAGCAATGCCGCCACTCGCCCCAGCTTATCTTCCAAATTTGTACGCATTTGTTCAATGCTATTCTGACCGCCCGAGATTTGATCAAATAGGCTGGTGTCGATCACAGCGTCCAAATCTATGGCTAAGCTATTCAAATTTAAGGCCCCTAGGAATAAATCAGAAAACAACTGGTCAATTGATTTCGCTTCGGGGGTCGCACCTAACCGAGCATCATCCAGCAACGTGTCAATGCGTATGGTTAGATCATATCGTAGGGTTCGCAATGCATCACTGGCTTGTGAACCGGTCTCGTTTATTGTCTCTTCCAGCCGCGCAATCTTAAGGTCTGTTTCGAACAAAATCGCTTGTTGGGTGAAAAGCTGATCAATGGATGCTTCCAGTTCAGTCAACAAGCGGGCCATACGCACCGATAGACCGCTGCCGCCACTTGCTTGGGTTACGTTCAAAACGTTGTCTTTGAAACGATCTATGCGACGGCTAAGGTCCAACTTGGCGGATATTAGGTGTTCTGTATCTCCAAGATGCCCCGCATTTTGGAGCGCTAGAAATATTTCACCAAGCTCTTGTTCCACCACCCGCGTTTGGGTGAGCACTGGCAACGCATCGCGTATAAGCGCCTGATGCGTGGAGGATATTTCCCTCAACTGTGTGAAACTGGCAAAACATGCAGCGGCAGTCACCCCGCCCAAGATGAGTAAAAGCAGCCTTAGTCGCGCTACAATTCCGGAGAAAAACTTGCGGTGTACCGGCATGGAGATGTTGGTTTCATTCACGGGCCCGGCATACCATTCAAGGATTAAGTCGATCTTAAATGCGCGTGGGTAATCTCGATCCTAAACCGAGGATAGTAACCAAGATGTCAGATCGAACCTCACACCGTGATACGACCTTCACGCGCCGCCATGTGATACAATCTGGCATAGCTGCCGGGGCCGCGACGATGTTGCCACAGGCGTCTTTAGGCCAGTCTAGCAGGCCCTTGCATGAAAAAGTCGCGCAATGGGTCCGCGAAAACAGTGGGTAGACCGATCAAACGCTTGTTGTGCTTTGTCCGAATGGATCGCAACATTATCTACACCCGATTGCGGCTGCATTTACCAATATGACTGGTGTTAAAATTGCATTGCGCAGTTTTGTTTCAAAAGCGTTAACAGCCCAGATTACGTTGGAAGATATTGCAGCTGATGGTCGTTTTGACGTCGCTTTGCCACGCAACATTCGGTTTGGTTGATCTTGTGGCATCAAATGTGCTGCGCCCGCTTGATGATCTCGCAAAGATCCATGAACCGGCGGGGTTCCGCGATGGTATGATTTACAGTCTTGGCGACAGTTTTGATCGGCAAACGTATGGGTTCCAGGCGGATGGCGACGCCTATTTACTGTTTTACCGCAAAGATATGCTTTGAAATACAGATGAAGCCGGCCGTTACGCCGATACCTTTGGGAATGCGTTGGACATACCCAAAACGTGGGCCGAACTTGATCTCCAGATTGCTTGGTTCCACCGGCGTGCCGAGAATATGTGGGGGCTTTTATTCAGTGCATCCGGGTATTTGGGGTGGGGATACTGGGTGTTGTTGCATAGCTATGGGATCTGACCTTTTTCGCCAGATATGACGCGCCAGCTTGATACCCCAGAAGGGTTGGCGGTGCTTGAAGACATGATCAACGTTGGCCCCTACCTTCACCTCGGCGTTGATTCTCAGAAGTTCGTTGAATACTGGGATGCCTAAAGGCGCGACAGCGTTTATTGTGATACCGGTTGGGCTGGCGCGCAAAAATCTTATCACGCGCCGGGGTCGCCATTGCGTGATAGTCTTTGTTTCGGACCAACGCCAGGCGGTGCTATTGGCCAGGATGGAGCTATGTGGTCAATCGCGTATTCCGCCAACCGCGGCTAGGGAATCTGTTTGCGCTTTTCGCATCGAGCCCGGATCTGTCGGCCAGATCGGTCCGGCAGGCAGGTGGTTTTTTGATCCAAACCGCCCGGAGCATTACGACGACGCGACTATTCAGAAGGTGTGTTCCCAACCTTTTTTGGACGTTCGCAAGGTCAGTCTCGAAGAGGCCACTCCTGACCTCTGCCTAAAGGGTCAGTCGGAATATTTCAGGGTGCTGAACGAGGCATTGGTAGAGGCGATTCAAGGGGATGATGCGACCGCGCGCGTCTTGAAACGTGTCGCGCAGTTATGGGATATGATCACCAGCAGGTGGGGCCGTCGAGAGCAAATTCCACGCTGGCAACAATTGTGCGGGCGGTATCCCGCGGCGGTGAGGCCGTACCTGAAAGATCCAATGGATGCCCGAAGCTTTGCTTTGTTAACTGTGTCTTCAATGCTCCGCGCTATCGTAGGCTTATCACGTAGTTTCAGGAATATCATCTGATGACCGCCAACGCATTGCCCACGGGTGTGACTTCTTCCATCGAACCTGAGATGCCCCCAACCGCATCAAGTGATTTCGAAGATTTCATCTATTTAATCAGCCACGATGTCCGCAATTCGGTGCGCGCACTCATTGAGTTGCCGCAGTGGATTGTTGAAGACTTGGCTGAGGCTGGCGTGAAAATTGACGGTTCGGTTGCCGACAGTATAGACCTAATGAACCGTCATACGGGACGTTTAGACCGTATGTTGGTAGATTTATTGGCCTTTTCGCGTGTCGGGCGCATGCAAGCAGTCGTAGAGGTGAACCTCAATGAAGCGCTTGATGATGTCTTAGAAGAAATGCCGGTTCCAACCGGGTTTTCCGTCCTTAGGGATCTTGAGTGTGATACCATCACGATGGGTGAACAGGACAGTTTGACACTGCTAACAGCCTTGATTTCGAACGCAATAAAGCATCACGATGGCAACGCAGGAACCGTGGTGGTCAGGTGCAAGAAATCTGGGTCTGATGCTGTGCTGTCTGTTAGCGATGACGGGCCGGGTATCCCCGAGACATTCCATGATCGTATTTTTGCTGCGATGACCACGCTGCGACCACGTGATGAAGTTGAAGGCAGTGGTATGGGCTTGGCGATCACGCGAAAAATTGCCCAACTCTATGGCGGAGATGCACGCATCTTGAAAAACGACGCCGATGGTCGAGGTAGTCAGTTTGAGGTGCGCTTGCGCGGCTGAGATCTCATCAACATCTGAGCGTAATATCTACAAGCCGACAATGCGCGGTGTGGCATTTTGGCGTACAGCGGCGTCTCGGGTGACACTTAATCTGTGATACGTACGCCTCCACCTTTACGCCTTGCTCATACTTTTGCCGTTAATGTCGACAGGTTAATACGGGCCACCTTGGTTTTCTTAAATGTAACTTAAGGCCAAAAAGTACTTATTTTGGATTTTCCGCTTGCGGAGAGCGAACACCACAGGTCTTACGGATTTATGAAACGTCAACGACCCTGCGACCCACTAACAACGCATCGAATACAGACCCGACTTTGGGGGCCAGGGTGCCTACACATCCCGTGACCATGGAGGAGTTTAGGTGAATATTCTGACTGTCGCAATTCTAAGCCCAGCGATACCTTGTGCGCTAGGGCGTGCAACGGGCTGACACCTCGCAGTGTGTCACGACCGTACGGCAGCTCCACGAAAGATCCACAAAACAGGCGCTATCAGTTGCGATCTGAGATCGTTCAGACATTCGCATGCTCCTTCAGCGGCAAAAAGAACACAGCGTACACGTTTGTGGGCGGTGAAACCGGCACTACAC
>NZ_JBDWVM010000005.1:0-10215 GCF_039984035.1 Planktotalea sp. | reverse complement strand
GATGGTTTGGTGCTGGACGTCAAAGTCGGCTCTGGCGCGTTTATGAAGAGCGCGGATGAGGCGCGTGAATTGGCGACGGCCTTGGTCGAGACGGCCAATATGGCAGGATGCCCGACGACGGCGTTGATCACGGATATGAATGCGCCGCTTGCGCCTGCGCTTGGCAATGCCTTGGAAGTTGCGGAAGTGATGGCGGTTTTGAGCGGTGCGCAACGTGGGCCCTTGTATGAGCTGACGCTCGCGCTCGGGGCGCAGTTGTTGTTCAGCTCGGGCCAAGCAGAGAGCGGCGATGCGGGGCGTGAAGCGTTGAGCAATGCGATTGTCAGCGGCGCGGCGGCGGAGCGCTTTGGCAAGATGGTTGCGGCGATGGGCGGGCCTTTGGGCTTTGTCGAGAACCCGCAACGCTATTTGCCCGAGGCTCCGGTCATTCGTGAAATTACGGCCGAGCAGGATGGGATTGTCACCGCGATTGATGGGGAGGCCTTGGGTCTGGCGGTTGTTGCGCTTGGCGGTGGGCGTCAGGTGGAAAGCGATCAGATCAATCCAGCGGTTGGCCTGTCTGAGGTGGTGCCACTGGGCGCAGCTGTCCGAAAAGGTCAGCCATTGGCGCGCGTGCATGCAGCACGTGAGGGGCAGGCGGATAAAGCGGTTCAATCAGTGCGCGGCGCGATTGCTTTGGGCGCAGCGGCGCCAGAGAAACATGCGCTGGTGCATGAGGTGATCGCGTAATGGCGCGGGCATTTTTGATCGTGCTGGATAGCGTTGGCTGTGGCGGTGCGCCGGATGCTGGTACGTTCTTTAACGGGGATGTGCCGGATACGGGGGCGAATACGCTAGGCCATATTATTCGCGATCATGGGCTGAACGTGCCGCATATGGATGCGCTTGGCCTTGGCGCAGCGGTGCGGCTTTCAACGGGGATCGAGACGGCAGGTTTAGACGCCAAGCCAACGGGTCGTTGGGGCGTTGCGCGTGAGATTTCACGGGGCAAAGATACGCCGTCGGGGCATTGGGAATTGGCCGGATTGCCGGTGCCATGGGAGTGGACGTTCTTTCCTGATGCGCAGCCTGCTTTTCCTGAAGAAGTGACAGTGGCGCTTTGCGCGGCGGCGGGGATGGATGGTATTTTGTGCAACGCCCATGCCTCTGGCACGGCTGTGATCGATGATCTTGGGGTGGAGCATTTGAGGACGGGTTTCCCGATTTGCTACACTTCTGCCGATAGCGTTTTGCAGATTGCAGCGCATGAGGAGAGCTTTGGGCTAGAGCGGCTTTTGCAGATGTGCCGCGACGTGGCACCGATGCTGCACGAGATGCGCGTCGGGCGCGTGATTGCGCGACCCTTTGTTGGGGACGCTGAGGCGGGTTTCAAACGCACAGCGCGCCGCCGCGATTTCGCGATTTTACCGCCTGAGCTTGTTTTGACGAATTGGGTGCAAGATGCGGGCGGGCGTGTGCACGGTGTAGGCAAGATCGGCGATATCTTCTCCATGACGGGCATCGACACCACGGTGAAAGGGCGCGATGCGGAATTGATGGCGGCGCTCGATGGCTTGGCCGAAACGGCAGGGCCGGGTGATCTTGTCTTCGCGAACCTTGTGGAATTTGATACGGAATACGGACATCGTCGCGATGTGGCGGGATATGCTGCAGCATTGGAACGGTTTGACGTTTGGCTTGGGCAGTTCCTGCCGAAATTGCGCGATGATGACCTTGTGATCCTGACTGCGGATCATGGCAATGACCCGAGCTGGATCGGCACCGATCATACCCGCGAGCAAGTGCCTGTGTTGGTGCATGGCGCGGGAGCGGGCGAGATCGGAATTTGTGGATTTACGGATGTAGCGGCGAGTGTTGCGGCGCATCTTGGAGTAGCCGCGAGCGGCACTGGAAAGAGTTTTTTATGAACGAGATGAGCGAAGAATTGGCGGGCATCCTTGATCTGCCGAAAATCGAATTGCACACGCATTATGAGGGTGCGGCGCCGCCCGCATTTATCCGTGGTTTGGCGCAGGAAAAGAACGTTGATATCTCCAAAGTGTTCAACGCGGATGGATCTTATGCGTTCAAGGATTTCGTGCACTTTCTGAGCGTCTATGAGGCGGCAACAACGGTTCTGAAATCCCCCGAGGATTTCAAGCGCCTTGGCCTTGCGATTTTGGAAGAAGCAGCCAGCAATGGCGTGATCTATATGGAAAGCTTTATCAGCCCTGATTTCTGCGGGGGCGGTGATGTAGATGCATGGCGCGACTACCTTGCCGCGATGGAGGAAGCGGCGACAGAGGCGGAGCGCGATTTCGGGATTACCTCGCGCGGGATTGTCACGTGCATTCGTCATTTCGGGCCAGAGCAGGCGAAGACGGCTGCGCTCTGCGCGGCGGAAACGGCGGGCGGCTTTATCACCGGTTTCGGTATGGGCGGGGACGAGAACCAAGGCAATCAACGCGACTTTGCCTATAGTTATGACATGGCGCGCGAGGCGGGTTTGAAGTTAACAACGCACGCTGGCGAATGGCGCGGTCCACAAGAAGTGCGCGATGCGGTGAATGATTTGCGCGTGGAGCGGATCGGGCATGGCGTGCGCGCTGCGGAAGATGCGGCGCTGGTGGATGAGCTGGCGGAAAAGGGTGTTGTGCTAGAAGTTTGCCCCGGATCGAACGTGGTCTTGGGCGTATATCCTGATTGGAAGAGCCATCCCATTGATGTGCTGCGCCGCGCGGGCGTCAAAGTGACCGTCTCGACCGACGATCCGCCCTTTTTCCATACAAATATGCGAAATGAATACCTTAACCTCGCCAATACGTTTGGTTGGGACGCCGAGGTCTTTACCGAGATTGCAAAAGCATCTGCCAATGCTGCATTCTGTGATGAAGACACACGAACACAGATTTTGAAGAAATTGGAGGCCTGAGCCATGTCAGAGCATTTGACCGTCGTCGATCACCCGTTGGTGCAGCATAAACTGACGATTATGCGCGAAAAAGAAACCTCCACAGCGGTGTTTCGCCAGCTTCTGCGCGAGATCAGTCAACTGCTTGCCTATGAGGTGACGCGCGGCCTGCCGATGACGACGAAGCCGATTGAGACGCCGATGATGGCGATGGATGCGCCGACGCTGGATGGTAAAAAACTGGCGCTGATTTCGATCCTGCGCGCGGGCAACGGTTTGCTCGATGGGGTGCTGGAATTGATCCCATCTGCGCGGGTTGGTTTTGTCGGGCTTTACCGCGATGAAGAGACGTTGCAGCCGGTTCAATACTATTTCAAAGCGCCTGACGCGCTGGAAGATCGGTTGGTGATTGCTGTTGATCCGATGCTTGCGACGGGCAATTCGTCGGTTGCCGCGATTGATTTGCTGAAGAAGGCAGGTGCCAAGAATATCCGGTTCCTCTGTTTGCTTGCAGCCCCTGAGGGCGTCGCGCGCATGAAAGAAGCGCATCCTGATGTGCCGATTGTGACCGCGTCATTGGACGAAAAGCTGAACGAGGTCGGGTATATCGTGCCAGGACTAGGGGATGCGGGTGATCGCATGTTTGGCACTAAATAGCGGCAATAATCAGCACTTAGCCCCAAGGTGTGCTAGACTCTGCCCTGAATTTGGGGCAGAGTTTGGGTTCATCTGTGGGGACAGAAAATGAACGTTAAACGATTCTTGGTAATGTCGCTTGTCGCGGCAAGCTGCGCTATTTCGGTGAGCGAAGTCAGCGCGCAAGCACTTTCACGGGATTCAGGTCCTGCCGAAATTCCGCCTGCGTCTTTCAAAGGTAGCCAATATGTGGACAGCAAAGGCTGTGTCTACATTCGCGCTGGTGTTGATGGGAACACCAATTGGGTGCCGCGTGTGTCGCGGTCGCGCGAAGTGGTTTGCGGTCTAACACCAAGCATCGCAGGCAGTGCCGCAGGAACGGCTGTCGCCGCTGCGCCGCAGTCCAATGCTCCGGTTGAAATTGGGACAAACTCTGTTGTTGCGCCAAAATCGCCTGCACCAGAAGTGGCCGCGCCGGTTGTGCAACCGAAGCGCAAAACGGTGTCCGAAGTTCTGGCGCCTAAGCCGATCAAAACGGTTGCCTCTAAACCTGCCGCCAAACCAGCGCCGGTTGTGAAACCTGCGCCGAAGAAGATTGTACGCAATGCACCGCGTGTGCAGCAAGCCCAGCCGCGGATTGTTCAGATCGCTCCCCAACCTGCGCCCGTTGCGGTCCAGCCGCGCCGCGTTGTGGTTCAGTCAAACGGTGCAAACGGACAAGTGTGTCAGGGCGCATCCTCTCTCAGTCAGCGCTACATTGGTGGTCGTGGGCTTCCAGTGCGATGTGGTCCTCAAACGACGGCCTTCCAAAACTCGCGAGCGGGCGGAACAGTTGCCGCTGGTACAACATCGGGTGTGGCCGCTGCGCCGCGCGCCGCTGCGACGGAAGGTGTGATTTACCGCAATCGCGCGGGTCAGGTTGTCACGAATGTGAGCCCGAACGCGCGCATTGTTCCGCGCCATGTATATGAGCAACAGCAAGCGGCCCACGTCGCATCGCCGACGCCCAATGGGTATCGCCCTGTTTGGGAAGATGACCGTTTGAACACAAAACGCGCGCATCAATCCCCAAAGGGTAAGGCCGCGACTGAAGTCGTGTGGTCCAAGACGGTCCCGCGCCGTTTGATCGTACGCTCTACGGGCCGTGACGTGACGCGTTCCTTCCCGGGTTTGCGTTATCCTTACACGTCGCTCGCTCAGCAACGCGCAGCGGGTGTGCAAGTTGCCGCGCCTGTTGTGTCGTCCAAGGGAACTGTGGCTAAGCGCGTCGTGCGTAAACAGCCAGCACAGGTTCAAGCGCGCACCACAACGCCGCGCAAGCCAGCGCAGGTTGCGGGTAAGAAGTTCGTGCAAGTGGGCACCTTTGGCGTCCCGAGCAACGCGCAAAATACGGCCAATCGTTTGCAGCGCATGGGACTTCCGGTTCGCATCGGTAAGTTCACCCGAGGCGGCAAGCAAATGCGCATCGTTCTGGCGGGTCCGTTTGCATCCCCAGCGCATACGAACGGCGCTTTGACCGTGCTGCGCAATGCAGGCTTTAGAGACGCATTTGCGCGCAACTAGAGCGTTTTGAAATTTTGAGAAAGGCCTCGCCAAATTGGCGGGGCCCTTTTTGTTTGGTGTGTGAATATGTTTGGGGACAAGATTCCTGATAGTCGTTGCCGCTGGCAAAGCCTGCTTTCAGGAATTTGTCAAAATTAACTCTGGAATTACGGCCCAAAACAGCCTTTCAAACTCCTCACCTATGCTGCAGTGCAAATAGTGCAAAAATGCGCCTTTCCCGCTTTCTAGTTAAAGACCAGAAGATATCGGCATTTTGTAGCAACCCACGCATTAGATTTAAAAGCTCTTCGAGATACCTAAATTGCATTCGGTGACCTTGTGTTGGAAAAAGGCGATGTTGGACTTGTTACTGCTATAAGAACAAGTGAGGCTCGGTGTGAAGCCGAGCACATTCCAATCGTTGTTTTGTAGCGAAACACTTAAACCGTAGTAGGAATCTTCACGCTCTTTGCCCGCCAAAGGGAAATCAGATTCGAATATTTTTGTGCCAACTTCGGCTCTAAATCTGGTGATAAGTCCAGAATTCCATCTGTTATTGTAACCAATAGACACGGCCAGATCACGGAATCTCGCGTGGGCTGAATTAGGCGAACCAGCATTCAAGCTAAGTCCTAAGGTATACGAAAGCGCGTGACTAAGCTGCCTAATATATCCAAGTTCCGCTCCTGAATAGCGTCCGGAATTGTGCGCTTGCTCAAAATAATTTCGGTATTCGGTTTGCGCCACGAACCTTAAGCTATCTCGTGCGGAAAGCTTTTGCCGTACTGAGAAACTCACCCCGACAGCGCGCTGATTGCTTGAATTGTTGCGCCAAGTGTACCGCACGTTGGGCGTTACAGCCAATTCAGTTCTATTGCTTAGGCGGTGTAGATGTGTGAAGCGAAGAACGCCCACAGCGCTGTCGAAACTGCTCGCCTTATATTTGTTTCCTATGAGGTTCCAGGTGATCGTGTTTCGAGAGGTCTTGGTGCCTGCGTCTCTCAGAAAACCACTCGTTCCTAGCTGTATTCCGACCCCTGATGAAGCCCTTGAAGCAGGATCAATGACAAAATCACCTATCACACTATCGTAGACGAGATCGTTGGTCCCTCGATTTACATTAGTCGATGGCAAAAAAGCGAAATGTCCGAAAATGCCAAAAGGCTGTTGATTGCTAATCGCACGTAAGTAGGTTCCGTATAGCGCCTTCATTTTTGGATCAGGTTCGACGTTATGTAACAGTTTGAACGCCCTTGCCGATGATCGGTAATTCTTCTTTACAAACAACACATGGGCAAGTTCCCGGCGCGCATTCATATGCTCCGCAGAAAGCGCCAGAGTGTCGCGCAACAGCCGTTCAGCCTTGTCAAACTCGCCTGCATGCCGCGCAATCAATGCTTCAAAGAATGTGAAGTCAGCATCCCTAGGATTTGAGCGTTGTAGAATGCTGCGAGCTTGTTCAATGTGACCCGCCTTAACTAGCGAGGAGAGTTTTGCTTCGTCCGGTCGCGCCTCGGAAACACCCGCGATGCAAAAAACAACGATCGAAAGCACGAACGCTTTTGCCAAATTCATAATATTTGTTCCGGTAGCGTGAAAAGAGGCAAAGGATAGCTCGCTACGCAAGTTACCTCGCATAGCGCGCATCATATTGTTATTCCGAAACCGCGAATTCGCCGTCTTCGATAGCTGACGTACCGGCCCCATTCGTCGTTGTTCCCGTGACAGTACCAGTCACGAGCAATGAGCCGTTGTTATCCAAAACCACGCCATCCAGGGTCGAATCAACTACCGTATCACTGATCGAAGACGTTATCGTTCCGTTCAACGTACTGGACATGGAAGTGCCGTCAATCGTGCCAGATCCAGTTAATGTACCGCCAGTGATACCTTGGGTATCGATTGTTGTTGGAAATGCGGGATCTGCTACATTAAATTCTGCGAAATCTGACGCGGTCGCCTGAACTGTTCCGGCATCAAAGTTTGCGTCAATCGTAAGGTTGCCAATAACCGCTTCGTTATCGTTTGCACCGCCAATACCGACGAAACCATCAAGTTTTTTGGTCCCCGTTGGCGCTGATGTCGGTGCCGAAATAGAATCCGATTGAATTGCTGTCGCAATTGCGTCCCTTGAGGCAAGAACATCGACCACTGTACTTTCTGTTATTGTTGAACCAACGCCAGCGCCTGCAGCTGGGGCTATTAGCAGTTGCTCTGTCGGTTCATTGTCAATGGCTTCTAGCGCGTCTCTAACTTCGTTAATTTTACTACACCCACTCAAAACAGCTACGGCGGCGACGGCGTATGATATTGTTGTAATTTCTTTCAAGGTAGTCACTCCACGAGATAAGCAGTGCGGCCAGAGGCAACACCGCTGCTCCACACCCAGATGAAACACTAATTGCGCGCTCTGCATTGGATTTCGTCACCCCATGGGGTGATGATATGAAAAAGGCTTCGACTAATTGTGCCTCAAATTCTAACGTCAGATTTAATTCGCGATCATTTGTTCAGGGAGACTGATCATTAGTTACAAAGAACTGGTCTTAAAGACCTACGAGATGTCCATGGAACCCGAACAATTGTTTGAGTTTCTAGAGCAATGGGACCGAACAACAGCAACGTCTTTGAGCGAGATGGATGACTTCGAAGATCATCTTGAGCGAGCGGCTGAAATCCTAGATCGTATTGCGCAAACAAACCCTAACGACGAAGGTCACTTAGTTCCGCCTGCGGGAATGGAAGCATTTGTGAACTTCAGAGGTGGTTTCTTGTTCAAATCTCCAGAATGGGAACGAGCGCATCCGACGGGCGCAACGCTTTATGATGTAATTCCCGAATGGCACCATGATGACGTCGAACGGACGTTTCTATTTTTGCGCAACAACAAAAATGCGGGCCCTCAACTCATAGTATGTAAATCTGACCAAGTCGCGACCAATTCGCTTCTCATGATTCAAAAAGCGAACGCTCAAGAAAGCGAACAACCCAACAAGTTCTTCGTGCGATGGCTCGTTTCAGCCTGGTCTCCGCGACTTGAGTCCTATTTTCGAGAACAGCACAATTTGACATCCGCTGAACTCAGCGTGTTTGAGCAGATGGTCAATGGTTTGTCGTTTAGGCAAATTGAAGACCGCTTCGAAAAAACGAGAGAGACCGTAAAAACTCAATCAAAATCGATCTATTCGAAACTTGGCTTTGCTGGTCGAGAGGGTGCAGTTAGGTTCGCACTTCACTTGCAACTGATAATGCCGCCAGATGTAAAGAGAAAGTCTGATCTGCTCGCCAATCTTGAGACTGAAATTCTGAATGTAAACGGACGAAAAATTGGCATTGTCAGAAAAGGCATGTTGTCTGGAAGGCCCTTCATTTTTCTTCATGGAATTGTGAGCGGATACGAGTTTGGCGAAGATTTCGAAGAACAACTTCGACAAGCTAATCTGTGTGCAATTTGCATAGAACGACCTGGCTATGGCAGATCAGACAATCCTGTATCGAGCGATCAAATTCTAGAGGAGTGGCTCAATTTATTTCCTGCGATCTTAGATTCACTTAGGCTGGAAGAATGCTGCCTGGTGACACATGCGTCAGGTGCAATTTACGCAGCATCAACACTGCATAGCTTTCCTGACAGAGTTTGCAGAGGCATCGGAATTTCATCAGGCGTACCAAACTTTACAGGGAGCGTTCAGAAAGGCCTGCCAGTCTCGCACAGATTCCTACATTGGTGTTTGCGCAATTCCTCTGTTGCGATCAATTTTTATACCAAAATATATGCGGAGTATTTAAATAAAGATGCAAACTTGGAAAAATTGGTCCTCAACAACTACAGCGAGAGCGCACCCGATAAGCTGGCCCTTGACGTGGGCGACAATCTTCAATGCGCAGTCGCTGGCTACAAGTTGTTAGAGCGCCCAAAACTCAAAGGAATGTTTGGCGATATAAAGGCCATGTGGGTGAATTTGAAGAGATGGCAAACGTTGTTGGAAACCAATGAGAATACAGCACATTTCCATCATATTTGGGGTGCTGAAGACCCCATGATCGCTCATGACGACTGCAAAGCCTATTGCGATACCTATCCATTCACGTCTTGGAGTATCATAGAAGGCGGTGGACACTTGCTACAATTCACGCACGCACATCAAGTCGTTCACAAAATTGAACTCATGGTTCAGAACGACCAAGCATGGAACCAAAATTGACAGAACTTGCAACTTCACCGCCAGCCCAAATTTTGTTCTTGATCACGATCACCATTTTGGATGGTGTTTTCGGCATCGGGCTATTCTTCAGTGGGCTTCTCATCGTCGGGGCTACAGTTTATCAATATAACAACGACTTATTAACGATCTGGCAAATGTGCGCTAGTATCTTAGTGGGCGCAATTATCGCAGACAATATTGGCTTTCAGTTGGGACGTCGCGCAAAAAGGCTTGGTCGCAAATTGCCCTTTAACCAAAAATACGTAGAAAAATTTTATGGGTTTGTCGAAAAACTAGGGAAGTGGGACATACTTGTGGTAATTTTTGGTCGAAGCTTTGCCTACTCTCGTCCGATTGCACCTTTTGTGGTCGGGTTTTCAGAGACAACGCAAATCAAATACCTATGGATGTCCTTTGTCTCGGCAACATTGTGGGTGGGAACATGGACAAGCATTGTTTTTCTCAGCGTAGAAGGTTTTGACGCTCTTAATTGAGTTAGTTATTGGCGAACGATCAGCCGTTCCTACCTTGAGGTTAATACAAAAGTTAGTACCGCTGTGCATGTTAATTTCTTGTTCGAGAGAGCCATTTTGTTGCACCCGCAGCGAACGTCTCCTTTCCGCCCTTAGCAACGTTTCGTTGACTAAGCCGCGTTTGGAAAGTGGCCATTGGGTACGCCTACGGCAGGCGGAGTTGTTCGCTTAAACTATCTCAGATCTTTGGGGCCACGAGGATCAGTCTCGTTTCCACGTTCAAAGGTAGGCGGCGTAGTCTTTCATCCATTCGGCGCGGAGGGCGTCGCTTTGGCCTGCGAAACGGTCCGGTAGGACGTGGTAGCGGGTGAAGCGGTCGGGTCGGAAGTTGCGGAAATCTGCGCGGAGTTCGCACCATGCGGCGAGCACGATCACTTCTGAATGATAGGCGATGGCGATGGGGAAAATG
>NZ_JBDWVM010000004.1:0-4760 GCF_039984035.1 Planktotalea sp. | reverse complement strand
AAGGGCCAAATCGTGGCTGGCGTCATCTATGACCCTGCAAAAGATGAACTTTTCATGGCTGAGAAGGGCTCTGGCGCATGGATGAACGATCAGCGTTTGCGCGTTTCATCGCGTCATTCCATGATCGAAAGCATCTTCGCGACAGGCATCCCATTTGGTGGCCGCGCTGATCTTCCTGAAACGATCAAAGACATTGCAAAGATCGCGCCGAGCGTCGCGGGCATCCGCCGTTTTGGCTCTGCCGCGCTGGACTTGGCCTATGTCGCTGCAGGCCGCTACGAAGGCTATTGGGAGCGCAAGCTGAATTCTTGGGATTTGGCTGCGGGCATCGTAATCGTGCGTGAGGCGGGCGGTTTCATCCAACCGCTGAACCCCGAGGGCGACATCCTAAGCGATGGCGAAGTCATCTGCTCGAACGAGGCAATCTTCTCCACCTTCTCAAAGGTCATCCGCGGATAACGCGATTCGCCTTTGTGGTCTGATCCATGCGTGCACAGGCTCTTTGCTCGATGATTTTTTGCATTGGGCGGGGCCTTTGGCGCGTTTGACTGATCTTTGTGTCGATTTCGATGCACCGCGTCTTTTGCCGTCGACTAAGTTGGTCACATTATGCGGATGCTCATTTCCTTTGCGGCACTTTTCCTGTCGGTTGCTTTGTTGCAATTGTCTTCCGGCGGTGTAGGCCCGCTCGATGCTTTATCTGGGATCGCGCTTGGCTTTAGTACGGCGCAGATTGGTCTGCTTGGTTCCGCTCATTTCGTAGGGTTCTTTATCGGCTGCTGGTGGGCGCCGCGCTTGATGGGCTCGGTCGGGCACAGCCGCGCGTTCGCAGCCTTCACTGCGGCAGGGGCGATTGGCCTGCTGTCGCATATGTTGGTTCTTGATCCCTATGCCTGGGCCTTGATGCGGGTCGCGACGGGGCTTTGTATCGCAGGCTGTTACACGGTGATCGAGGCTTGGTTGCAGGCCAAAGTGACCAACGAAACCCGTGGACGCACGATGGGCATTTACAGACTGGCCGATATGGGCGCGTCCCTCGTTGCCCAGCTGATGATCGGCGTGCTCGAACCTGCGTCTTATGTCTCTTACAATTTGCTCGCTTTGCTCTGCTGCGCCGCGATCTTGCCGCTCACGCTCACCAAAGTGAGCCAACCCGCAACACCCGATGCGCCGCGCTTGCGCCCGATGCTGGCGCTCACACGTTCGCCTCTCGCTGCGGCTGGCGCGGTCGTTGCAGCACTGTCCAGTGCGTCGTTTCGGATGGTTGGGCCAATCTACGGCCAAGAGGTTGGGCTACGGACCGATCAAATCGCCTATTTCCTCGCGGCCTTCGTTTTAGGCGGTGCCTTGGCGCAATATCCTGTGGGCTGGCTTGCAGATAAATTTGATCGCCGCTGGGTGTTGATTTGGCTGTCTGCCTTCGCGATTCTGAGCTGTTTTGTCACCACCCTCATCGGCGCGGGGGGAACGACGATGATCATGTTGGGTGCGGTCTTCTTTGGATTGACGACATTCCCTATCTATTCCGTTGCGGCAGCGCACGCCCACGACTTTGCTACAGATGATGAACGTGTCGAACTCTCTGCGGCGTTGATGTTTTTCTTCGCACTTGGCGCCATCGCATCGCCGCTGGTCTCGTCCAATCTGATCAACTGGTACGGCCCTTCCGCATTGTTCGTCATGATCGCTGTCGGGCACTTAGGGTTGGTTATTTTCGGCCTCATGCGCATGCTCGCGCGTGATACCGTTCAAGAACGCACGCCCTACGTCTATGCACCGCGCACGTCCTTTATGATTGGTCGTTTGCTAGGAAAATCGCGCAATCGCAAATAGAGGAGGGGCCGCACGCGATTCCGCGAAGCCGCCCGTTTCAGGTCATATTGCCAACGAATTTCTGAGCGAAAACCCCATGAAACACGTGGATCGCGTCATTGTTTAGGAAAACTTTATGTCCCTTCGTAAAATTCTGGGTTGCCTCATCTTGTTAATCGGCCTTGCGACACTGGGCAGCGTTACGATGCAATCTCTTGGCGTTGAAGTTCTCCGCGTTGAAGCGGCGCAGCCTGTGAACCAAAGCGATGCGCGCGAAGTTACGCGTCAAGAACAACCCATTCAGCAAGAGGCGATTACACAGGCTTGGCACGATTGGATGGCGAAGCACGATGTCACAAAAAGCTCCATCGCAGTCGGGCAAAACGACCAGATCGCCTTTAGCCATGGCGTCAAGCGAAGCCCGGATCGTGCCTATCCGATGGCGAGCCTATCCAAGGCGATCACCGCCATTTGTATGAATGAGCTGCTCGAAGACAGTGAATTTAGCTGGAATAGCACCGTAGCAGAGATGGAGAGCGTGTTTAAATCGCTCAGGCTAACGGCCGCTTTGCCCATGCAATCTCGTAGTTTGGTGCAGTTTGCGACCCATACGAGCGGCCTGCCAAAACGCTTGATCTACGGCAAAACCTCAATTCGCAAACAAAACCTGTCGAGCCAATCCGCGATGACCCGAACTGCTTTGAAAGAAGCCGCCAACTTTGGCGCGCGTGGCTCTTATCAATATTCGAATGCCAACTACGCCATTTTAGGCACATTGATCGGCGCGATGAGCGGTCAGTATTACGCGGATTACTGCAAGGCCAAGGTGATGGAACCTGCGGGCGCGGGTGGGGCGGCTGTGGCGGGACGCATGTCCAAGGCCGCAGGCTACGGCGGCTGGTCGGTCTCGGTCGAAGACTACGCGCGTTTTGCGATGCATTGGTTCGCGCCAGAGCGTCCGTGGGTGCGAGCGCCGCAAGATTTCGCCTATGATCCGAGCTCGGGCTATGGGCTTGGCGTGGGCGTGCGGCAGGGGCAATTTGGCACCACCTTGACCCATTCTGGCAAGTGGACTCATAGCGACAAAAATTATCCCAATATCGGTTCCATGTTCATCGTGCGTCCGGACGGTGCAGTTATCGTTGTAAATTGGGATCAATCGCTCCCCGATGAGGCCTATCAAGACCTACAAGCCCGTTTATTCGCAGCGTTTTAGCCCCAGAGGCCGCATCGCTGTTTGAACTGCGCAGCAAGGGGCGCTAAAGGTTGACAAAACTTAGTCTCGGAGCACTCGCATGGCGCGCCATCTTATCACGTCCGCAATCCCTTACATCAACGGGATCAAGCACCTCGGCAACCTTGTGGGCAGTCAGCTTCCTGCGGATCTGTTCGCGCGATTCCAGCGTGCGCGCGGCAATGAGGTGCTGTTTCTTTGCGCGACCGATGAACACGGCACACCAGCAGAATTGGCAGCGGCCAAAGCGGGCAAGCCTGTCGATGAATACTGCGCCGAGATGTGGGCAGTTCAAGACGAGATCGCCAAGGGCTTTCGTCTGTCCTTTGATCACTTCGGGCGCTCCAGCTCAGAGCAAAACCGCAAACTGACCCAGCACTTCGCAGGTCGTTTGGCAGAGCAGGGCTTGCTCGAGGAAGTGACCGAAAACCAAGTTTATTCCAACGCCGATGGCCGCTTCCTGCCGGATCGCTACATTGAGGGTACATGCCCGAATTGCGGTTTTGACAGCGCGCGCGGCGATCAATGTGATAACTGCACCAAGCAACTTGATCCCGTTGATCTGATCGACGCACGTTCCACGATTTCTGGCTCCACCGATCTGGAAATGCGCGAAACCAAGCATCTTTATCTGCGCCAAAGCCAGATGAAGGATCAGCTCAATGAGTGGATCAGCAGCAAATCTGATTGGCCCGTGCTCACGACCTCAATCGCGAAGAAATGGCTCAACGACGGCGATGGTCTGCAAGATCGCGGGATCACGCGCGATTTGAACTGGGGCGTGCCCGTCAAAAACGGCGATGCGGAATGGCCGGGCATGGAAGGCAAAGTCTTTTACGTCTGGTTCGATGCGCCGATTGAATACATCGCCTGCGCTAATGAATGGACCGATGCGAACGGCCTGGGCGATGCCGATTGGCAGCGCTGGTGGCGCACCGATATGGGCGCGGATGACGTGACTTACACGCAATTCATGGGCAAAGATAACGTGCCTTTCCATACGCTTAGCTTCCCTGTGACGATCTTGGGATCGGGCGAACCTTGGAAGCTGGTCGATTACATTAAGGGCTTCAACTACCTCAACTACGATGGTGGTCAGTTCTCCACCTCGCGCGGTCGCGGCGTGTTCATGGATCAGGCCCTGTCGATCTTGCCTGCGGACTATTGGCGTTGGTGGCTGCTGAGCCACGCGCCCGAAAGCAGCGATAGCGAATTCACATGGGAGAATTTCCAAGCCTCTGTGAACAAAGACCTTGCCGATGTCTTGGGCAACTTCGTCTCGCGCGTTACCAAATTCTGCCGCTCTAAATTCGGTGAAGCGGTGCCCGAAGGCGGCACATGGGGCGCACAGGAAGAGGCGTTGATCGCTGAGCTGACAACGCGTACCCGCGCTTATGAGAGCCACATGGCCGCGATGGACGTGCGCAAATCCGCGTCCGAGCTGCGCGCAATTTGGGTGGCGGGCAATGAATACCTGCAAGCCGCCGCGCCGTGGTCCACGTTCAAAGAAGATCCAGAGCAGGCCGCAGCGCAAATCCGCATGGCCCTGAACCTGATCCGCTTCTACGCGGTCTTGTCATCGCCGTTCATTCCAGATGCTAGCGAAACGCTTATGTCCGCAATGCAGACTGACGACGCTGCTTGGCCTGACGATGTGAAAGCTGCGCTGGAAGCCTTGCCCATCGGCCACGCCTTCACCGTGCCTGACGTGACG
>NZ_JBDWVM010000003.1:0-7600 GCF_039984035.1 Planktotalea sp. | reverse complement strand
TGATTGAGGCCAATGATGGTCCCTTCAAAACGGCTTTGGATCGGACGAAATACGTCTCGAGACACGACACTGATCCTGATGAAGAACGCTCAAACGCGCAGCACTATTTGGTGGCTCTCAGCGAGCAGCTTGGCGATCAGTTGTATCTATTTGGTCCTCACCCGCGTCTGGCTGACCTTGCGATCCTGCCCTTCATTCGACAATTCGCCAATGTGGATCGCCCGCGATTTGATAAGGACGCTCCTGCGAACCTGCGAGAGTGGCTTGATCGGTTTCTTATGTCAGAACGCTTCAACGGAATCATGCAGAAATATCCCATGTGGAAACGAGGCGATGAACCTACGGCATTCTGCGGTTAGCGCACAAAAAAGGCCGCCCTACGGCGGCCTTTGTCGTTTTCAAGGAAACGCCTTTAGACGTTGTAGAGACCTTCATAAATCGGTCCCAGCGTTTCCATATCGAAGAGCGATGAAACGGATGTGCCATTCCAGATGTTCAACGTCGCTTGCGCAAACATGGGGGCCGTCGGAACGATACGAATGTTCGGAGCGTTCAACACAGGCTCTGTTGCTTGGATCGTGTCGGTGATTACCAAAGACTTCATCACGGAATTCGTCACGCGTTCTACCGCAGGGCCGCTGAGAACGCCGTGAGAGATGTAGGAGTGCACTTCCTTAGCGCCGTTCTCCAGAAGCACTTCAGCCGCCTTACAGAGCGTGCCAGCCGTGTCGCAGATGTCATCGACGATTATGCAGGATTTGCCTTCAACGTTGCCGATGATGGTCATCTCGGCAATCTCACCTGGTTTCTCACGACGTTTGTCTACGATAGACAATGGTGCGTTGATCCGTTTGGCCAATTCACGCGCGCGCGCAACGCCGCCGACATCAGGGGAAACGATCATCACGTCTTCCATCTGATCTTTGAAGTTGGTCATGATATCGAGCGCGAAAATCGGTGATGCGTAAAGGTTGTCCACCGGAATATCGAAGAAACCTTGGATTTGCGCCGCGTGCAGGTCCATCGTCAAAATACGTTCAATGCCAGCTTCAACCAGCATGTTGGCAACCAGTTTCGCGGTGATGGGCGTGCGCGCCTTGGTGCGGCGATCTTGGCGGGCGTAACCAAAGTACGGAATAACCGCTGTGATACGCTGTGCAGAAGAGCGGCGCAGCGCGTCTGCCATGATCAGCAATTCCATCAGGTTGTCGTTAGCTGGATTTGACGTGGGCTGAATGATGAACACATCTTCGCCGCGCACGTTTTCAAACATTTCAACGAAAATCTCACCATCGTTAAAGCGTTCAACACGCCCATCAACAAGGCCAACATTCATGCCGCGGTGCATCGACATGCGGCGGGCAATCGCGGTCGCCAATGGTTTGTTGGCATTACCTGAGATGAGTTTGGGATCGGTGAGATTTGGCATAAGTCGTGGTCCTTAGCAGCCTGATCGCGCGCAGAGATTCGCGAGGTTGACACCGCTTAGCATGGCTCTACCGTGCAGCAAAGCGCGACAATAACCGGAGAAACCAGATGCCACATATTGACTACTATTTGTCACCCCTTTCGCCCTACACATATTTAGCTGGTGCGCGTCTGGAAGAGATCGCAGAAAAGCATGGATATACGATCAATTACAAACCCTTGGACGTGGGCCAGCTGTTCACACGCACGGGTGGTCAGCTGCCCAAGGATCGCCATCCCAATCGTATGAGCTACCGCGCGCAAGAATTGCCGCGACAAGTGAAGAAGGCGGGCATGCCCTTGAACATGAAGCCGGCTCACTGGCCGACGAACGCTGCACCCGCAGGTTATGCGATCATTGCTGCCCAACGCACAGGCGGCGGCGATGTTGGTAAGCTGGCCCAAGCGATCTGCCGTTCTGTCTGGGCTGACGACAAGGAAATCGCCGATGACGACGTGATCCGCGCCTGCCTTGTCGAAGCGGGTTTTGACGCGGGTCTCGCGGACAGCGGTATGATGACATCCGCCGAAACCTACGCTGCTAATCTCGAGGATGCGGTTAACGCAGGTGCATTCGGCCTACCGTTCTATGTCACAAGTGATGATCAACGGTTCTGGGGACAGGATCGCCTCGATGATCTAGACGCTGTTCTGTCGGGTGAATTGTAAAGCATGAGCGCTCGCGTTCTGGCCGATTTCCCGAGCCACCTAAGTACCTATGGAACAGGCCCTCGTAAGGGGCTGATCTTGCACTGCTCGCTCGCTCATAGCGGCGTTTATGGTGCTATGGGTCAGAGTCTCGCTAATACCTTTAGCTTGATCGGGTTTGATCAACCCGGTCATGGGCGTGCGGCGGATTGGACAGGTGAGGGCGATCTTCAAGATCGGGTGACAGAGATGGCGCTCGATCTGTTGACGGAGCCACTCGATATTATCGGTCATAGCTTTGGCGGCACGGTTGCTCTTCGTTTGGCGATTGAACGCCCGGAGATGGTGCGCAGTTTGGTGCTGATCGAACCTGTTATGATGGCCATTGCCAAGAAAGATACGCCCGAGGTCTTTGCCGCCCTGCGGCATCAGTTGAGCGATTTCCAATCTGCGTTAGAGCAGGGCGATCGGGAGACTGCTGCACGTTTGTTCACCAAGACCTACGGGGATGGCCGTCCGTGGAACAGCCTCAGCGCCGAAAGCCGCGCCGCGATATCTGAACGTATCCACATGATTGGCGCGGGGCATCGCGGTGTTAACGAAGATTTCTACGATTTGATCGGATCTGGCGCGCTCGAGGCAATTTCAATACCCACCTCGATCATTGATGGCGGGCAGGGCGGTCCAGCAATGGAAAGCGTTTGTGCGGGTCTAGAACGTCGTCTGCAAAATGCTCAACGTGCCTGCATCAAGGGTGGGGGACACATGGCGCCCCTTACCCGCCCAGAGGCGGTTGCGCAGGAAATTCTGAACTTTGTTAGCCAGCAGCCAGCGAAATGAAGTGATCGATCTGATCATGACTGATCGACCAATCACAGACGAGCCGACACAAGAGCGGCTCGTTTGGATCATTGCCCTCAAGGCTTCCTTTCATAAGGTAATACACAGCGCCGCCGTCATGCAGACGCCTGTGCATCGCGCGTGGCATCAACGCAAAGACCATATTCGCGTCAGGCTCAGCTAAAAAACGAACGCCTTCTAGGCCACGCAAACCAGCGGCAAGGCGAGCCATGTTTGCATTGGCCGAGGCCGCGCTCTTGAGCCAGAGATCATCCGTCAAATAGGCGTCCATCTGCGCGGCGAGATAGCGTCCCTTGGAGAATAAATGTGCCCCGCGTTTACGGCGCAGTTCAAATTCCCACGATTTTGCAGGATCAAAGAAGATCACCGCCTCAACGCCCATCAAGCCATTCTTGGTGCCACCAAAACTAACCGCATCGATGCCAAGCTTCCATGTCATTTCCGCTGCAGAACATCCAAGCGCCGCCATAGCGTTGGCAAATCGCGCGCCATCCAGATGCACAGGCAGATCAAATTCTTTGGCCACATCAACAAGCGCCTTGAGCTCATCCAGCGTATGCACTGACCCCTTTTCAGCGACTTGTGTGATCGACACCGCGCCGCGTTGCGGGCCATGCACACCGCGCGTGCCCTCATTGGCGATGGCCTTTCGCAGATCATCTGGGCTCATCTTATCAACGGCGCAGGGCACCAGTGTCAGCTTTGCACCACCTGAATAAAACTCTGGCGCGCTGCATTCGTCCTCATGGATGTGTGACACGGCGGAACAGAACACAGTCTCATAAGGTTGCGACAAACAAGCCAACGCTAATGCGTTGGCCGCTGTTCCTGTCGCCACCAAATGCATCATCGCGTCTGGCGCTTCGAAGATATCGCGCAGCTTGGATTGCACCCGCTGCGTGCCGGCATCCGCACCATAAGGCATCGCGTAGCCCGCGTTGTCGCGGCTGATCGCATCCAAGACCTCTGGATGAACATAGCCTGCGTTGTCAGAAGCAAAAAACATTAGATGGGCTCCTCGATAATGTGTTCTTCCCACTCATCTTCATGCACTTCAAATTCTGGCACTGTCTTGCCCTTTACCGACACACCCGCGGCGTGAACGCTCGCTGGATCACCAGAAATCAGCGGGTGCCATTTTTCCAAAGGACGGCCCTCATACACCAATCGATAGGCGCAGGTTTGTGGCAGCCAATATTGATGCTCGGCGATATTGTCGGGCGTCATGACGATGCACTCGGGAATAAACTGATGGCGAATAGGATATTGCGAGCAATGACAGGTGCTGTCGTCGAGCAATCGGCAGGCGACATTGGTCAATGCAACCTCGCCGCTGTCCTCATCCTCAAGTTTGTTCAAACAGCATTTGCCGCATCCATCACACAGCGCTTCCCATTCTTTCTGGGACATCTGGGCCATGGTTTTGCGTTCCCAAAAGCGCGTGCCAAGACCTGCGCGCTCAATTGGATCGTCGCTCATAGTGCGGCCAAAATTTCGCGCGACTGCGCGCTGTCCGCATCCATTTGCGTAATCAAGGCCTCAAGGCCATCAAATTTCTCTTCACCACGCAGATATTCAACCAAAGCAACGGACAGCGTCGCGCCGTAAAGATCGCCGGAAAAGTCAAAAATAAACGTTTCGAGATTTGGAAGGTTTTCACCAAACATTGGGCGCACACCCATGGAGGCAACACCGTGATATCGCCCTTTGTGGGGGCCATCTTGCACGTCAACCAACACGGCATAAACGCCAAACTTAGGCGGATGCAGACCATCGATAGACATGTTCGCAGTTGGATAGCCTAGCTCGCGACCACGTTGTTCGCCGCCGATGACAATTCCCTCAATGCGGTGCCAATGGCCCAGCATTGCGGCCGCTTCACGTGGTTTGCCTTCAGTGAGCATTTCGCGGATGCGGGTTGATGAAACTTGCCCTTGGGCGCCTTCAATAAGTTCAGCCACGGTAACACCAAATCCTAGTTCTTTACCAAAACGAGACAGATCGCCAATCGACCCCGCGCGTTTATTCCCAAAACGAAAATCAGCACCAACAACGACATGGCGCAACCCCAACCCTTCATGAAGTACGCGCGTTGCGAATTCTTCTGGGGTTAGATCGGCCAAAGGCGTGTTGAAGTTCAGCTGATACAGACGTTTCACGCCGATCTTCTCAAGCTGCGTCGCTTTTGCGGCAGCGCTCATCAGTCGAAAGGGTGGGGCGTCTTTAGCGAAATATTCGCGCGGATGCGGATCAAATGTCAGAACGCCAAGTGGCGCACCAATATTTGCCCCCGCGTTGCGAGCAAGATCGATCACCGACTGATGTCCAATGTGAACACCATCGAAGTTACCGATAGCCGCGCTGGCACCGCGCGCGTCTGGATCGAGGAATGTATAGTCACGAATAATACGCATAGCCTTGGCCTAAAGGCCTAAAAAGCGATGCGCAAGGGGGCTGGGATCACTCAGTCGAACTTACGGGACGGCGCAAGAACCATCGCTTCGCCGATAAGCACTTTCTTACCGTCTACTAAGCAACGGCAATCCAGTTTCACTCGGCGTTTGGAGTGATCGATGTCAACAACTTCCACTTCGGCAAAAACCATATCGCCGGGGCGCACAGGCGCAAGAAACTTCAACGATTGACCCATGTAAACCGTGCCATGCCCGGGCAATTGTTCGCCAATCACTGCAGAAATCAACCCAGCCGTCAGCATGCCATGTGCGATACGACCTTCAAAGATCGTATCATTGGCATAAGCGTCATCCATGTGAACCGGATTGTGGTCCGTGGACACCTCAGCAAACATCTCGATATCGCGATCCGTCACTACCTTACGCAGGTGGCGCGTCATGCCCATTTCGATGTCTTCGATGCAAATCGTGCCGCGTGGTAAATTGTCCAACATGAAACCGCCCTTCAAAATGCGCCAAGCAATAAAATAGCGCTGAATTATATCATCTTGAAACTTTATTACTTTGCAAGTGCAGCATATTGCAAGGGTAAAGTTGCTATCTCAGATAGCCAATCGCATAGGTTGGTGCAGACATTTCCTTGTTTATATAGGCGTTGAGAGCATCTTCATCTGGTTGGGTCACGGTTTTCGTCTCTTCGCGAGCCAATCCACCCGTAATGAAGAGGGAATCAATGTCTTCGCCCATCGCGCCAGCGATATCTGTCAAAACACCATCGCCAATCGCAAGGATACGGTCGTCAGCGACCGGCTTGCCCAATGCAGCCAAACGTCGGCGCGCAAGATCATAGATCGGGGGATGCGGCTTTCCGAAATAGAGGCTCTCACCGCCCATCTCTGTATAAAGCTGTGCCAAAGCACCTGCACACCATTCCCGCTCTTCGCCGCGATCAACGACAATATCGGGGTTCGCACACAGCAGTTTCAGACCCTTTTGCTTGGCCAACAGAAACTGGGGGCGCATCTCATCCAGATCAGCTTTAGGATCAACAGGACCCGTGCACACAATGCCCTCGGCCTCGTCTAGTGAAACCTGTTCAATGGTCACAGGATTTTCGATCAGGTTCAAAGGCTTGAAAAAGCTCTGATCGCGACCCTCGCCGATAAAGTAGATTTTCTCTCCAACAACACCGCGAAACATTGCCGAACGCGCCGAATCGCCAGAGGTGGCAATGTCATCCCAAGCATCATCCGGCACACCAAAGTGAACGAGCTGCTTTTGCACACCTGCGCGTGGGCGCGGGGCATTGGTGACCAAAATAACTTTGCCGCCGCTTTGGCGATAGGTTTGCAACGCAGCAACGGCGTCGGGCATCGCTTTGATACCGTCATGAACGCAGCCCCAAAGGTCAACGAACAACGCGTCATACTGATGTGAAATCTCGGCAAGGGTAGGGACGATACGGGTCATATGGACGGGCCTCAAAGCAATTACAGTGCCTTGCTACACGAGCCGCGTTGAAAACGGCACCCCTTTCCTCTCTCCAAAAATATCCCCGCCGGAGGCACATACCCAAAAAAGAAAGTGCGCGCCCGATGAGGGCGCGCACAATGTCGGTGTATCAATTTGAGAAAAATCAGACCTTAAGGTTTGGGATGATCTGTTTCTTGCGACTGACGACGCCCGGTAGAACAACCGTGTCACCTGCCGCGTCCGCTTCAAAAGATTTCGCAGCGACTGTTTTCACCAGATCGTTTGGCACGAGCAGCGTGCTTTGCTCGTTCAGAATGTCGACAACAAACAACAGTACTTGATCAACGCCATCTTCGGATGCAACGCTTGTCATTGTCTCCATCAGGCTGTCTTTGCGATCCAGAACTGTCGCCGGGGATGTGGTTTCCAGAACAGAAACACGGAACTTTGTACCGTCGACTTCATACTCTTTGGAATCCATACGCAGCAATTCTGCGTCAGAGAAAGAAGACACATCTGACTTCGCCGCGAACATGTCCGCCGCGTAGGATGGGATGTCGAGGCCAAGATCAGCCGCCAGTTTTTCTGCAACGGCGCGATCGTGATCGGTCGTTGTTGGGCTGCGGAATTCCAGTGTGTCAGACAGGATGCAGGTCAGCGCTGCACCCTTCATGGCTTCAGGCATTTTCGCCGCGTCGTCGCCCATCAGGTCGTGCATGATTGTCGCTGTGCAGGCG
>NZ_JBDWVM010000002.1:0-12039 GCF_039984035.1 Planktotalea sp. | reverse complement strand
CCCCTGATCATGGGCTGCATCGACGGGGCCATCAGCCGCCATCAAATGTCCCCCTGCCGTAATCTTGTCATCTGGTTTAATCGGCTTAACGCCAACTAATTTCAGCGCATCCTCTTCGTTCAAACCAGACCGCTCTGACAGGACTGTGCCAATGCTGTCATTCTTCTTGGACACCATCCGCCCCATTCCGAGATTGTTGGCAGTCGTCGTCCCATTGAGTTCATTACCCGCAGCATGGCCCTTCTCGATACGCATCACGCCAAGCGCTTCGGTGCCATAAGGGACCACATCAAACTCTTCGCCCTCGTCCATCAGTTTCCGCATCAAGGCATCCCCATAGCGCGAAGGCACGGCAAGCTCGAACGCCATTTCGCCTGAGAATGAAATACGGAACAGCCGCGCACGCAAACCGCCGCATACAGTGATATTGGCGCAGGCCATAAACTCGAACGCTTCATTTGAAATGTCGAATTCGGGATCAACTATTTTCTGGAGCAATTTGCGTGAATTTGGACCCGCAATCGCATATTGCGCCCATGCTTCCGTCGTGGAGATAAGCTGTACATCCGCATCCGGCATGAGGCACTGGCGCACGAATTCCATATGTTGGTAAACGGGTCCTGCTTTGGCTGTCGTCGTCGTGACCACGAAATGATCCTCTGCAAGACGCGCTGCAGTGCCATCATCCATCGCGATCCCGTCTTCGCGCAGCATCAAGCCATAACGCACTTTGCCCACAGGGACTTTGGCGAAGGGATTGCAATAGACTTTGTTGAGGAAACTCGCCGCATCCGCCCCCTGAACATCGATTTTGCCGAGCGTCGTGCAATCGCAGACACCAACGGACGCCCGCGTTTGACGCACCTCGCGGTCGACGGATTCGCGCCAATGGGTTTCCCCTTCAATCGGGAACCATTGGGCGCGGAGCCAATTACCGACTTCGACAAACACAGCGCCGCGTTCTTTCGCCCAAAAATGCGAGGGCGTCAGACGTGTTGGATGAAACTCCATGCCGCGCATACGCCCTGCAAACGCGCCGATAGCGACGGGCGTGTAAGGTGGACGGAAGATTGTTGTCCCGACATCTGGAATGCCTTTGCCCGCAATCTCGGCTATTATGGCCAGACCGCCCATGTTGGATGTCTTCCCTTGATCCGTCGCCATGCCCAAGGTCGTGTAACGCTTGAGATGCTCAACGGAGCGGAACCCTTCTTGATGCGCGAGCTGCACGTCTTTCACAGTTACATCGTTCTGTTGATCGAGCCACGCGCGCTTGCATCCTTCGACATACCAAAACGCAGATTGCTCCACGGGCGCATCATCGGCCTGAGGAATGTCAGCAGGTTTAATGCCAAGCGCGTCCGCTGCACCGTTTGCCCCCGACATTAGCGCACCATGCGTTGACAGATCACCGCTCGCGGCGCCCGCGACGGACATGCCTGGGGGCAGTGTTCCGCCTGGAACGAATGCAGACAAATCTGCGTTCCATGTCGGGCGGCCCCGCTGATGGCAGGTCAAATGCACATTCGGGTTCCAGCCACCTGAGACGCCCAATGCCCCACATTCCACCGTGCGCGTTGATCCGTCGGCTTGCTTGATCTCAACGAAGGTCAGGCCAAGCCGCCCTTTGGTGTTGATCACTTGCGCGCCTGCGAGCACCTCATAATCCATCGACATTGGCGCATCAGTGCGTGTGTCGATCACAGCGGTAATTTTCACGCCTTTGGCATGCAAGTCCGCCGCTGTCCGATGTCCATCATCGCAGGAGGTAAACACTGCAATACGCTGTGCGGGTGTTGCCGCCCAACGGTTGGCATATGAGCGTATCGCAGAGGCGAGCATGATACCCGGGCGATCGTTGTTTTCAAAAGCTATGGGACGTTCAATCGCTCCAGCACAAAGGATTGTTTTACCCGCATAGAGCCGCCACAGGATTTGACGAGGCTTCCCAGAGGCAGGTTCAAGCAAGTGATCCGAAACACGTTCCACCGCTCCATAAATCCCATGATCGAAAGCCCCGATCACGGTTGTGCGCGTCATCAGTCTGACGTTCGGCATCGCTGCCAGTTCGGCGACGGTCTGCGCGACCCAATCAAGCCCAGACTGGCCATCGACCTCTTGTCGTTCACTCAACAGACGCCCGCCTAGCGCGAAATCTTCATCAGCTAAGATGACTTCTTTCCCTGCACGCCCAGCGGTCAAAGCCGCCATCAAACCAGCAGGCCCCGCACCAACAACCAAGAGATCGCAATGGCGAAAGCCTTTGTCATATTGATCGGGGTCTTCCTGCATTGAAAGCGCACCAAGACCCGCCGCGCGGCGGATTATCGGCTCGTAGACCTTTTCCCAAAACGGCGCAGGCCACATGAAGGTCTTGTAATAAAAGCCAGCCGCGAGAAAATCCGAAGCGGCGTCGTTTATCGCGAGCGCATCAAATTTCACCGAAGGCCAACAGTTTTGGGAACGGGCAGTCAGCCCATCAAACAACTCTGCGGTTGTCGCGCGGGTATTAGGTTCGGCCCGATCCCCAGCGCGCAGGGTTACAATCGCATTTGGCTCTTCGCTCCCTGCACTCAAGGGGCCGCGCGGGCGGTGGTATTTGAACGACCTCCCCATAAGGCGCACGCCATTGGCCAGTAGAGCAGAAGCAAGCGTATCCCCCGCATGCCCTGTGAACGTCTTTCCATCAAACTTGAACGACAGTTTTGAATTGCGATCAATCTGGCCGCCATCCAGCCTGTTCACCTGTTGCCTTACGCCGATCATTTGGAACGTCCTTTTGCACGCGCTACATCGCGGGCCATTTCAACTTTTGAAATCTCATGGGTGCGCGTATCTCGTGTCACCACAAGCCACGAACGGTCCCCGCCTTCATGGAACCAAAGTTCCCTGAGCAGCCCAGCGGGGTTGTCCCGCAGATAGGCATAATCGTGGAAATCCGCCTGAGCGGTTTCCAATGTTGGGTCAGGACGCTCGATCAGACTGGCATCGCCCAAGTAGACAAATTCGGCACTATCGCGCGGACCAAGGAGTGGGTGATTAATAATCATCAGTGCAAATTGGGCTGATTGCCCACCCCTTTTTCATCAATCATGTGACCAGTTCTAAAGCGATTAAAGCGATAGTCTGTTGCCGTTTCATGTGGGCTATCCGTGGCGAGCAAATGCGCAAAGGTGTAGCCAGAGGCAGGCGTTGCTTTGAAGCCGCCGTAACACCAACCCCCATTGAAATAGAGCCCCTCGATATGGGTGCGATCAATAATGGGCGAGCCGTCCATGGACATATCCATGATCCCCCCCCACATCCTGAGCAAGCGCGCGCGACCAATCATCGGCATGATCGCCATCCCCCCTTCGCAGACGTCCTCTACGACGGGCAGGTTCCCGCGTTGCGCGTAAGAATTATACCCGTCCAAATCGCCGCCGAACACCAGACCACCTTTGTCAGACTGGCTGACATAGAAGTGCCCTGCGCCGAACGTGATAACCCCCGGAAGAACTGGCTTCAGACCTTCCGATACGAAGGCTTGCAACACATGGCTTTCAATCGGCAGACGCATGTTGGCCATGCTCATCAAGCGACCGGAATTGCCAGCGACTGCACAGCCAACTTTACCAGCGCCAATGAAGCCACGGGATGTCTCCACACCTTTGCACACGCCGTTTTCGATCCGAAATCCCGTGACCTCGCAATTTTGAATGATATCGACGCCATGGCTATCAGCACTGCGCGCATAGCCCCAAGCGACCGCATCATGGCGCACCGTTCCGCCGCGCCGCTGCGCGAGACCGCCCTTGATGGGAAAGCGTTGATCGTCAAATTTCAAGAACGGATATTCAGCGCGAATTTGCGCCTCGTCTAAATATTCAGCATCTGCACCATTCAGGATCATCGCGTTGCCGCGCCGCACAAAGGCATCGCGCTGCGCATCTGAGTGAATAAGGTTCATAATGCCGCGCTGCGATACCATCGCGTTATAGTTCAGATCTTGCTCTAACCCTTCCCAAAGCTTGAGCGAAAATTCATAGAACGGCTCATTACCGTCCAAGAGATAGTTAGACCGAATGATCGTCGTGTTGCGGCCAACGTTGCCGCCACCGATCCAGCCCTTTTCGATCACCGCAATATTCTTTTTCTTATAGGCTTTCGACAGATAGTGCGCGGTTGCGAGCCCGTGCCCACCGCCACCGATAATCACAATATCATAACTCGCCTTAGGCTCAGGTTCACGCCATGCCGGCTTCCAACCTTTGTGGCCTGTCAAAGCCTCTTTGATGACCTTGAATCCAGAATATCGCATGCTTTGGACCTCCACCGCCCAATGTCGTCGAATAGCGCACTTAAAAAATGCTGAAACGCGACAAAACCGAGTGCAATCGAGCCGACTCTGCGCGTTGTTGTGCAAGAAAGATCATCACAAACAACTACACACAAGAAAAAAACTTGATTGAGAGGAAAAAAATGTCAGACTGATTTCAGTTGCCATACCGTCAATGCAGATTCGCAATTGACGCTTCCGAATTAATACTGAGATGGCGGCAATAGACTTATCGCGACGCCTAGATCGCGGAGAACAGGGAGAAGACAATGAAAAGATCAACAACCGCTTTGGCGGCTTGTATGCTTGTGGGCCTGCCAATGGTAGGCTTTGCAGAAGACAGTAGCGACCCGATCGTTATTCCGATCCACAACTGGTCAAGTCAGATTGTGATGTCAAACGTCGTTGGCCAAATCCTAGAAGGTATGGGCAACAACGTTGAGTACGTCACAACCGACAGTCAAGCGGTATATGAATCGGTGCGGCTTGGCGATGTAACAATGGAGCTGGAAGTCTGGGAAGGCGCGTTTGGCGCATCTTTCCGTGCAGCTTTGGAAAAAGGCGGCATCGTTGATGTTGGCGATCACAACGCAGTCACACGCGAAGACTGGTGGTATCCAATGTGGACCAAAGATGCATGCCCTGGCCTGCCATCTTGGGAAGCTCTGAACGATTGCGCAGCTTTGTTTGCGACAGCGGAAACCGGCGACAAAGGTCGCTACCTTGATGGTCCAGTTGACTGGCTCAAGCATGGTAAAGAACGCGTTGACGCACTCGGTATGGACTTCGTTGTAATCAACGCGGGTTCTGCGGCAGCTCTATGGGCCGAAATCGGCGCAGCCGAAGCTGACAAAAAGCCAGTGGTTGTGTTCAACTGGACGCCGAACTTTGCCGAAGCGGTTTGGCCCGGTGAGTTCGTTGAATTCCCAGAGTGGGTAGACGGCTGTGACAAAGACCCATCGGTTGGTCCAAACCCTGATGCGCTTTATGACTGTGGCAACCCTGCGAAAGGGTACCTCAAGAAAGCCGCTTGGGAAGGCATGGAAGCTAAATGGCCAGCAGCTTACGCAACGCTGGAGAAGATTTCCTTCACCAACCCACAGATCGCTGAAATGGCAAAACTCGTCGATATCGACGAATTGGAGCCAGAAGAAGCGGCTGAAGAGTGGCTTGCAGCGAACGAAGATGTTTGGATGGCTTGGACTAAATAAGTCCCGCTCGCCCATTAATGACAAAGGCCTCGCCCGAGCAGATTGGGCGGGGCTGTTCATACAGGATTGCACATGACCGACAACGCCCCCGTTATTTCTGCCAAAAACGTTTGGAAAATCTTCGGCACTGATCCGGAAGCTTATTTAAAGAAGATGCCAGAGGGGCACAGCTTTGATGACATTCGCGCAGATGGCTATATTGCGGGTGTCAAAGACGTCTCAATCGACGTGTCTCGCGGTGAGATGCTCGTCATTATGGGGCTCTCGGGCTCTGGGAAATCCACCTTGGTACGTTGTTTCTCGCGCCTTCATGACATCACAGGCGGCACGATTGAAGTTGAGGGGCAGGACATCATGTCCTTGTCCGAAAAAGAACTCATCGAGCTACGCCGCAACAAGATGGGCATGGTATTCCAAAGCTTCGGTTTGCTGCCCCATCGCACGGTTCTCGACAATGTCGCCTTCCCCTTGGAAATGCGCGGTCAGGACAAACACACGCGCCGCGAACGCGCGCTTGAGGTGATCAAACTGGTCGGCCTTGAAGGGCGCGAGGACTATTTCCCGCGCGAGTTATCTGGTGGCCAACAGCAACGTGTCGGCATCGCGCGCTCTTTGGCGATTGAACCCGATATCTGGTTCTTGGATGAACCGTTCTCTGCACTCGATCCACTGATCCGCCGAGAAATGCAGGATGAATTTCTGAGGCTTCAACAGCTTTTGAACAAAACCATTGTCTTTATCACGCACGACTTCGACGAAGCTCTGCGCCTCGCGGATCGTATTGCCATTATGAAAGACGGCGCAGTCGAGCAATGCGACACGCCTGATCAGATCGTATTGCACCCCGCGACGGAATATGTGCGCAAGTTTACCGAAGAAATCGACAAAGCCCGTGTCGTCCAAACGGAGACCTTGATCGAGGCAGGCCTGTCGGGTGAAGGCGAAGCAATCGACGCCGCAGCGACGATCCAGAGTATCGCCAAGCTGCTTATTCAGGATACGCGCAAGGCTATTCCAGTTGCCAAAGAGGGCAATGTGATCGGAGCGATGAAGCGCGAAACCGCGCTTGCGATCTTGGTGGGAACCGATTGATGATTGAAGGCATAGGCAAACCATTGAACCGTCAGAGAACCACCGCCCTTTTGGTGGGTATCGCAATCTTTCTGACCGCATTGCAGTTTCTGGGCCTTCTGCCCGCTGCGCTGCATCGTCTGCCTGAGGTCTTGGTTCCCAATTTCGCCTACTACCTCGACGCGATCTTTAACTTCGTCAAAGAAGACTTGGGCCTGCTGACCCTCACCCGCTGGCTTACCGGATTGCTGGAAACGGTTCTGGACACGACCGCCAACCTTTTGTTCGGCAAACGCCGATGGCCGAATCTGGGTCCCATCCCATGGACAGCCATCGCCGCATCAATGGCCGTGTTGGGGTACTATCTCGGCGGCTGGAAAATGGCCGCTTTGGTTGCGTTTACCTTCTGCTGGACCGCGCTCGTGGGCCAATGGAAAATCGCGATGCAAACCATGTCTGTCTTAGTTGTCGCCGCGCCAACCGCCTTTATTATCGGCCTGTCACTGGGCATCGCCGCCTGGAAATCACCTGCCTTCGACAAGGTACTGAAACCCATTTTGTCCGTCCTGCAGACCTTGCCGTTTTTCACATACCTTCTGCCAGCCGTGATCTTCTTCAAAGTCGGCCCAACCGCTGGCGCCGTCGCAACGACAATCTACGCAATTCCCCCGATGATCCTGATGACCACGCTCGGCCTGCAAAAGGTCAGCCCCGAGGTTGTCGAAGCCGGTCACATGAGCGGATGCACCAAGTACCAGCTCTTGCGCTACGTCTATCTCCCTTCAGCTCGCACAGAAATTTTGGTTGGCGTGAACCAAGTTATCATGCTTTGTCTTGCGATGGTGGTTCTCACGGCCTTCATCGGTATGCCCGGTCTGGGCGCAAAGCTGCTTGCGATGATGGGCAGTTTCAAGCTGGGGCGCTCGTTTGAAATTGGCGTCACGATTGTGCTGCTTGCCGTTACCCTAGATCGTATGTCCAAAGCATGGGTGGTCAAACAACCCGAACACTTCGAACGTGGTACACCTTGGTGGAAACGTCACATCATATTGCTTCTATCAATTGGCACCTTTGTCTTCTTTTGCATCATCGCTCAGTTCATCGAAATCGCATCAGAGGTTGGCCGCAAACAAAGCCTCTCTATGGGCAAGGAAATGGACACAGCGATCAAATGGTTCCTCAATATTGAGTGGGTCAAAGCAAGCACCGGCTTCCTGCGGGCCTTCGTGAACGTTCAAATCCTCATTCCCTTTCGCAATTTCCTACTCGCCATTCCAACACCTGCTTTCATCCTCTTGATTACTGCCTTCGCACTGTGGCTCGCTGGTCGACGCCAAGCCATAATTGCATGCATTTTCTTCTCGCTCGTTGCACTCTCTGGCTGGTGGGATCGATCCGTTATCACGCTCTATTCCGTGATCTCAGCGGTCACGATTGCGATGTTGCTGGGCCTGCCGATTGCTATCTTTGCAGCGCGCACAGAAAAATGGTCAACACGACTGCCTTTGGTCTGCGACACGGCGCAAACCTTCCCCAGCTTTGTTTATCTGATCCCAGCGATCATGCTCTTTGGCATCACCGATATCGCGGTGATCTTTTCCATTTTGATCTTCGCCATGGTGCCCTTGATCCGCTACACAATCGAGGGCCTGCGCACGGTGCCGCCAGAAGTCATCGAGGCCGCAGAAATGTCGGGCGCAACGCGTATGCAAAAACTGATCAACGTAGAATTACCCCTTGCCCTGCCCACGATGGCAGTTGGGTTTAACCAGGCCATCATGTTCGCGTTCTTCATGGTAATCATCGCCGCGTTTATCGGAACTCAAGATTTGGGTCAGGAATTGCAACGAACCTTGGCGGGCACCGATCTAGGTAAAAACTTCGTGCTGGGTATCTGTGTATCTTTGATGGCGTTGACCTTCGATCTGACCATTTTGAAATGGTCATCTGATCGCAAGAAGATATTGGGCCTTGAGGAATAAGAAAACCGGCTGACAAGCAAAAGCAATTAACCCGTGCCTTGGGCATAGCGGGTCAATTTTTTAGCCAGCACGCCAATCGCAACGTGTAAAACCACGGTGAGGCAGGCAAGAACGATCAAACTGGCAAACATCAAATCGATCTTGGCGCGACCATTGGCGAGAAGCATCAAATACCCCAGACCTTTCGAGGCCCCGACCCATTCACCGATAACGGCGCCAATCGGCGCATAAACCGCCGCGAGCCTGAGCCCTGACCCAAGACTGGGGAGCGCTTGCGGGATTTGTATGCGCTTCATGAAATGCCATTTCTTCGCGCCCAGCGAAATCGACAGATCGCGGTACCCACTGTCCATCCGCGTCAGCCCATCATGAAACGCTGACGTAACCGGGAAATAGATGATCAAAACCGCCATCACAATTTTGGACCCCATTCCATAGCCGAACCATAGGGTGAGCAATGGCGCCAACGCAAAGACAGGCACCGCCTGCGTAAACACCAAGATGGGCAACATCAGCCGCTCTGCCATCTTCGACATCGCAAGTTGAATGGCCGTTGCCACGCCTAAGGCCGTCCCGATCAGCAAGCCAAGAACGACTTCTATCGCCGTGACCCAAGTATTTTCTGCAATGATAACGCGGCTTTTATAAGCGGCCTGCGCCACGCGCCACGGAGAGGGAAGTATAAAGTGGGGGGCCGCTGTCACCACCACAATCGCCTGCCAGAGGCCAAGCCCGACCAACATCGCGACAAGAATATCGGACGCCTTCATGCCGCCTCCCCCCTTAAATGTGCGAGCAACGCGCCTTGGCATTTCAGCGTCTCATCTGCGGTGACATTTCGCGGTGGCGCGCTGTCGGGAACGGGCCATATCCGAACCTGATCGGGCGACATAACCGCAATCTGATGCGCCAGGCGCGCCGCCTCGGCAGGGTCATGCGTGACCAACAGAACCGTTCGCCCCTGTAAGAGATCCGCAGCCAAATCTTGCATATCAGCCCGTGTTCCCGCGTCGAGCGCAGAGAACGGTTCGTCCAAAAACACGATAGAGCGATCTTCAAACAAGGTCCGCGCGAGCGCTGCGCGTTGACGCATACCACCCGACAAAGTCGCCGGTTTCTTATCCGCATGCCCAGACAATCCAACCCGCGCCAAAAGACTACGTGCGCGTGCCCGATCTGGGGTTTCCCCCCGCAACTGTGCGCCGATACAAACGTTTTCCACCAAATTGAGCCACGGCAGCAATAAGTCCGACTGCGCCATGTAACTGATCCGCTCCGTCAGTGGCGCGCCGTCGCTTGCGGCAAACTCCCCTTTGAAAGTCCCGCCCGTTTCCAAACCAAGGATCAATCGCAAGATCGTCGATTTGCCTACCCCAGACCGCCCGAGCAAACACGTCCATTGCCCGCCAGTGATATGCAATTCCGTATCGAACAAAACCCGCTCTTCGATACGGTGTTGCCCCTTGAGATAGATACCCGGCGCGCGGCTCATGCGCCCTTGAGCCCCATCTGCCAAAATCCGATTTCAAGGGTCGTTGCCATAGTAAACCGATCTTGCAAACGCGCCGCTCGCGGCGCACCGGACAAGTCTCCAATGCGACTCTCCACAGCACTGTCTATCATCGCGCCAACGCTTTCGCAGACCGCTTGATAGTCGGGATCAGCATAGGTTTCGATCCATTCCGCATAAGGCGTATCTGGCGCTTTGCTCTTGGCAAGCCGCAAGCCGATTTCGCCATACCCCATCACACATGGGGCCAAGGCGGCCATGAGGTCCAGGAAATCCCCTTGTAGCCCAGCATCCATCACAAACCGCGTATAGGCGAGGTTCTCCACTGCTTCACGCGCATTGAATAACGTTGCTTCCTCGATGCCAGCAGCCGCGCAGGTCTTCACATGCAATGACATCTCGTGATTGACCAGCGCATTGACGGTGCCCGCGCAGATTTTCATCTCATCAATCGTTTCTGACTTGACCACAGCGAGCGACCAAGCGCGCGAGAAATGGACAAGGAAAACGTAATCCTGAACCAAGTAGAGCAAGAACGCGGCGCGGGGCAGTGTGCCATTTTCCAACCCTCGGACGAAGGCATGATGCGTATAGTCATCCCAAGCCTCGCCTGCTCCTTCGCGCCAAAGCGCGAAGGTTTTTCCGTAATTGGGCGCCATCACTTGGCCGTCACATCGATAGCAATTTTGGAAACCGCGTTAAGCGATGGGATCAGACCAGCCCCATGCAAGAACGCCTCAAAGGTTTCATAGCGCCCCTCATCCATCGCCGTTGGACGCAACGCAAAGCGCGGCAACGTATCGACCCATGCTTTTGCATTTAGCTCATCTTGTAGCTCAGCGGAGGTCCCCGCAAAGATGTCCCAACTCTCTTCAGGATGGTTCACAATGTACTGCGTCGCCTTTTCGGTCGCAGCCAGAAACCGCGCAATCAAGTCTTTGTCCATCGTTTCGGTGTTGGCTACATAGATCAGTTCATCATAGGGCGGCAGGCCTTCTTCTTCGACGAAAAAGCAATTGCCCTCGACGCCTTCGATTTCCATCTGGTTAAGTTCAAAGTTTCTGTATGCACCAATGACCGCATCCACCTGCCCTGACATTAGCGACGGCGAAAGGGACCAGTTCACGTTGACGAGTTCGACATCTGCAAGCGACAAACCGTGGTGCCGTAAAATCGATCCCAAAACAGCCTCTTCCACGCCTCCAACCGAGAAACCGACCTTACGACCTGCCAAATCGGCCGGTGATTTGATCGGCCCATCCGCAAGCGCGAGCAAGCAGTTCAACGGCGTCGCCACCAAAGTCCCTACGCGTTGCAGCGGCAACCCTTCATGAATTTGCAGGTGCAGCTGCGGTTGATAAGAGATTGCAAGCTCCGCTTTGCCAGCCGCAACCAGTTTGGGGGGATCAGACGGATCAGCAGGCGCGATGATTTCAACCTCGAGGTCCTGCTCCGCAAAATACCCCTTTTCCTGCGCGACAATAATTGGCCCGTGATCTGGATTGATAAACCAATCCAGCAGAACCGTCATTTCATCGCTCGCCAAAAGTGGCGTCGCTGCAAGTGAAATAGCAGCAGTTAGGGAAGTCAGTTTCATCTCAGTAGTCTTTCTGTTGGGGCACATCGCCCATTGCGATTAATTCGATGTCACCGCTCCAATAGGAGCGTAGAAATGTCGCCGCTTGCCACGCGCGCAAACCCGAGCGGCATGCGAAAACCGCGCGCTGATTGAGGGCGGGCGCAGGTTTGGCTGCTTGGAACTGCGCCAAACTCATCCTCTGGGCATGGGGCGTAACGGGAAAAGCGGCTTCATCTGCGCCGCGTAATTCAACGACAAAGTCTGCAGAATTGACGTCCGCGGCGGCGATAAAGGTCAGGTCAGGTTCTGGATCAGGCGCCGCGTCAAAACGAAAGCCGCTTGAGCGAAAATTGCTTAGATCAAACCGG
>NZ_JBDWVM010000001.1:0-6405 GCF_039984035.1 Planktotalea sp. | reverse complement strand
ATGTATCCAAACTGGTACAACAACAGAGCTGAACTTGGCGGACTTCTTCCGTACAAACAACATCTCTTATGAGCCAGTTCCAATCGAAACAAACGCTGAAGCTCAGCCTTTGTATCTCGAAGGTGCATGCGACGTTTACACAACAGACGCATCCGGTCTTGCAGCAACACGTGCCGCATTTGAAAACCCAGCGGACCACGTTGTTCTTCCAGAGATCATCTCTAAAGAGCCACTCGGCCCACTTGTTCGCCACGGCGACAACGAATGGGGCGACGTTGTACGTTGGTCTTTGAACGCACTGATCGCAGCAGAAGAAGTAGGCATCACGTCTGCAAACATCGCTGAGCTTGGCGCAGCAGCTGGCAACAACCCAGAAATCAACCGTATCCTCGGTACAGAAGGCACATTGGGCGAAATGCTCGGCCTCGACGCTGACTGGGCGATGAAAGCTATCATGGCTGGCGGTAACTACGGTGAAATCTTCGAGAAGAACATTGGTGAAAACACGCCAATCGGTCTGTCTCGCGGCCTGAACGCACAGTGGACAGACGGTGGTCTGCTCTACGTTCCACCATTCCGCTAAACCCGGAATACTAAAAGAAGGGCGCGGTATACTCCGCGCCCTTCTTCATTACGACTTAGATTAAACTAGCAATTTCTGAGCCATGATCGGACCAACCGGCAGGTTTCACCAGAAATAGCACACCAGGGAACAGTCCATGACGACTCTATCTGACCCTCCAAAGGGCGGATTCCGCTTATCGATGTTGATCAACGATACGCGTTACCGATCCTATACATTTCAATTTATCGCGCTCGTCGCACTGATTGCAGCCTTCGGCTACTTAGCAAGCAACTTGATTGCGAACCTGCAAGCGGCTGGTCTGAACATCTCTTACAAGTTCTTGGGCGAACCTGCAGGGTATGATATCAACCAGCGCCTTATCGAATATTCCTCACAATCGACGCACCTACGGGCTGCGACCGTGGGTATCCTGAATACCTTGCTGGTTGCTGTCGTTGCTTGTTTCTTTGCAACGATCATTGGTGTTCTCGTCGGTGTTTTGCGTCTCAGCAACAACTGGCTCGTCAGCAAGCTGATGTCCTTTTACGTGGAAATCTTCCGCAACGTACCGGTGCTGATCTGGATCTTGATCATCATGGCGGTCTTCGTTGCCGTGTTGCCGCAACCCCGCGAATTCCGCGGTGATGATGCAACGGCGAGTATGCTGTTTGACATGTTCGCTTTCACGGGCCGCGGCTTTTATTTTCCGCGTCCGCATTTCACAGCTGAATGGGCTTCGGGTTCCACAGGTTGGCTGATCATCATTGCGCTGTTGATCGCAAGTTTCTTTGGTAGCCGTGCTGTCGCAAAATCAGCGTCTGCTGTGCAAGAAGCAACAGGCGACCGTCCGACAACAATCTACAAGACGCTCGCGATTTGGTTTGTACCATTGATCGTTGCTTGCTTCATAATGGGGCTGTCATGGGAGCTTCCTGAACTGAAGGGCTTCAACTTCAAAGGCGGCATCTATGCGCGTAACTCGTTCATCGCTCTGACGTTTGCATTGTCGATCTACACAGCTGCCTTTATCGCGGAAAACGTGCGTGCGGGTATCTTGGCGATCTCCAAAGGTCAGACCGAAGCGGCGGCTTCACTGGGTTTGCGTCCGGGCCGCATCATGAACCTTGTGGTTCTGCCACAAGCGCTTCGCGTGATCATTCCGCCGCTGATTTCTCAGTACCTGAACATCACTAAGAACTCCTCGCTCGCAATTGCGGTTGGATACATGGATGTGACGGGCACGCTAGGTGGTATCACGCTCAACCAAACGGGCCGCGCGATTGAAACGGTTCTCTTGTTGATGCTGTTCTATCTTGTGATCTCACTCAGCATTTCTGCCGTTATGAACGTCTACAACAACTCAGTAAAATTGAAGGAGCGGTAAGATGACAGATACCAACACCACACCTGTCGCTTTCGTTCGCGACGCAATGCTGGCGGAAAAATCACCGCCGGTGACAAGCTCTGGCCCCATTGGTTGGCTGCGCTCGAACTTGTTCCCAAATGCGTTCAGTTCAATTCTGACGATTGTCGCTCTGTATTTCATCTACAAGATCGTGTCTGGCGCGTTTCCTTGGTTTGCAAACGGCGTTTGGGATACCCCTTCGCTCGCAGCATGCCGTGAAGTCCTTCAGGGCACAGTCGGCGGATGTTTCTCAGTTTTGACGGAACGCTGGAACCAACTGTTGTTTGGCTTCACCTATCCTGAAGAACATTACTGGCGTCCTGCTCTGGCATTCGTTTTGTTAAGCGTTGCTGTCGTGCCTTTGATGTTCATGAATCACATGGAAAAAGCGACAAAGGGTCTTGCGATTGCACTGGCCGTCTTGGGGGTTCTTGTCCTCATCATTGGTAGTGCTGCGCAGGGCATCGTCGTTGTCTTGATAGCAGGCGCTGTGTTTGCGGCATCCATCATGGCAAAGTCAGATGCGAAAAAAGTGCGTGGCTGGATGCTTATGACGACAGCCATCTACCCCTTCCTTGCCTTTTGGCTCATTTGGGGTGGCACTATCTTGACACCTGTCTTTGCAGCACTCGGTTTTGTCGGTGGCTATATCGCCTTCACGAAATTAGAAAAGCAAAGCTTTGCGATGGGCCTCATTGGCGGAGTTATCGCCGCCTTCGTCGTTTGGTGGGTCTCTGGCTTTATCTCAGGGGCATTGCCTGGCTTCTTAGCGCTGGAAGCAATCCCCAGCCGTGACATGGGGGGGTTCATGTTGAACTTCATCCTTGGCGTGGTCTGCGTGTCTTTGTCGATCCCTCTGGGCATCGTCTTAGCGCTGGGTCGTCAGTCTGACATGCCGATTATCAAAGGCATCTGCGTTGTCTTCATCGAATTCATTCGCGGCGTTCCGTTGATCACGCTTTTGTTCGTGGCGAACGTGGTTCTCGCGTATTTCTTGCCACCCGGCACGACGTTCGATTTGATCCTGCGCGTTATCATCATGATCACGATGTTCTCGGCAGCCTATATTGCCGAGGTGATCCGTGGTGGTCTCGCGGCTTTGCCAAAGGGCCAATATGAAGCGGGCGATTCACTGGGCCTCGATTACGCTCAGAACATGCGTCTCATCATCTTGCCTCAAGCGCTCAAGATTTCCATTCCAGGGATCGTGAACGTAGCGGTTGGCCTGTTCAAAGACACTGCGCTGGTATCGGTCATTTCGATGTTCGATCTGGTGGGGATGATCCGCGGACCGATCTTGGCATCTGCTGAATGGAATGGCGTTTATTGGGAACTCTTCGGCTTTGCGGCCTTGCTGTTCTTCGTCGTCTGCTATGGCATTTCACAATATTCACAATGGTTGGAGCGTCAGCTCGCAACCGGTCACCGATAATAGGAGGCTAGACACATGGCCGAAGCAAAACTTCAGGTATCGGACGAGATCGCGATTACCATTGAGAACATGAACAAATGGTACGGCACATTCCACGTGCTGCGCGATATCAACCTTACGGTTAATCGCGGCGAGCGTATCGTGATTTGTGGACCTTCTGGGTCCGGTAAATCCACGCTCATCCGCTGCATTAACGCGTTGGAAGAGCATCAGCAGGGACGTATTGAGGTCGACGGCACAGTGCTGTCCTCTGATTTGAAGAACATCGACAAGATCCGCTCAGAGGTTGGGATGTGCTTCCAGCACTTCAACCTGTTCCCGCATCTTACGATTTTGGAGAACTGCACATTGGCTCCGATCTGGGTGCGTAAAACGCCTAAGAAAGAAGCCGAAGAGCGCGCGATGCATTTCCTTGAGAAGGTGAAAATTCCGGATCAAGCGAACAAGTATCCAGGGCAGTTGTCCGGTGGTCAGCAGCAGCGTGTTGCGATTGCGCGCTCTCTCTGCATGCAGCCTCGTATCATGTTGTTCGATGAGCCGACATCAGCGCTTGATCCAGAAATGATCAAGGAAGTTCTCGATACGATGATCGAACTTGCGGAAGAAGGCATGACAATGCTTTGCGTTACGCACGAGATGGGCTTTGCCCGTCAGGTGGCGAACCGCGTGATCTTCATGGATCAGGGCCAGATCGTGGAGCAGAACGAACCAGAAGCGTTCTTTAACAACCCGCAATCTGAGCGCACGCAATTGTTCCTGAGCCAGATTTTGGGGCACTAAGCTAATCGTAAGGTGCGTGATACCACGCACCCTACGGCGTAAAAGGCAGACCCTCGGGTCTGCCTTTTTTCGTTTCAAGGGAGTTGCTGCGCGCGAGCGCAACCAGCACCCCGAGACATTTCGAAAGAGATGAAAAGTTTAGACCAGATCGCGCGGCGTGGTGAACTGGGTGGCAGTTGCTCCACCGAATTCCAACTCACTCCAACTGGCAATGTCACATTCAAAGACAGTGGTCGCACCTGAAGGGTAATCCAGAAACCTTGGGTGCATTGGTGCTTTTTGGGCAAGTCGTTCTGCAAAATCACCAATGCCCGGATTGTGCGCAACCAGTAAAACGGTCTCGCCTTCCGCGCTTTTGACTTCCTGAAGCAACTCATCCGCAGAGCCCATATAAAGCGCATCGATAGAACTTATAGGTTGGCTCAGCTTCAAGCGTGCAGCCGTTTCTTGCGTGCGCGCTGCGCTGGAGCAAAGGATCGTATCCGGATGCAGGTTTTGGGATCGGAGCCACTCGCCAAGCGCTGTCGCGCCTTTGCGTCCCCGTTCATTCAAAGGGCGGGTTTTGTCAGGGCCTTCATGCTCCCAACTGGATTTAGCATGCCGCATGATGATTAGTTTTTTGCTCATGCTTTATTCTCCTAGAAACGCGCGCATGTGGAAAGCGGATTGTAGCGGCGAGCGTGCATAATTTTGTGACACAGGACAGGCGCGCCGCGCGGCGCAGCCTTTTGACCGACACTCGGCGCTATCGCGTTCCCGAATATGGGACATGCAGCTTGGTACATCGTAGTGATCTGGTGAAAGCGCATTCACGGGGCAGGCCGACACGCAAGGCTTTGCACAGTTCACACATGGCGAAGCCGTCTGAGCTGGCAGCGGTAAATGCTCAGAAAATCGTAGCGCGGCACGAAAGGAAATGAACAGGCCAGCCGTTTCATGAACCAACATGCCAACAGGGGATACCCAACTTTGTCCACTCGCGAGGGCCCAGGAAATGAAGGGCGGGTAGGGAGGTCCGTCAGAAGGGAATAGGGCCTTTGCTCCACATTCCTTCGCTATTTGCCTCACTACGCGCTTTGACCAACGATCCAAGGGATCGCTTTGCCCGTCCAAAAACTCAGCGCTTTGGCTCACATTCGCCCAAAAATCGGGTTCGCGGGGGCCAAGCAGTGCAATTGTCTCCGATCCCTCATGCAAGAGGCCAAAGACCTCCAGATGCGATGCCGCTGACAGATGGTTAAGAGTCTTAAGAGCGTCACTCATGAATTAGTTTGAACTGCTGAAACCGATATAGGGCCGTGCCGCCACATCGACTTGTGCCCAGATTTGTTCGACGCCGTCACGGTTGTAGCTTTGCGGAACAGAGAGCAAGGTGGCGCGGGTGCCTGTCTCAGCCACGCCGATTGCGCGCACGCTGCGAAAATAACTGCTGTCATTCGAAGGATAGGCTTCCCTAACGTTGACCGTAGTCGTGAGCATCAAAGCTTGATCAGAAAGCTGCGCAGGCGGGGGGAGCTCAGCTCCATCAGTCAGCTGGATCGAGAAATCAGTCCATCGCTCTTGTTGAGGGTCATAGGTTCCAAGCCACATAAACCCTTTGGTTTGGATAACTTGGTTTTGCTCGACCAAAAGGCTGTCTTTATCGGCTCCATCTGCATCTTTCTGAAGCGCATTTGTTTGGGCGATAGCATCAGGATCTGGAGCGTCAGCAATCACAGGCGCATCGATGGAGGCCAACGCAGTTCGAAGCGACTTTAGTTCTGCGCGCATCTCTTCAACGGTAGCGCGTAAAACTTTGATACCTTGTTCGGTGTCTGCGGTCGTGCGGATCACCTTTTCCTGAAACTCGACTTCAAAGCCTGCGCCCTTGAACACCTTTGGCAGAATTTCGGATCGATTGGCTAGAAACAAAACGCCGACCAACGCTGCGCCTGTGAGACCATATTCGATGGGTCGGCGCAGCATGCTTAGCAAGTGATAGGTCAGAGTTTTTGGCTCTGCCGGTTTGGGATCGTCGGCCATGGCAAATCTCCAAATCAAAAACGTCGTTGAAATAATCTGAGACAGCCTACACGTCATGCGTGCGCGATCAAGAAGAACAGCAACTTTTCAAGGCAAGCGCCTTAACCGCGAATGAGCGAACCTGCACCGTGTTCTGTATAAAGCTCGAGCAAGCAGGCATTGGGCGCGCGTCCATCTAGGATCACCACGGCGCGAACGCCG